>NZ_JBFTZM010000005.1:0-397911 GCF_056406795.1 Neorhizobium sp. P1_A6 | reverse complement strand
CTTCTCCCCAGCGGGGAGAAGGTGGCCCGAAGGGTCGGATGAGGGGGTGCGCAGCATGCCTGCAGATGACATCACAAAACGGCGCCCTGGAAAAACAACGCAAGCTCGCCGGCTCCGCCAAAATGAAACCGAGGAAGAATACCGGCTCTGGAGCGAGCTGCGAAACCGCCTTCTCAACGGCTACAAGTTCTCGCGCCAGGTTCCGCTGGGACCTTATGTCGTCGATTTTCTCTGCCGCGAAGAACGTTTGATCGTCGAAATCGATGGCTTCCATCACGCGGAGAGCCAATCCGACATAGCACGCACGCGATGGCTCAACGCCAAATGCTATTCCGTCCTGCGCTTCTGGAACCACGAGATCACCCGCGAACGACGCGCCGTGCTGGACACGATACTGGCCGCATTAAATGGTCAAATGACCGAGCGTTGTGACACCGTACGTTTCTATCCGTCAAATCTCACCGAAATTGAAAAGACAGGGGAACAACAATGACCACAGTCATCAAGGGTGGAACCATCGTCACGGCCGACCTGACCTACAAGGCGGACGTGAAGATCGACGGCGGCCGGATCATCGAGATCGGCCCGAACCTTTTCGGCGACACCACGCTCGATGCCGCCGGCTGTTATGTCATGCCGGGCGGCATCGATCCGCATGTGCATTTGGAAATGCCGTTCATGGGCACCTATTCCGCCGACGATTTCGAGAGCGGCACGCGGGCAGCACTTGCCGGCGGCACGACCATGGTGGTCGATTTCTGCCTGCCTGAGCCCGGCCAGTCGCTGCTCGACGCGCTGAAGCGCTGGGACAACAAGGCGACCCGCGCCAATTGCGACTATTCCTTCCACATGTCGGTCACCTGGTGGGGCGAGCAGGTCTTCAACGAGATGAAGGCGGTCGTTGCCCATCACGGCATCAACACCTTCAAGCACTTCATGGCCTACAAGGGCGCGCTGATGGTGAACGACGATGAGATGTTCGCCTCGTTCTCGCGCTGCGCCGAGCTCGGCGCCCTGCCGCTGGTCCATGCCGAAAACGGCGACGTGGTCGCCGCCATGCAGACCAAGCTGATGGACGAGGGCAATAACGGGCCAGAGGCACACGCCTATTCCCGTCCCGCCTCCGTCGAAGGCGAGGCGACCAACCGCGCCATCATCATTGCCGACATGGCAGGCGTGCCCCTCTATGTCGTCCACACATCCTGCGAGCAGGCCCATGAAGCGATCCGCCGCGCCCGCCAGAACGGCATGCGCGTTTATGGCGAGCCGCTGATCCAGCACCTAACGCTGGACGAGAGCGAATATTTCAACAAGGACTGGGACCATTCGGCCCGCCGGGTGATGTCGCCGCCGTTCCGCAGCAAGCAGCATCAGGACAGCCTCTGGGCGGGCCTCGCCTCCGGCTCGCTGCAGGTGGTAGCAACCGACCACTGCGCATTCACGACCGACCAGAAGCGCACCGGTCTCGGCGATTTCAGAAAGATCCCGAATGGCACCGGCGGTCTCGAAGACCGGCTGCCGATGCTGTGGACGCATGGCGTCGCAACCGGCCGCATCACCATGAACGAGTTCGTGGCAGTGACCTCCACCAATATCGCCAAGATCCTCAACGTCTATCCGAGGAAGGGCGCGATCCTGGTCGGAGCCGACGCGGATATCGTCGTTCTCGATCCGAACAAATCGAAGACCATTTCGGCCAAGAGCCAGCAGTCGGCGATCGACTACAACGTCTTCGAAGGCAAGGAAGTGACCGGTCTGCCGCGCTACACGTTGACCCGCGGCGTGGTCGCAATCGAGGACGGGGCGATCAGGACGCAGGAAGGCCACGGTCAGTTCGTCAAGCGCGAGCCTTATCCTGCGGTGAACAAGGCGCTGTCGACCTGGAAGGAGCTGACCTCGCCGCGCAAGGTGGAACGGTCAGGCATTCCGGCCAGTGGAGTTTGAACGGGAAACGATGTCCTTTCCGCAGAGGTTACCCCTTCACCAACCCGTCCAGCTCCGGCAGCAGCACGACGCTTTCCTGTTCGTTCGGGTCGGTGCGGGCGATCACCGCCGAACAGGGCGCGTCGGAAATGTTCGCCGGCAGGTGCGGCACGCCGGCGGGGATATACATCATCTCGCCGGCCGAAAGTTCGGCGCATTCCTCCAGCCGGTCACCATACCAGGTGACGGCGGAGCCGGAGAGCACATAGATGGCGGTCTCATGGGTTTCATGCAGGTGGGCCTTGGCCCGTGCGCCCGGCGGGATGGTGACAAGATGCATGCAAATGCCCTTGGACCCGACCGTTTCCGCCGCGATCCCCTCGAAATAGCTCAGGCCCTGCTTGCCATTGAAGGCCGCAGCGGGTCTGACGACACGGCAGGTGGGCTTTGATGCATTGTCCATTGCCAATTTCCTCTGTCGAACGGGATCTGCCGCCAGCATATCACGACGGTTCGGGAGCGGGAGCCAACGAAAAGAAGATCAGCACATCGCAATGATCGATATCCTGCGCAACGATGGCGTCTATACTGTACGCTTCGCCGACGGACTTGAATGGGGGCCTTTCGAGACATGTCATTGAATAACGTCCGCTTCACCATCGCATCCGCGATGCTTGCCGCAATCTCGGTTGCTGTTCCCGCCGGGGCCGCGACCTTTCTCGACGGCGCCTATGGCAGCAAGGAAGGCTGCACTTACGCCGAGACCGGCGAATCGTCCGGCGCCGACGATTTCCTGCTGCTCAACGACGAAGGCGTGACGACATCCGTTTCTGCCTGCGAATTCAAGGGTGCTCCCAAGAAGACGGCAAACGGTTTTACCATCAAGGCACAATGCGATGCCGAAGGGGAAAAGGGGCCGGAAGACACCGCGACGCTCACCAAATCCGCCAAGGGCTACACCGTCAGTTTCCGCGACGGCACCAAGCTGGGACCGATGCCCAAATGCCGATGAACAATGCTCCATCCTCCGTCGTCTCGGCCAAAAAGCTCGGCCTCACCTTCGAGACCGGTGACGGGCCGGTACACGCGCTGTCGAATGTCGACCTCACGGTGAACAAGGGCGATTTCGTCTCCTTCATCGGCCCGTCAGGCTGCGGCAAGACTACCTTCCTGCGGGTTATCGCCGATCTCGAAAAGGCGACGGCCGGCGAGATCACCGTCAACGGCATGACGCCGGAAGAGGCGCGCAAATCGCGCTCCTACGGTTATGTCTTTCAGGCGCCGGCACTTTATCCTTGGCGGACGATCGAGAAGAATATCGCCCTGCCGCTGGAAATCATGGGCTATTCGGCGGCGGACCGCAAAGCCCGCATCGAGCGCACCCTCGACCTCGTCAATCTTTCCGGCTTCGGCAACAAATACCCCTGGCAGCTTTCCGGCGGAATGCAGCAGCGCGCCTCGATCGCCCGCGCACTCGCCTTCGACGCCGACCTGCTTTTGATGGACGAACCCTTCGGCGCGTTGGACGAGATCGTCCGCGACCACCTGAACGAACAGCTGCTGAAGCTCTGGGCGCGCACCGAAAAGACCATCTGTTTCGTCACCCACTCGATTCCCGAGGCGGTCTACCTCTCGACCCGCATCGTCGTCATGTCGCCGCGTCCGGGCCGTGTGACCGATATCATCGAATCGACCTTGCCCAAGGAACGCCCGCTCGAAATCCGCGAGACGCCGGAGTTCCTGGAGATCGCACATCGGGTGCGCGAGGGATTGAGGGCGGGGCATAGTTATGAGGAGTGAGGGTTTGCGGATGCAGGAGGCCAATCCTCGGTATTGCGGAGGCAAGTCCCCTCCCCACCCCCTCCCCACAAGGGGGAGGGACTTTCCGGGCCGCACCGTCCCGCCACACAACACCTTTGCATCAAGACGTACCGCCGCAAAGAGAATGAGAAGACCGCCGCAGGTTAAGCCCCTCCCCCTTGTGGGGAGGGGTTGGGGCGGGGTCTTCTGCCCAAATGTTCGAGGAGGGATTTGAATGCCTCACTCCAACATCGATTTCAAAACCCGAACACGCGCCAAAACGCTCCGCCGCGAACTTACCAAAGCCGAATCCGCCATGTGGGACATGCTCCGCGACTTTCGCCCCTATGGCGCCCGTTTCCGGCGCGAGACACCGATCGGCCCCTATATCGCCGATTTTGCCTGGCTTGCAGCGCGTATCGTTGTGGAAGTGGATGGGGACAGCCATGAGACCGATCATGGTCGTCGACATGACGTACAGAGAGACGCCTTTCTAGGAGGTCAGGGTTTTACCGTCTTGAGGTTCGACAACGATCAGGTTCTCGACGGCCCGGACTACGTCTTTACGACCATAGAAAAACACGTCACACCTTTTCTGAAGAAGGTGTTCGCATGAAACCCGACTCCCTCAAATCCCGCATCATCCCCGTCCTCGCCATCCTCATCGCCATCGTCGCCCTCTGGTACGTCGCCGCTTATTTCATGAACGCGCCGTTCCAGCGCGATCTCGATCGGCGCGCCAACGTCACCTCCACGGCGATGGAATTCATCGGCAAGACCATGGCGCAGCCGAAGCCTATTCTGCCGGCGCCGCATCAGGTGGTGAGCAACGTCTTCGAGAACACGTTTCTGCGCAGCGTCACGTCGAACCGCAGCCTCGTCTACCATTCCTGGGTGACGCTCTCCTCAACGGTCCTCGGCTTCACCATGGGCACGCTGACCGGCATCCTGATCGCGGTCGGCATCGTGCATCTGAAGGCACTCGACCGTAGCCTGATGCCGTGGATCATCGCCTCACAGACCGTGCCGATCCTGGCTGTCGCGCCGATGGTGATCGTCGTGCTCGGGGCCCTCAACATCACCGGCCTTCTCCCCAAGGCGCTGATCTCGACATATCTCTCCTTCTTCCCCGTCGCGGTCGGCATGGTGAAGGGTCTGCGCTCGCCCGAAATCATTCAGCTCGACCTGATGCGCACCTATTATGCCAGCGGCGCCCAGACCTTCTGGAAACTCAGAGTACCGGCGTCCATTCCCTTCCTGTTCACCTCGATGAAGGTGGCGATCGCCGCGAGCCTGGTTGGCGCGATCGTCGGCGAACTTCCGACCGGTGCCGTCGCCGGCATCGGCTCGAAACTGCTCGCCGGGGCCTATTACAGCCAGACGATCGACATCTGGGCCGCACTGATTGCCGGCTCGGTACTGGCGGCGTTTCTCGTTGCCATCGTCGGGATCATCGCCAAGATCGTCGATCGCTCCATGGGCGGGAGGCCGGCATGACCGCGGTTCTTCGTTCCTGGCAGGGCACCTTTGCCCTGCTCCTCTGTCTCGCCGCCCTCACCTCGCTGCCGCTGATGGCGCGCGACGCCCCTTCGCCGTTCGGCACCGGCAGCTTCACCGTCATCTTCCTGCTCGTCGCCGGTGCGGCGCTCGCCTCGTTCAGCAGGCTTTCTCCGCCTCTCCTTGCAATGACCCTGTTCGTCGCCCCCCATCTCGCCGTCTGGCTGCTGCTCGCGGGCATTGCTGGCAACGAGGGCAAGGCGACGTTTGCCTTCTTCCTGATGGTCGCGGCCTGCTGGCTGATTGCCTGGCGCTGCGTCACGGTCCTGTCCGGCATCCGCGCCAAATCCAAAACCGGAGATACGTTCCTGCGCCTTTTGATCCCCGCGATCTTCGGCGCCTGGATCCTGATCCTCTGGGAGGCGGCGACACGTGGCGCCGGCATTCCCTTCATCATCTTGCCGCCGCCGTCCTCAATCGGCGCAAGGCTCGCAAGCTCGGTGCCGATCCTCTGGGCGGACGTGCAACAGACGATCTTCAAGGCCGTGCTGTTCGGGTATGTCGTCGGCTGCGCCTCCGGCTTCGTCGTCGCCATCCTGGCCGACCGCATCGCCTTCCTGCGCCGCGGGCTGCTACCGATCGGCAACATGGTCTCGGCGCTGCCGATCATCGGCGTCGCGCCGATCATGGTCATGTGGTTCGGTTTCGACTGGCAGTCGAAGGCCGCCGTCGTCATCATCATGACCTTCTTTCCGATGCTGGTGAACACTGTGGCAGGGCTTGGGGCTTCGGGCGCCATGGAGCGCGACCTGATGCGCTCCTACGCATCCGACTACTGGCAGACGCTGATGAAACTGCGCCTGCCGGCCGCCATGCCGTTCATCTTCAATGCGCTGAAGATCAACTCGACGCTCGCGCTGATCGGCGCGATCGTCGCGGAATTCTTCGGCACGCCGATCGTCGGCATGGGGTTCCGGATCTCGACCGAGATCGGCCGCATGAATGTCGATATGGTCTGGGCCGAAATCGCTGTTGCAGCGCTGATCGGTTCGGTTTTTTATGGCGTCGTGGCGCTTGGCGAAAGAGCGACGACGTTCTGGCATCCGTCTAACCGCGGTGGTTAGGCGCTTAAAATCCGGCCCGTTTCGGCGGAACCGGCAACCTCAGAGGGAAGGATAAAAAACATGAGAAAAATTCTCGTTGCGCTGATGGCGGGCGCCATGTCGCTTGCAGCAGCCCAGGCGGCGATGGCCGCCGACAAGGTGACCCTGCAGCTGAAATGGGTCGCTCAAGGCCAGTTTGGCGGCTACTACGTCGCCAAGGACAAGGGTTTCTACAAGGAAGAAGGCCTCGACGTGACGATCAAGCCGGGCGGCCCGGACATCGCCCCCGAACAGGTGATCGCCGGCGGCGGCGCCGACGTCATCGTCGACTGGATGGGCGGAGCGCTGGTCGCCCGTGAAAAGGGCGTGCCGCTCACCAACATCGCCCAGCCCTATCAGAAATCCGGCCTGCAGATGATCTGCCCGAAGGACGGCCCGATCAAGACCGAAGCCGACTTCAAGGGCCACACGCTCGGCGTCTGGTTCTTCGGCAACGAATATCCGTTCTTCGCCTGGATGAACAAGCTCGGCCTGAAGACCGACGGTGGCAAGGACGGTGTCACGGTGCTGAAGCAGAGCTTTGACGTGCAGCCGCTCATCCAGAAGCAGGCGGACTGCATTTCGGTGATGACTTATAACGAGTATTGGCAGGCGATCGATGCCGGCTTCAAGCCGGACCAGCTCGTCGTCTTCAACTTCTCCGCCATGGGCAACGACCTGCTCGAGGACGGCCTCTATGTGATGGATACCAAGCTCAAGGATCCGAAGTTCAAGGAGACCATGGTGAAGTTCGTCCGTGCGTCGATGAAGGGCTGGAAATACGCTATCGCCAATCCTGCCGAAGCAGCCGGGATCGTCATGGACAATGGCGGCCAGGACGAGAACCACCAGAAGCGGATGATGGGCGAAGTGGCAAAGTTGATCGGCACCGGTACCGGCAAGCTCGACACCGCCACCTACGACCGCACGGTCAAGGCGCTGCTCGACCAGAAGATCATCACCAAGAAGCCGGAAGGCGCCTATACGAGCGAGATCACCGACGCGGCATTGAAATAATAATCGCCAGTCGCCCGCTGAGGGAGAACGCGCGGCTATCGGTTGCGCGTTTTCTAAATTTTTCTCACTCAAATCATAACTAAAACTCATTCGTCTCATAACGGCAGCGGATTGATTTGTGCAACGCAAACACGTAGAAGTGGGGCGCTGATGAATCTTTCGCTGCCGGTCTTGTAACTGTTTTATGCGGTTACCACCTTGATCCGGGTTGCTGAGCGCTGAGGGGGCGTAAGGTGGCCGGAGCGGTTCCCAGCGGAATATTTGCCCCTTACCTTCAATTTGAAAGTAGTCGCATGTTTCGCAAGTTCACCCAGTCTGCCGGGAACCCGGCTCTCAAGCTTGCCCTCGGCGCAAGCATCGCCCTTGCCGCAAGCTCTGCACTGAGTCCCAGTTCCGCGTTTGCGCAGGAAGCGGCGGCCAAGCCCGCCCCGGCGCAGACGGAAATCAAGCTGCCTTCCATCGTCGTAACCGAGGCAATCGAGAAGCCGCTGGTTGACCGCGTCATTGCCACCGGCACGGTCAGGCCCGTCGAGGAAGTCTATGTCCAGCCGCTCGTCGACGCCCTGTCGATCAAGACGCTGAATGCCGACGTCGGCGACGAAGTGAAGGCCGACAGCGTGCTTGCGATGCTGAACGACGACGCGCTGCTTCTCCAGAAGAGCCAGCTCCAGGCCAATAAGGCGAAGGCCCAGGCTGCTGTCGCGCAATATCAGGCCCAGGTTATCGAGGCCCAGGCCAACGTCGCCGACACGACGCGCCAGCGCGATCGCCTCCAGAAACTCAGCCAGAGCGGCACCGGCACGGTGTCGCAGCTCGAACAGGCATCCGCCGCCGTCGAGGTCGCTCAGGCGCGGCTGAATGCTGCCAAGCAGGCGGTAGCCGTTGGCGAATCCGACACCAAGGTGGTCGAGGCCCAGATCGAGGATATCAACCTGAAGCTCGCCCGCACGGGCGTGAAGGCACCGGTGGCCGGCGTCATTTCCGCCCGCACCGCCAAGGTCGGAGCAATCGCCAGCGGCACCGGAAATCCGCTCTTCACGATCATCAAGGACGGCGCGATCGAACTCGTCGCCGACTTGTCCGAGACCGATATCCAGAAGATCAAGGCCGGCCAGAAGGCGATCGTCACGGTCGCCGGCGGCAAGGTGAAGATCGAGGGCAAGGTTCGGCTCGTCTCCCCGACGGTCGATGCGGTCACCCGCCTCGGCGCGGTGCATATCGTCATCGACGATGAAACCGGCGCACGCTCGGGCATGTATGGCAGCGCCGAGATCGTCATCACCGAGACCAATGCCTTGGCGCTGCCGCTCTCGGCCGTCACCACCGGGCGGAACGGTTCCACCGCCCGCAAGGTCGAGGACAATGTGGTCAAGCAGGTGAAGATTGAAACCGGCATCCAGGATGGCGGTTTCGTGCAGGTCGTCAGCGGTCTTACGGCCGGTGACATTGTCGTTGCGAAGGCCGGCGCCTTCGTCCGGGACGGCGACAAGATCGCTCCGGTCCCGGCCGAACCCGCCGCTATTGCGAACTGAGGTTGAGCCGCATGAACTTCTCTGCTTGGTCGATCCGCAATCCGATAGCGCCGATGCTCGGTTTTGCCCTGCTGCTTATTGTCGGCATTCAGTCGTTTTACGCGCTGCCGATCACCCGTTTCCCGAACATCGACGTTCCGGTCGTGTCGATCACCGTCACCCAGAGCGGCGCCGCCCCTGCCGAACTGGAAATGCAGGTGACGAAGGAAATCGAGGACGCTGTCGCCTCGATCAGCGGCATCGATGAAATCCAGTCGACGGTGACCGACGGCCAATCGCAGACGGTCGTCGTCTTTCGCATCGAAAAGCCGACGGCCGAAGCCGTGCAGGATACCAAGGACGCGATCGACAAGATCCGCAGCGACCTTCCCGCCGGCATCGAGGAGCCTGTCGTCACCAAGGTCGACGTCGAAGGCCAGGCGATCCAGACATTCGCCGTCTCCTCCCCGAACATGACGCTCGAAGAACTCTCCTGGTTCGTCGACGACACGGTCAAGCGCGCCCTGCAGGGCCAGCCCGGCGTCGGCCGTATCGACCGTTACGGCGGCTCCGACCGTGAAGTCCGGGTGTCGCTGAACCCCGCCAAGCTCGACGCCTATGGCATTACCGCTGCCGATGTCAGCACCCAGATGCGCGGCACCAACGTCGATCTCGGCTCCGGCCGCGGCCAGGTGGCCGGCAACGAACAGACGATCCGCACGCTCGGCGATGCCCGCAGCGTCGCTCAGCTTGCCGACACGACGATCACGCTGCCCAACGGCCAGTTCGTCAAGCTGACCGAGCTCGGCACCATCACCGACACCTACGAAGAGCCGAAATCCTTCTCGCGCTTCAACGGCACGCCATCCGTCACTTTCGCCGTGTTCCGCGCCAAGGGCGCAAGCGAGGTCTCGGTCGCCGAAACCGTCGCGACCAGCCTCGATGGAGTGCGCAAGACCAATCCGAACGTCGCGATCGAAATGGTCGACGACTCCGTCTACTTCACCTACGGCAATTACGAAGCTGCCCTCCATACGCTGGTGGAAGGCTCGGTCCTCGCCGTCATCGTGGTGTTCCTGTTCCTGCGGAACTGGCGCGCGACGCTGATCGCGGCGGTCGCCCTGCCGCTTTCGGCAGTCCCGACCTTCTGGATCATGGATCTCATGGGGTTCTCGCTGAACCTCGTCAGCTTCCTGGCGCTGACGCTTGCGACCGGTATTCTCGTCGACGACGCGATCGTCGAGATCGAGAATATTGCGCGGCATATCAAGATGGGTAAGACGCCCTATCGAGCGGCGCTCGAGGCGGCGGACGAAATCGGTCTCGCCGTCATCGCCACCAGCTTCACGATCATTGCGGTGTTCGTGCCTGTATCGTTCATGCCGGGCGTCCCGGGCCAATACTTTATCCAGTTCGGCCTGACCGTCGCTTTCTCAGTGTTCTTCTCGCTTGCTGTGGCGCGACTGATCACGCCGCTGATGGCTGCCTATCTGATGAGCCCCGAAGACGGGATGGAAGACCATCACGACAACGACGGCTGGATCATGAAGGCCTATACGCGCCTCGTCACAGGCACGACCCGCCGCTGGTACTGGCGATATACGACGATGCTGGCCGCGATCGGCTTCCTGATCGGCTCGGTCATGCTGCTCTCCCAGGTTCCCGGCAGCTTCCTGCCGCCGGACGACTCTTCGCGCGTCGTATTGTCGGTGGAACTCCCGCCGAACGCGACGCTCGACGAAACGGCCACCAGCACTGACGTCGTCTATGATGCGATACGCCACATCGACGGGGTCGAGAGTGTCTTCATCCTCGGCGGTGCTTCGCCGAAGGGAGACCTCGAACTGCGACGCGCAACCGTGCGCGTCATCCTGCAGAACATCGACCATTCGCTGGTAAAGACCCTGGTCAACAAGGGCTTGGGATCGATCCCCCTCGTCCGCGACTTTGTTCCGAAGATCAAGGAAAACGGCCGCACGCGTCCGCAATGGGATGTCGAAAAGGATATCTTTGCAGCCGTCCGATCCATTCCGGATGTGCGGATCTCCAAGGTCAACGACCGCGCGGAGCGTGACCTTTCGTTCAACTTCCTCTCCACCAGCGAAACCGACCTGACCGAAGCTGTCAGCATGCTGGAATCGAAGCTGCGGGCCTCGCCGGTCCTCGCCAACGTTTCTTCGGAAGGCGCCCTGCCCCGTCCGGAACTGCAGATCCGGCCGCGCATGGCGGAGGCCTCGCGCCTCGGCATCACGCCGCAGCAGATCGCCCAGACCGTCCGCGTCGCGACGATCGGCGATGTCGATGCCAACCTTGCCAAGATCTCGCTCGACGACCGGCAGATCCCGATCCGCGTCCAGGCCTCGCTCGACGTCCGCCGCGATCTCGCCTCGATCCGCGCCTTGAAGATCAAGACCGCGGCCGGTGCCAGCGTGCCGCTCTACAGCGTCGCCGACATCGACTATTCGGAAGGCCCGAGCTCGATCAAGCGCAACGACCGCAACCGCGTGGTCGCAATCGGCTCCGACGTGCCCTTCGGCACGGCGCTCGATACCGCATCTGCCGAGTTCAAGCGCATCGTCGCCGAGACCGAATTGCCAAAGACCGTTCGTTTGGCCGAAAGCGGCGACGCCAAGGTGCAGGCAGAAATGCAGCAGAGCTTCGGTAATGCCATGCTGATGGGCCTGATGCTGGTGCTCGTGGTGCTGATCCTGCTCTTCAAGGACGTCATCCAGCCCTTCACCATCCTGTTCTCGCTGCCGCTTGCAATCGGCGGCGTGGCGGTGGCGCTGATCATCACCCAGAACGCGCTGTCGATGCCGGTCCTGATCGGAATCCTGATGCTCATGGGTATCGTCACCAAGAACGCCATTCTTCTGGTGGACTTCGCGATCGAGATGAAGCGTCAGGGCCTCGAACGGGTTCATGCCATGGTGGAAGCCGGCCGCAAGCGCGCCCGTCCGATCATCATGACCTCGATTGCCATGTCGGCAGGCATGCTGCCCTCGGCGCTCGGCGTCGGCGAAGGCGGCTCCTTCCGCGCACCGATGGCAATCGCCGTGATGGGGGGCATCATCGTCTCGACGGTGCTCTCGCTTCTCGTCGTGCCGTCCTTCTTCCTGATCATGGACGACCTGTCGCGCCTGCTCGGCAAGATCTTCGGCCGCATGGTCGGCAAGAAGGAACAGGAGGACTTCGGTCTTTCCAACGAGGAACTCAGCCAGGAGGCACGCAAATACGCTCAGTCGATCGCGGCCCTGGAAGAACGCCTCAACCAGATGGAACGGYAGACGAGCGCCAACGACGATCGTTCTCCCGGCGCCCAAGCCAGCAGCAAGGTGCTACGCCTGCCGCCTCTGGCTGCGGAATAAGTATCATCTCCAGACTATATTTCGGCGACGCCGGGCCTGTTGGCCCGGCGTTTTTCGTTGGAAATAACCGGCTCGCGGAGATTGCAGAAAAATTGCACGGATTTGATCGATGTCAAAATCAGATTTCACGAACCTGTTATTTTAGCAGTATCGGGAATGCGCGGCGGTTCGGGTTATGGAAGAGACGACGGATATGATGAACAGCAATTTGAAGCTCAACAACAGGGACCGGGCCGTCCTCATGAAGACGCCTTTCCTGACCAGCCTGAGCGGCAATTCGCTCGTCCGGATGATGTCGGCCATGAGCGTCGTCAGCCTGACGAACCGCAAATCGATCTTCCGCGAAGGCGAGAACGCGGACGCTTTTTTCTGCGTTCTCAGCGGCTATGTGCGACTTTACCAGCTCAATCGGGACGGCCGCGAGGCGGATATCCGGATCTGCAGCCCGGGCGACACGTTCGCTGAATGTCTTCTTTATGGCGGTACGAAATACCGCTACCACGCCCAGACGGCCGAAGCCACGACGCTTGCCCGTTTCGACATGCAGGCGGTACGGGATCTGGCCGAACAGGAGCGGGATATCGCCAAGGCGGTGATCACCTCGCTGTCGAAACACCTCATCACCACGATGGACTGCGTCGCCAACGACAGGTTGCATACGGCACCGCAGCGGGTGGCCGACTATATACTGAAAAGATGCCCTGTGGATGGCGGCCCGGCCTCCATCCGCCTGCCTTTCCAGAAGAACCTGCTCGCGGGCATGTTGGGATTGGCTCCCGAGGCGCTCTCCCGCGCATTCTCCACTCTCCGGCGGACCGGAGTGACGGTGCGCGGGCGAGTGATCCAGGTCGTCGACGTGCAGGCCCTGCGCGAAATCTGAAGTTCAAGCGAAGCGAGACCGGGCGGGCGGGTCCGGGCTCTCTTTGGATGCATGTTGCGACACGGGCGGCGGGACCGTGACATGCAGATAAGGCCGGTGGCTTCGAGGGGCCACCGGCCTCAATCTTTTCAAAGCCCGCCCTGCTCCTTCAGGAAACGGACCACATGGTCCACGCCGACGCCGCGCTTCAGATCGGTGAACAGATGCGGCTTGGCCTCGCGCATGCGGTACGCGTCGCGGTCCATCACGTCGAGATCGACGTCGACATAGGGAGCCAGATCCTTCTTGTTGATGATCAGCAGGTCGGAGCGGGTAATCCCCGGACCGCCCTTGCGCGGGATTTCCTCGCCCTGGCAGGTGGAGATCACATAGATGGTGATGTCGGCAAGATCGGGCGAAAAGGTCGCCGCGAGATTGTCGCCGCCCGATTCGATGAACACCACGTCGAGATCCGGGAAACGCTCGTTCAAACCCGCGATCGCCTGCAGATTGATCGTCGCGTCCTCGCGGATGGCGGTATGCGGGCAGCCGCCGGTCTCGACGCCGACGATGCGGTCCGAGGACAGCGCTTGGCAGCGCACCAGCGCTTCGGCATCCTCCTTGGTATAGATATCGTTGGTGACGACCGCGACGGAATAATCCTCCCGCATCGCCTTGCAGAGCTTTTCGGTCAGTGCCGTCTTGCCGGAGCCGACAGGCCCGCCGATACCGACGCGCAAAGGTCCGTTCGCCGATTTCATGTGTCGTCCTTTCATTCTTCCAGACTTCAGCTTAGGCCCGCTTTCAGGAGCGGAAAAGCCGCGAATGTTGCGTTTCATGCCGAAGCGAAGCTATTTCCGCCTGCACTGCCGCGCCGCCCAGATCATCGAGAGTGGCAAGGCTCGCCTTCTCCGCAATCTGGCTGATCAGGTTCTCGATGTCCGCAAGCACGGCCACCCCTTCCACCTGTCCGGAAACCCCAAGCCTGATACCGGCAGACACCGATTGCGAGACGGCGGCATGCAGATAGGCGGCAAGCGCCTGGGCTGCCGGCACGCCATGCCCTGCCGCAATCGCACCGACTGCGACGGGGAACGGCACGGCTGGCGGCAGGCGGTCGAGAACCGGATGCGGCCATGCGGATGCCGCCGCAGCGAATGCCTTGCCGAGCGACAATGTCTCCGCGTGGCGCTCTGCGGAGCCGGCAAGCGCCAGCCCCAGTTCGGCTATCTCCTTCAACGCAGCCCCGTCCTCATACCGCCGCCACGCTTCGCCGAACAGCACGGCGTCGTTCCACAAGGCGCCGTGCCGCAGCAGGCTCGTCAGCCAGGCGATCAAACCTGCCGCATCCTTGACGAGGCCATCGTGCACTGCCCGTTCGAGCCCGCCCGAATAGGCAAAACCGCCGATCGGAAAAGCCGGCGAAAGCCAGGCCATCAGCCTCAGAAGCACCTTGGTATCGAGATTGGTCACGAAGGCTCAATGTCCATGATGGTCGTGGCCGTGGGAACCATGCGAATGGTAGGCTCCACGGGCCGGCTGGAACCCTTCCTCGACCTCGGTGACCGTGGCGCCCAACCCTTCCAGCATGGCGCGGATCACATGGTCGCGCAGGATGAGGATACGGCCCTCCTCGATCTGCGCCGGCAGATGCCGGTTGCCGAGATGCCAGGCGAGTTCGATCAGGTGCAGCGTGTCGCGCCCCTTGATCTCGAAGAGTTTTTCCGGGGCCGCATGTACCTCGATCGTATCGCCGTTCTCAAGCACCAGCCGATCGCCGTGATGGAAAAGCACAGCCTCCTTGAGGTCAAGCATCACCATCTCGCCATTGGAGAGATGCAGCAGCTTGCGGCGCAGATGCCGCAGGTCATGTGGCAGCGTAACGATGTCGATCGGCGGATCGGTGACCACGCCGGCGGGGTGATAGGAGTGGACGTGCTGCATGGAATACTCCGAGGTCAATTGAAAAGCTTGAGTGAGAGGGTAAGCGTCTGCGGCAGCGGATTCCAGAGGCCGGTTCGTATTCCGGCTGTGCGAAGTGCGGCGGCGGTCCAGGTATTGCAGCCAACAAATGCGTTGAAATAGCCGTTTGCCTCGAAGAACCGGTCATTATCGCCATAGCCCGCCTCCGGCACCACAGCCACCTCGCCTGCCTGACGGATGAAACTCGTCTGGATGAACGCCAAAAGCCGCTGGAATTCCGCCGCCTCCAGGTCGAGCGGCATCACCGCCGGATGGCTTTCGTCGATCCCGCCGGCAACGTCCACATGCATGACCGAACTGTCGATCGTCAGTGCGCGCAACACCGGAAGCGGCTTCAACTCTGCCCAGGTCGGCGTTTCAAGATAGAAGGCCCGCCCACCCCAACCGAGCACCAGCCATTCCGCACCGGGGTCGGCAACCGGGATTCCGGACCGCTCCAGAAAAGCGAAGGCGGTGCGGGTGTCCTCAGCCAGCGGAATGGCAATGTCCGTGTGGATCGGGTTGGACAGAACCAAGATGCGCCTTTGCGCCGCCGGTTCCGCCGCTCGGCTCGGCGCAAACAACGGTCGCGGGATGAACGTCCCGACGGCCACCGCGACAACCACGAACAGAACCGCAGCGAGGAGCCAGCGCAAAAACGTCTTCATTCAGGGGCTCCGAGGTGCCAGCGCCTCAGAACAGGAAATAGCGCTGCGCCATCGGCAGCACCGTCGCGGGCTCGCAGGTCAGCAGCTCGCCGTCGGCGCGCACCTCGTAGGTCTCCGAGTTGACCTCCACATGCGGCGTCAGCGAATTGTGGATCATCGAGGCCTTGGAGATGCCGCCGCGGGTGTTCTTGACTGCCACCAGCCTCTTGGCGACCCCGAGGCGCTGGGCAAGACCGCCATCCAGCGAAGCCTGGCTGACGAAGGTGACGGAGGAATTGGTGCGCAGCTTGCCGTAGGCCGCAAACATCGGCCGGTAATGCATCGGCTGCGGCGTAGGGATCGAGGCGTTCGGATCGCCCATCGGTGCGGCCGCAATCGAGCCGCCGAGCAGCACCATTTCCGGCTTCACGCCGAAGAAGGCCGGGCTCCAGAGCACGAGATCCGCTCGCTTGCCGACTTCGACCGAACCGATCTCATGGGAAACGCCCTGGGCGATTGCCGGATTGATCGTGTATTTGGCGATGTAGCGCTTGACGCGGAAATTGTCGTTATTGCCGGTTTCTTCCTTCAGGCTGCCGCGCTGGCGCTTCATCTTGTCGGCGGTCTGCCAGGTGCGGATCGCCACTTCCCCGACACGACCCATGGCCTGGCTGTCGGAGGAGATGATCGAGAAGGCGCCGAGATCGTGGAGTATGTCTTCGGCAGCGATGGTTTCCTTGCGGATGCGGCTTTCGGCAAAGGCGATGTCTTCCGGGATCGACGGCGACAGGTGATGGCAGACCATCAGCATGTCGAGWTGTTCGGCAAGCGTATTGATCGTGTAGGGCCGGGTCGGGTTGGTCGACGACGGGATGACGTTCGGGTTGCCGCAGATCTTGATGATGTCGGGCGCGTGGCCGCCGCCGGCACCTTCCGTATGGAAGGCGTGGATGGTGCGGCCCTTGATGGCCGCGACCGTATCCTCCACGAAACCGCTTTCGTTCAGCGTATCGGTGTGGATCATCACCTGCACGTCGAACGCGTCGGCGACCGTCAGGCAGTTGTCGATCGCCGCCGGCGTCGTGCCCCAGTCCTCGTGAAGCTTCAGCGACGAGGCACCGGCGAGGATCATTTCCTCCAGTGGTGCGGGAAGCGACGCATTGCCCTTGCCGGCGAGCGCGAGGTTCATCGGGAAGGCGTCGAAGCTCTCGATCATCCGCTCGATATGCCAGGCGCCGGTGCAGGTGGTGGCAAGCGTGCCATGTGCCGGGCCTGAGCCGCCGCCGAGCATGGTCGTGACGCCGCTCATCAGCGCCTCCTCGATCTGCTGCGGGCAGATGAAATGGATATGCGCATCCATGCCGCCGGCCGTCAGGATCCTGCCCTCGCCGGCGATCGCCTCGGTGGACGGGCCGACGATGATCGTCACGCCCGGCTGGGTATCCGGGTTGCCGGCTTTGCCGATCGCGTGGATGCGGCCGTTCTTCAAACCGACGTCGGCCTTGTAGATGCCCGAATGATCGACGATCAACGCATTGGTAATGACCGTATCGACCGCCCCTTCGGCACGCGTCGCCTGGCTCTGTCCCATACCGTCGCGAATGACCTTGCCGCCGCCGAACTTCACCTCTTCGCCATAGACGGTGAAATCCTTCTCCACCTCGATGAACAATTCGGTATCGGCAAGCCGCACCCTGTCGCCCGTGGTCGGACCGAACATGCTGGCATAGGAGGCGCGGGACATCTTGTGGGGCATGGACGGTCTACCTTGTAAGCTCGGTAAAATGGGAGGATTTCGATGCGGCTTTGTCGAACGTCATTGTGGTGCGGCAACCGTTGCGGCTGTTGATTTCTCCAATCAAATGATCGGAGAAGTCGCCGGGAAACTCGGAATAGGCTTGAAGCGCAGCGCTCAATATGTCTCGGTCCTTCACGACCGCATTTTCCAAATTCAGCAGACCCCAGATGATCTCGGCGATCTGGGTCTTTGGTAGGCGGGCGCGCTGTTTCAGGACCCAGGCAATTTCGACGACAACAATCTCGTTGATGAAGAATGCTTCCTCGCTCTTATCGAAGAGCGCAGACAGCGCCTCACTCTGCGCCAATGCCGGCTCCCCGATCAGCTGATCGCGCACGAGCCAACGAAGGAGGACATTCGTGTCGATCCCGATCATAGGTCGTTGCCGCCTTCAGGAATCCGGCCACGTGCTTCGGCAACCCATTCATCCAGTTCGCCCGCGGTAATCGGCCTATCCAGCTTTACGATCCCTTTCAGGTCCGCGAATGTCCAACGTTTCGGCCGGATCTCCAGATGGCCGTCCTGACTCGGTACGATATCCACTTGGTCTCCGGCCTTGACGCCAAGCAAAGCGAGCGCTTCGGCAGATAGGGTTATCTGGTTTTCAGGGCTGATCTTGACTGTTTCGGTCATGTCGCTCTCCTTCCCGCTCCCGTAACTACCACAAACACGCTCAACGTTCAGTTCCCCATCGCCTCGGTCAGCTCTTTGAGTTCCGTAATGCGCTTGCGTGTCAGGTCCGCCTGGCATCCGGAAATCAGCATCGGCTCCATCGAGCCGCCATGGGCCTGGAAGCCGGAGGAGATGCATTGCGCGTCGCGATAGGCGACCCAGGCCCGTTGCGCCTTGACGAGCGCATCCTCGGCGCCTTTGAGATCCGCGGAACTATCCGCATCCCATTTTTTCATCGCCTTGCGGGTCGTCTGGTACTGGGCATTAAGCGCCTTGTCGGCGGCTTCGTAGTCGCGCTGCGAGCAGATGTTCATCTCCAGCTGCGTCTGCGGGTTCTTGCAATTTGCCTTCGGCTCCTGCCCCGCCGCCGGCAGGGCAAGAAGCGGCATGAACGCGGCGGAAAACGCCAATGCGGGCTTCACAGCGCACCCATGATCTTCTGCTGGAAACCATAGACTTCGCGCTTGCCCGAAAGCGGGATCAGCGTCACTTCCCGCATCTGGCCGGGTTCGAAACGGACGGCCGTACCGGCCGGGATATCGAGCCGCATGCCGCGCGCCTTGTCCCGGTCGAAGGAGAGCCCGTTATTGGTCTCGAAGAAATGGTAGTGGCTGCCCACCTGCACCGGTCGGTCGCCGGTGTTGGCGACCTTTATGGTCACCGTCGGAAGACCTGCGTTGAGCTCGATTTCGCCTTCTGCGGCAATCACTTCACCGGGAATCATGGCATTCTCCTTCAAGCCGCCTTGGGCGCGCAGCCCTCGGCCTTCAGTACGCGTTTGGTGGAGGCCGGATGGCGGGCGAGCGCGGCCGCCGGACGCACGGGCCGGCACACCAGTTCGCCGGCGCAATTGGGGCAGATGCCCTTCAGCACGTCGGAGGCGCAGGTGGCGCAGAACGTGCACTCGAAAGTGCAGATCATCGCCTCCCGGCTTTCCGGTACAAGGTCCTTGTCGCAGCACTCGCAATTCGGGCGCAGTTCCAGCATTGCAGGCCTCCTCAGCGGATCGGTTCGTGGACGGTGACAAGTTTGGTGCCGTCCGGAAAAGTCGCCTCCACCTGCACGTCGTGGATCATCTCGGCAATGCCGTCCATCACTTGGTCGCGGGTGACGACATGAGCTCCGGCCTCCATCAGGTCGGAGACCGCGCGGCCGTCGCGCGCACCTTCCACCACGTAATCGGTAATCAGGGCGATCGCTTCCGGATAGTTGAGCTTGACCCCGCGATCCAACCGGCGTCGGGCGACGATCGCCGCCATGGAAATCAGCAGTTTGTCTTTTTCTCGTGGGCTCAGGTTCATGGGAATCCCGCTGTAAGATCAGATGTTCCAGACTTTCGGCACTGGCGCGCCGTTACGCAATACGGAAATTGCCGGTGTCAGGATTTTTCTCAAGTCGAAGCCGGTCGGGGCCACCAGCCGGGCGATCAGCTTGCCGTTCCAGTGACTGGCTCCGCCGGTCCAAAGGCTGGCGCCGCGGGGCGTGCCGTCGACAATTTGGCGGAGTTTCGGGAAGAGCATTTCGGCCAGCGGGCCGGTATAAAACAGCGTCGCGAAGGCGACCTGGCCGGAGAGCACCGCGGCAGCCTGCGAAAGCTGCTCGATCTCGCCCTCGAACTTCATCTCTTCCGCATGGATCAGCTGGCCGGAGCGGCGCACCCGCCAGCGGTCGCGGAAGAAACCATTCGCGACCGCTTCGCCCATCGCCTTGCGGCCGAGCAGGACCGCCTCGACAGCCAGAAATTCGGACCTTTCGGAAAGATCGACGTCAAGCCGGCGGGTCAGCGAGGACTGGTCGAAAAGGATGGTTTCCTGGGGAAGCCAGTGGACCGATGCGTCCTCGCCGACGGTGACATGGGTGGAGACGGAGGCCGTGCCGGACGAGGCCTTATAGATCTTCTCGTTCGCCTGGGTGGTGACCGACAGTCTTGTGGAAGCGGCAGCGGCGACGGACCATTCGATCACGTCGCCGCCCGTCAGTCCCCCCGACGTATTGATTAAAATCGCCTCCATTTCAGGCGAAAATGTTTCCGGAAGGCGAATTTTTGCGCAGCCTTCCTGGTAGAATTCGGCGAGCCGTGTCCGCCCGCCGAAAGCCTTGGTTACAAGGCGTCCTGCACCCCTTGCCCGCTGCGGCGCATATCGATCGGCTGGTTGCTGTTGCACGTCGTCCCCTGAAGATCGGCTTCGGTTCCGCAACCCGATGCAACGCCCGTGCCAGACTTGRCCGTCGAACCGATCTTGGCCGGCGTTGCAGTGGCGATCACGTCGGTGCTGTCGGCCTTGCCGAAGAACTCCCACATCCGCGAAGCCGGATCAACATTGGCGTCGAACGCCGGTTTGGCAACGGTCACCGCAGCCACCTTGGTGACGCTCGCTGCCCCGTCCTTGGCGGCGGCGATCACGGCTTCCGTAGCGGCAACCGGCTTCGGCCAGTCATGCGTACCGTTGGCGAAGACGTAGGATGCGACGCGTGCACCGTTCTTGCAGGTGCCGTAGAGACTGAAGGTCACACCGTCGACGGTCTTTACATCGCCGTTGCCCTTGCAGCCGTCGAGTTCCGTCCAGCGTTGGATCGCGGTCTTGAAGCCGTATTGCCAATAGGCGCTGCCGCCGCCAGCGTAAGGATTTGCCGCATCCTTGACGCCGGCAAAGGCCATGATCGAGATGGGCCTGGCCGGATTGCAGCCCTGCATATCCGGGCCCCATTTCCCGTCGGCCTCGACCGGACGTCCGGCGCGCAGCGAATGCACGAAGCCGGCGGCTGCGAAATCGTCATGACCCGAGCAGAGATAAGCCGACAACATGCGGCCGCCACCCGAATAACCCGAGGCATAGATGCGGGCCGGATCGACACAGAATTGCTGCTTGGCGGTCGCTATAGCCTGCCGGATATAGGCGATCTCGTCGAGGCCGCCCTGCTGCACGGTGACGAAAGGCACGTTCCAGGCATAGGTCCCCGCGGAGCTTCCGGGCAGGCTCCCCTGCAGCGCCAAAACGATGAAGCCGTTTTTCTCGGCAACCTTGTCCCAGGAGCTTCTGTTCAGCTGCCCTTGAGGGTTGCTGTGGCTGCCATGGAGATCGAAAACCAGCGGAACCTTGTCCTTGCCGGTATAGGACGAGGGAATGAAATAGACTGCCGAACGGGCAACACCGTCGGTTTCGATGGTGATTGGGTGGCGACCCGCTTCCATCGGCTGGCCGCAGCCTGCGGCAAGGGCGCTGCCGGTCATCGACCCCAGGAAAGTCGTGGCGCCCAAAAAAACCGCTCCTACCGTAACCATGCGTGTAAGAGCGGAACGAGAGAAGAAACCGGCAACGCGTGCAAAGACCATCAGCGCCTCATCATGGGGTGCGGGGGTTGTCAACAATTATGCGGAATGCCCTGAAAACGCAGTGTTGTTAACATATATTAGCGGCCTTTGAAACGCACGAAGTGCTGCGAAACGATACAAACATTCACCAGTAAAAATACTAGTCTCAGACGGTCAGATGCCGCCTTGCTTCTGCCGTATCCAGAGTCTCTGCCGCCCCTTCGTGCACAATCTCGCCACGATCCATGATGTAGACCTGGTCGGCAAGCTCCCGGCAGAAGTCCAGATACTGTTCCACAAGCAGAATGGCCATGCCGGTTGAATCCCGCAGGTAGCGGATCGCCCTGCCGATATCCTTAATGATAGACGGCTGGATGCCTTCGGTCGGCTCGTCGAGGACGAGGATCTTCGGACGGGTGACCATGGCACGGCCGATTGCAAGCTGCTGCTGCTGACCGCCGGAGAGATCGCCGCCGCGCCGGCCGAGCATCGATTTCAGCACCGGAAACAGCGAAAATATCTCGTCGGGAATGAACTTGTCCTTGCGGGCGAGCGGCGCGTAACCGCTTTCGAGATTTTCCTGAACTGTCAGGAGCGGAAAGATTTCCCGGCCCTGCGGCACGTAGCCGATGCCGTGCTTGGCGCGGTTATAGGGCGCAAGACCGTTCAGGACCTCTCCTTGGAAGCTGATCGTGCCGGCGCTGACCGGATGCTGGCCGGTGACGGCGCGGAGAAGAGAACTCTTCCCCACGCCGTTCCGCCCCAGCACGCAAGTGATCTTGCCCATATCCGCGTGAATGGAGACACCGCGCAGCGCCTGCGCGGCGCCGTAATGAAGATTGACGTTATTGACTGTCAGCATCTTAGCGCCCCAGATAATTCTCGATCACCTTCGGATCGCTCGAGACGAAATCGATCGAGCCTTCAGCAAGGACCGAACCTTCCGCAAGGCAGGTTACCTTGACGCCGAGTTCGCGGATGAAACCCATGTCGTGCTCGACGACGACCACCGACCTGGTCTTGGCGATTTCCTTGAGCAGCACCGCCGTCTCCGCCGTTTCCGCGTCCGTCATGCCGGCGACGGGTTCGTCGACCAGCAGAAGTTTCGGCTCCTGGGCGAGCAGCATGCCGATTTCCAGCCACTGTTTCTGGCCGTGGCTGAGATTGGCGGCATACTCGTTCTTGCGATGCGTCATGCGGATCGTCTCGAGGATCTCCTCGATGCGGGCCTTGTCCTCTGGCGACAGCGTGTAGAACAAGGTAGCGAACACGCCGCGCGACCGGTTAAGCGCCAGTTCCAGGTTGTCCCAGACGGTGTGGCTTTCGAACACGGTGGGCTTCTGGAATTTGCGGCCGATGCCGAGCTGGGCGATATCAGCCTCGTCCTTTTTGGTGAGGTCGATCGTATCCTCGAACAGGACCGTGCCGGTATCGGGCCGTGTCTTGCCGGTGATGATGTCCATCATCGTCGTCTTGCCGGCGCCGTTCGGGCCGATGATCGCCCTGAGTTCCCCGGGCTCGACGACGAAGGACAGCGAGTTGAGCGCCTTGAAGCCGTCGAAGGAAACCGAGACGTTTTCGAGATAGAGCAGGCTTTTCTGACGTGTTTCGGAAATCATGTTCATGGTTGCGTGCCCCTATTCC
This sequence comes from Neorhizobium sp. P1_A6, assembly GCF_056406795.1. Classification (NCBI taxonomy): domain Bacteria; kingdom Pseudomonadati; phylum Pseudomonadota; class Alphaproteobacteria; order Hyphomicrobiales; family Rhizobiaceae; genus Neorhizobium; species Neorhizobium sp. P1_A6. The sequence goes on along the minus strand of NZ_JBFTZM010000005.1, from coordinate 374,758 downwards.
GCTGCCTGGGCCTGGGCCACCGCCGCGGCGTCGCCCCTGCCCTTTTCCGCATCCGCCGCAGCCTTCAGCGCCTTGCGGGCTTTGAAGCCGTGCTGGATGGTTCCGACGATGCCCTTCGGCAGGAAGAGCGTCACGGCGATGAACAGGCCGCCCAGCGCAAACAGCCAGATTTCCGGAAAGGCGCCGGTGAAGAAGCTCTTGCCGCCGTTGACGAGGATGGCGCCGATGATCGGGCCGATCAACGTGCCGCGGCCGCCGACCGCCGTCCAGACGACCACTTCGATCGAGTTGGCGGGCGCGAATTCGCCCGGATTGATGATGCCGACCTGCGGCACGAACAGCGCGCCGGCAATCCCCGCCATCATGGCGGAAACGACGAAGGTGAAGAGCTTGATGTTCTCGACCCGGAAGCCGAGGAAGCGCACCCGGCTTTCCGCATCACGCACCCCGACCAGCACCTTGCCGAATTTCGAGCGGACGATGGCCGAGGCAAGGATGAGGCAGAGCGACAGCATCAGCGCCGACATGAAGAACAGAACGGCACGCGTGCCGTCCGCCTGGACGGAGAAGCCGAGAATGTCCTTGAAGTCGGTGAGGCCGTTATTGCCGCCGAAACCCATGTCGTTGCGGAAGAAGGCGAGCAGCAGAGCATAGGTCATCGCCTGGGTGATGATCGACAGGTAGACGCCGTTGACGCGGGAGCGGAAGGCGAACCAGCCGAAGATGAAGGCGAGCAGGCCGGGCACGACGATCACCATCGCCATGGCAAAGATGAACCAGTCGAAGCCGTGCCAGAACCACGGCAGTTCCTTGTAGTTCAGGAACACCATGAAGTCCGGCAGGATCGGGTTGCCGTAGACGCCGCGCGGGCCGATCTGGCGCATCAGGTACATGCCCATCGCATAACCGCCGAGCGCGAAGAAGGCGCCATGGCCAAGCGAGAGGATGCCGCAATAACCCCAGACGAGATCGAGCGCCAGCGCCAGCAGCGCATAGCAGAGATATTTGCCGAACAGCGACATGGCATAGGTCGGGATGTGCAGGGCACTGTCTGGCGGGGTCAAAAGGTTGAGTGCCGGCACCAGGATGCCGATGCCGAGAAGGATGCCGACGGCAGCGACGATGCGGCCCTCGAGGGCGCGGAAGACAAAGCCGGAAATCATGCTTCCACCGCCCTTCCCTTGAGCGCGAAGAGACCGCGCGGACGTTTCTGGATGAACAGGATGATCAGCACCAGAACCAGGATCTTGCCGAGCACGGCGCCGACCGATGGTTCGAGGAACTTGTTGAGCACCCCGAGCGACAGCGCGCCGACCAGCGTGCCCCACAGATTGCCGACGCCGCCGAACACCACGACCATGAAACTGTCGATGATGTAGCTCTGGCCGAGATTCGGCGAGACGTTGTCGATCTGGGAGAGTGCGACACCGGCAATGCCGGCGATGCCGGAGCCGAGGGCGAAGGTGAAAGCGTCGACCCAGGGCGTCTTGATGCCCATTGACGACGCCATGCGGCGGTTCTGGGTGACGGCGCGCATGTTGAGGCCGAAGGAGGATTTTTTCATCACCACCAGCAGCGCCACGAAGATCGACAGCGAGAAGGCGATGATCCACATGCGGTTCCAGGTGATCGTCATGCCGCCGACCGGGAACGAACCGGACATCCACGACGGATTGCCGACTTCCTGGTTGGTGGGGCCGAAGATCGAGCGGATCGTCTGCTGCAGGATCAGCGAGACGCCCCAGGTGGCCAGCAGCGTTTCGAGCGGCCGGCCGTAGAGGAAGCGGATGACGCCGCGTTCGACGACCAGGCCGACGGCGCCGGTGACGAGGAAGGCAACCGGAAGCGCGATCGCCAGCGACCAGTCGAACAGGCCGGGCGCATGGTCGCGGATGACCTGCTGCACCACGAAGGTGGAATAGGCGCCGAGCATGACCATTTCGCCATGCGCCATGTTGATGATGCCCATGACGCCGAATGTGATCGCAAGCCCGATCGCCGCCAGAAGCAGGACCGAGCCGAGAGAGACGCCATACCAGACGTTCTGGCCGATATCCCAGAGCCTCTGGCCGCTTTCGATACTGGCGATGGCCGCATCGACATCGCCCTTGAGGCTCGGATCGAGCCCCGCGGAAGCGCCCATCAGGATGCCGATCGCGTTGCGGCCGCCATAGTTCTTGATCGTCTGGATCGCGGTGCGCTTTTCATCGATGGAGCGATCGGAGGAGAGCAGCGACACGGCGCGCGCCTCTACCATGCGGGCCTTGACCTCGCCGTCTGTCTCCTTGGAGATCGCGGTTTCGAGGAGTTCGAGGTTTTCGGCGCTCGGCGAGCGAAGCACCGCATCGGCCGCCTGCAGCCGGACCTCGCGATCCGGGCTCATCAGCGTCAGGCCGCCCATGGCCGAGCGGATGACACGGCGAAGGCTGTTGTTGATCTTGATCTTCGTGACGGCGTTCTTGGCGGCCTGGCCGGCAGAGGCGCCGGTGACCGGATCAGTCAGTTCGTAGCTGGAGCCGACCGCCTTGCCGATGAACACCAGGCCGTCCGACTTGCGGAAATAGAGATCGCCCTCGGAAAAGGCATTCAGCGCCGGCACGAGCCGCGCATCGCCTGTGGCGGCGAGTTGGCCGATCAGTTTTTCAGCTTCGCCGAAATCCGCCTTGGAGAGCGCGTCGATCAGCGGCTTGGGATCGGTCTGCTGCGCGAACGACGGCGCGGCGAGAGAAAAGATCAGGCAGAGCAGAAGACCAAGGCTCTGCAGAACGCGGAAAGCAACTTTGCTCGTCATTGGAACCCCCTTGCGAGATCGCGGGCGACTGAACGCCGCCCGCGATGATGTCGATGAACATCTAGAAGGCAATCGGATCAGCTGCCCTTGCCGCCGCACTTGCCGGAAGCAACGTTGAAGTTGCCGCAGGACATCGGCTTGCGCCAATCGGAGATCAGGTTCTTGCTGTCCGGCAGGTAATCGGACCACTCGTCGCCGACCACAGGCGCGGTTTCCTGAACGATGTCGAACTGGCCGTCAGCCTGGATTTCACCGATCAGCACCGGCTTGGTGATGTGGTGGTTCGGCATGACGGTGGACGTGCCACCCGACAGGTTCGGAACGGAGACGCCGATAATGCTGTCCAGCACGGCATCGGTATTGGTGGTGCCGGCGGCTTCGACGGCCTTTACCCAGGCGTTGAAGCCGATATAGGCAGCTTCCATCGGGTCGTTGGTGACGCGCTTGTCGTTCTTGGTGAACGCGTGCCATTCCTTGATGAATTCGGCATTGACGTCCGCATCGACGGACTGGAAGTAGTTCCAGGCGGCCAGATGCCCGACCAGCGGCTTGGTGTCGAGACCGGCGAGTTCTTCTTCGCCGACCGAGAAGGCGACGACCGGGATGTCTTCAGCCTTGATGCCCTGGTTGCCGAGTTCCTTGTAGAACGGCACGTTGGCATCGCCATTGATGGTCGAGACGACGGCGGTCTTCTTGCCGGCCGAGCCGAACTTCTTGATGTCCGAGACGATCGTCTGCCAGTCGGAATGACCGAACGGCGTGTAGTTGACCATGATGTCGGATTCGGCAACGCCCTTCGACATCAGATAGGCCTTGAGGATCTTGTTGGTCGTCTGCGGATAGACGTAGTCGGTACCGGCGAGAACCCAGCGCTTGACGCCTTCTTTCTTCGCCAGATAGTCGACGGCCGGGATGGCCTGCTGGTTGGGAGCAGCCCCTGTGTAGAAGATGTTGCGCGAGGATTCCTCACCCTCGTACTGGACCGGGTAGAACAGGATCGAGTTCAGCTCTTCGAAGACCGGCAGGACCGACTTGCGCGAAGAGGAGGTCCAGCAACCGAAAACAGCCGCAACCTTGTCCTGCGAAATCAGCTGGCGGGCCTTTTCGGCAAACAGCGGCCAGTCGGACGCCGGGTCGACGACGACGGCTTCGAGCTTCTTGCCGAGCACGCCGCCCTTCTTGTTCTGCTCGGCGACGAGCATCAGCATGACATCCTTGAGGGTGGTCTCAGAGATGGCCATGGTGCCCGAAAGCGAGTGCAGAACACCGATCTTGATGGTGTCGTCAGCGGCGAAAGCACCCTGCAGCGCCGTCGCTGACATTACGGCGGCGAGCAGCGCGCCACCCAGTTTGGATTTGCCCGATTTGGACTTGAATGTCATTGGTTCGAACCCCTCTTCTCGTTCGTCCGCAACGAAGAACTTAACCGTTGCTTAAGCGACTATCGGTTGCTGCATCGCAAAACCGTATACGTCGAATGACGTACCGGTGGGGGAGAAGGGGGAAGAAGGATGCCGTGGGTAGAAATCCCCACCCCGCTGGCGTCTTCAGCCAAACAGAACCGGCGCGGCCAGCATCGAGCGTACTTATTGATATCTTAACCATATTTGGATTTTATAACCGAACGCTCATGTAGGGCGGGGGGAGTTGTTTCGGTGTAGATCCCATGAGTAGCATCCTCACGAATGCTGGAGCTGCCTCCGCGCTCCAAATGCTTCGCTCCCTTGACAGCCAGATGTTTGGCACGCAGCGGCAGGTCTCGACCGGCTTGCGTATCGAACAGGCCTCCGACAATCCCGCTTACTGGTCGATCGCCACCACCATGCGGTCGGACAATGGTGCCCTCTCGACCGTGCACGACGCCCTTGGCCTCGGAGCAGCAAAAGTCGATACGGCCTATGAAGGCATAGCTGCGACGACCGATATCCTGGCGGCGTTCATGGCCAAGGTCGTTTCCGCCCAGCAGGACGGAATAGACAAGAACAAGATCCAGGAAGAACTGGAGCAGCTGAAGCAGCAGATCGTCTCGATATCCAACTCCGCGACTTTCGCCGGCCAGAACTGGTTGCGGTCGGACATGTTGGGCCAGGCCAGCGAAGCAGGCGCCAAGACTTCTGTCGTATCGTCGTTCGATCGCAGCGAGGACGGAACCGTCTCCGTCAAGACCATCGACGTCGATCTGTCGAAACTCGTACTGTTCAAGAATGGCGGCGGCGGAATTTTGCAGAAAGAACCTGATCCGGATCTGGGTTATGGCCTCGGCACGATCGGTGGATTGCTCGGATTTTCGACATCCGGTTATGGCGACGTACCGGGTCCGGTATTCGACCAACCCTTCACGATTACGAAATTCGACGTCGTCACGGTCCCCTTCTCAGTGGGTACGTCCAACGATACGTTCGTCATCACCAAAAGTGTCGTCGACCAGGCGCTCGGAGGCCAGATAGGATACGGCTTCGACGGAGATATCGAAAGCACGGCCGATTGGGCGAAAGTCCTGCTGCAGGCAACGTTTCTCAACAAGGCGCCCCCAGACATCCTGTTTGCGGCTCAGGGTGGAGCGCCGAATATCTTCTTTCGCGCCACCATTCCTCTCGCCGCGGAGCTGATCACGGTACAGCCGCCAGTTCACACCCGGACGCTGCCGCCGGAGGGTATCGATATTCTCGATATCGACGTCACCGATCCCGACATCGACTTTCCGACGATCACCTTGGTTCTCGACGAGATGCAGCAGAAGGTCATATCGGCCGGTGCTTACCTTGGCTCGATCAGGTCGAGGATCGAGATGCAGGAAGCATTTGGAAACAGTCTCGCCGACAGTCTCGACAGAGGCATTGGGCGCCTCGTCGATGCCAATATGACCGAGGCGTCGAGCAGGCTCAAGGCACTGCAAGTCCAGCAGCAACTCGCGACCCAGTCGCTTTCCATCGCCAATTCGGACGCGCGAAACATCCTGTCTCTCTTCCAGTAACGAGACCGTCGTCCTTGCCGGCAGGCGCGCATTGCGCACGCGATATATGACCTCCGAGGTAATCGACCCGGCGGCGGATGGCATCTATCCCAAGATCCAGCTTTGCAGCGCCAAAGGATCAGCCCCATGGCAGTCACCTATGTCATTCGTTTCGATATCCTCCCAGGCCAGCGCGACCGCTTCCTGACGCTTCTGAACGGCGTGCTCGATGCCATGCGGCGCGAGCCGATGTTCCACAATGCCATGCTGCACGCCGATCCCGGGAACGAGAACCGCATGATGCTCTATGAGACATGGGAGGATCATGGCGACGTGCTGGAGGTCCAGTTGAAGCGCCGCTATCGCGAGGAATGGCACGCGGCCCTGCCGGACCTGCTCGCCAGCCCGCGCGACATTTCAGTCTGGCATCCGCTGCGGGAAGACCGCGCCGCGTAAATCTTCGGCCAGGCCGTTCCCCCGTGGGAACATTTCTGCGCCTCACGCGCTTGCCTCCCCGGATCCGCCAACCATCCGAGGAGCTGCCCCGTGATCAACGACCTCTGGTACAAGAACGCCATCGTCTACTGCCTTTCCGTGGAAACCTTCATGGATGCCAATGGCGACGGGATCGGGGATTTCCAGGGGCTGCAGCGGCGGCTCGATTATCTCTCGGGCCTCGGCGTCAGCGCCATATGGCTGATGCCATTCCAGACCTCGCCAGGTAGAGACGACGGTTACGACGTCTCCGACTATTACAATGTCGACCCGCGTTACGGCACGCTCGGCGATTTCGTCGAATTCACCCACGGAGCCCGGCAGCGCGGCATCCGGGTGCTGATCGATCTCGTGGTCAACCACACCTCCAACCAGCATCCCTGGTTCCAGGACGCCCGAAGCAACCCGGACTCCCGCTATCGCGACTGGTATGTCTGGTCCGACAAGAAGCCGGCGAACGCCGACGAGGGCATGGTGTTCCCGGGCGTGCAGAAGACTACCTGGACCTATGACGAAAAGGCCAAGCAGTATTACTTTCATCGCTTCTACGATTTTCAGCCGGATCTCAACACCTCCAACCCGCATGTGCAGGCGGAAATCCTCAAGATCATGGGGTTCTGGATCCAGCTCGGTGTTTCCGGCTTCCGCATGGACGCGGTGCCCTTCGTGATCGCCGAAAAGGGTGCCGAGGTGAAAAAGCCGAAGGAGCAGTTCGACATGCTCCGGGTTTTCCGCGAATTCCTGCAATGGCGGCTCGGAGATTCGATCATCCTTGCCGAAGCCAATGTCGTGCCGAAGGAGAACCTCGCGTATTTCGGCGATGACGGCGATCGCATGCAGATGATGTTCAACTTTCACGTCAACCAGGCCCTGTTTTATGCGCTCGCCTCCGGAGACGCCCGGCCGCTTGCAAAAGCGATCGTCAATACCAGCGATCGGCCTGAAACGGGACAGTGGGGCATGTTCCTGCGCAATCACGATGAACTGGATCTTGGTCGCCTGACCGAAAAACAGCGCCAGAAAGTGTTTTCAGAATTCGGGCCGGACAAGAACATGCAGCTCTACGACCGCGGCATCCGACGGCGGCTGGCGCCGATGCTGGAGAACGACCGGAGGCGCCTGGAACTCGCCTACAGCCTGCTGTTTTCGCTGCCCGGCACGCCGGTCCTGCGTTATGGCGACGAGATCGGCATGGGTGACGACCTGTCGCTGCCGGAGCGCAACTGCGCCCGCACGCCGATGCAATGGTCGGCCGAGCCGCATGGAGGCTTCACCAAGAACGACAAGCCGGTCCTGCCGGTCATCAGCGGCGGACTATTCGGTTTTGAGCACATCAACGTCGCTGAGCAACGGCGCGACCCGAACTCGATGTTGAACTGGACGGAGCGCCTGATTCGGATGCGCAAGGAAGCCCCGGAGATCGGCTGGGGCGCCTGTACCGTCATCAACACCGGGGATACCGGCGTGCTGGCACTCCGCTACGACTGGCGCGACAATTCCGTGCTGGTAGTCCACAATCTGAATTCGAAGCCGGTCGAAGCAACCTTCGTGGTCGGTATCGGAGAGCACGGCGACCTTCTCATCGATATCGCAGACGGCGGTAACAGCGAGGCGGATGCGAACGGCCGGCACCGTCTCCTGCTCGACGCCTATGCCTATCGCTGGTTCCGGGTCGGCGGTCTCGATTACCTGCTGCGGCGCAGGGAGGTCTAGCCTAACCGCCCGCCCTCACCTCGCGCACGCCGCGGCCAGTCTTTTGCCGCAACAATGCCCGCAGCGTAACGCCATCCGCATAACCGACGAGTCCGGCGATTTCGTTGGGGCTCTTGTCGCTGGTCTTCAGGAGATGCACCGCACGCTCGACACGCAGATCCTGGAAATAGGAGAGCGGCGTCTTGCCGAGCACCTGCTGCATGCGCCGGGCCAGCGTTCGCTTGCTGGCGCCGACCGCATCGGCCGCGTTGTCCAGCGAAAACCCCTCCCCGAGACGGCCGCGTGCCCAGCGCTCGAAACGCTGCACCAGGGGATCGGCATGCGAAAGATGGTCGGTGATCACGTAAGCCGACTGCGACGGCCGGTTGTCGACGATGAGATAACGCGCCACCAGGCCGGCAAGCTCCGGGCTCACCTGCCGCACCAGCCAGAGCGCCATATCCATGTGACCAAGTGCGGCGCCCGCCGTCACCAGAGAGCCGGATTTCACCAGCATCTGACCGTCCTCCAACTGCACGGAGGGATAGCGCTGGCGGAAGAGCGGCGCGAGCCACCAACTGGTCGTCGATTTCTCCCCGTCGAGAAGGCCGGATTCGGCGAGCACGAACGTGCCGATACAGGCGGCGGCGATATTCATGCCCGCCGCGTTGGCCTCGCGCAACACCGCCCCCGCATCGCGGATGTCGGGACGGTCGAGAGCGGGCACCAGCACGTCCGGCATCTTACAGGCAATCGCCGGCACGACCAGCCAGCCGCCGGCCTTCGGATCGAAACTTCCGGAGATCGGCACCGCAAGCCCATGCGCCGTCTTCACCTGTTTGCGCACGCCGACGACCAACACATCGAAGGCCGGCACATCGAGCGACAGCATCGCCGCAAGCTCGTTTGCCATGGTGAACACGTCGAGCATGGTCGACAGGCCGGTATCGAAAACGGGATCGAGGGCAAGGATCTGCAGCTTCATGGCAAGAACACTATCAAAAATGTCAATATTGACAATAGGCAAACGGGCTGGCGTGGCGGAATATCGGGCTTGAAAGAGGTGCCTGACGAGCCCGTTGCGATAGGAAGAGAAGCATGAGCATGGACGTCACCACGATCGGCTTCACCAAAACGACCGCCGAAGATTTCTTCGGCCGCATCAAGGCGGCCGGCGTCAAACGGGTCCTGGACGTTCGCCTCCACAACACCTCGCAGCTTGCCGGTTTTGCCAAATCCGACGACCTCGCCTTCTTCCTGAAGACGATCTGCGGTGCCGGCTATGTGCACGAACCGCTGCTGGCGCCGACCGAGGAGATCATGACCGCCTTCAAGAAACAGAAGGGCGACTGGAATGTTTTCCAGAACGATTTCATGGGGCTGATGGCGGAACGCAAGGTGGAAGATCACTTTAAGGCCGAGCAGTTCGACGGCTCCTGCCTGCTCTGCTCGGAAGACAAGCCGCACCATTGCCATCGCCGGCTCGTTTGCGACTACCTGAATAGCAAATGGGGCGGCAAGCTCAGCATCCGCCATCTCTAGAATACAACCACCTCCAGAATCTCGACTGAACAACCAGACGCCCTAACGCCGCCGGGAGCAGCCTCCCCGCGTGGGAGACCCTTTGCCATGGCCTATGAAACCATCCTTGCAATCGCCCTTTTTTCGCTTGTCGGCTCGGTCTCGCCGGGGCCGAGCAATTTCATGCTGCTTGCCTCGGGCACCAATTTCGGCTTCCGGCGCACCGTGCCGCAGATCCTCGGCATTACGATCGGCCTTTCATCGGTGCTCCTGGCGGTCGGCTTCGGCCTCGGCGCCCTGCTGACGGCCTATCCGCCGCTCGCATTGGCATTGAAGATCGCCGGCGGCGCCTACCTGCTCTACCTTGCCTGGCGGATCGCCATGTCCCGCTCCGTCCCGAGCGGTGATGCGAGCGCCGCCAGGCCGCTCACCTTCCTCGAATCCGCCGCCTTCCAGTGGGTCAACCCGAAAGCCTGGGTCGCCGCGCTCACCGCCATGGCCGCCTATGCCAGCGCCGATAACCCGTTCGTTTCGGTGGTGCTGATCACACTCGTCGTCGCCATCATCAACCTGCCGAGCGTCGCCGTCTGGGCCGGCTTCGGCGTAGCGCTTCGGCAGTTCCTGTCCGATCCGGCCCGGCTTAAATGGTTCAACATCGTCATGGCGCTGCTGCTGGTCGCAACGCTCTGGCCGCTCTTGAAATAGCGGCGACCGGAAAGGCTCTCACTTTCCCGTCAAACGCAGGCTCGGACGATCGTGCAAGAACTGCGGAGAACCTTGATACCGCTTTCCTGCGCATCCGTTCCATAGATCCCATGCCCGCAGCGGCATCCCGCCGCTGCCTGCCACAGAGGATCAGCAACATGACTCAAATCACTGAAAAGGTGGTTCTTATCAGCGGCGCCAGCAGCGGCATCGGCGAAGGCACGGCGCGCATTCTCGCCGCCGCCGGCGCTAAGATCGTTCTCGGAGCCCGCCGCACCGACCGGCTGGAAGCATTGGCCGAAGAGATCGCCGCTGCCGGCGGCACCGTCCGCATCCGCCGGCTCGACGTCACCGATCGGCAGGACTTTCAGGCCTTCGCCGAATTCGCGCTGGCCGAATTCGGCCGCATCGACGTCATCATCAACAATGCCGGCCTGATGCCGCTGTCGCTGATGTCATCGCTGAAGGTCGAGGAATGGGATCGGATGATCGACGTGAACATCCGCGGCGTGCTCTACGGCATCGCCTCGGTTCTGCCGATCATGAACGGCCAAGGGTACGGCCAGATCATCAACATTTCGTCGATAGGCGGCCTCGGCGTGGTGCCGACCGCGGCGGTCTATTGCGCCACCAAATACGCGGTGCGGGCCATCTCCGACGGGCTGCGCCAGGAGAACGACAAGATCCGCGTCACCTGCGTCTATCCCGGCGTGGTGGAATCCGAGCTTGCCGGCACGATCACCGACCCGGTCGCGGCGGATGCGATGAAGACCTATCGCAGCGTCGCCCTCACGCCCGATGCGATCGGCCGCGCCATCCTGCATGTCATCGACCAGCCGGAAGACGTGGATACCAACGAGATCGTCGTGCGCCCGACCCGCACCCTGTAACCAGGTTCCAGGATGCGGTGGGGATTTACCGCACCGCATCATACTTTGCTTGCAAAACGCCGCGTCACAGCCGAAAGTGCACAATTGACGGTCTTCCCTCAAAAGGTGCTAGAAATTAGGCATGGCAGCGCGGCAACGCATCATTCCCGTTCGGCGTGAATACAATCGTTGGGTCGCCAACCAGACGCTGGAGGACTACGCCCTCCGTTTCACCGCCAAGAGCGCCCGCCGGTTTTCCTCCAGCCGCATTTCCCAGACCGCCATCGGTGCCATCTCCTTCCTGGCGCTGGAGGCGATCGGCGGCACGATTACCCTCTCCTACGGCACCACCAACGCAATTTTCGCGATCATCGCGGCTGCCGTCGCAATGCTGGCGATCGGCTGGCCGATCAGCCGTTACGCGATCCGCCACGGCGTCGATATCGACCTTCTGACCCGTGGCGCAAGCTTCGGTTATATCGGCTCGACCATCACCTCGCTGATCTATGCGAGCTTCACGTTCATGCTGTTTGCGATCGAGGCGTCGATCATGACCGGCGCGCTAGATCTCGCCTTCGGCATTCCGCCCTGGATCGGCTACATCATCAGCGCCGTGGTGGTCATCCCGCTGGTCATCTACGGCGTGCAGCTCATCTCTCGCTTCCAGCTGATCACCCAGCCGTTCTGGATCGTGCTGAACATCCTGCCCTTCGTGTTCATCGCCTTCATGGACTGGCAGAAGTTCGATCTCTGGCGTGCCTTTGCCGGCATCGGCCATTCGAACGCCCAGATCGGCGGCCCGGCCCCTTTCAATCTGGTCGAGTTCGGCGCAGCCTCGGCCGTCATCCTGGCGCTGATGCCGCAGATCGGCGAGCAGGTCGACTTCCTGCGTTTCCTGCCGCCGGAGGGGCTGCAGAAATGGCGCCACCGGTTCGCCGTCTTCCTCGCCGGCCCCGGCTGGGTGGTGGTCGGCGTGCCCAAGCTGCTGGCGGGCTCGTTCCTCGCTGTCCTGACGCTCTCGACCGCCGTGCCGATCCGCGAGGCGGCAGACCCGGCGCATATGTATTTCGCCGCCTTCGGCTACATGATCCCCAACGATACGGCCGCGCTGCTGCTGATGGCAGCCTTCGTGGTCGTCTCGCAGTTGAAGATCAACGTGATGAACGCCTATGCGGGCTCGCTCGCCTGGTCGAACTTCTTCTCGCGCCTCACCCACAGCCATCCAGGCCGTGTCGTCTGGCTGGTGTTCAACGTGGTGATCGCGCTGCTTTTGATGGAGCTCGGCATCTACCGGCTGCTCGAAGCGACGCTCGGCATCTTCTCGATCATCGCCATGGCCTGGCTCTGCACCATCTCGGCCGATCTCATCATCAACAAGCCGCTCGGCCTGTCGCCCGAAGGTATCGAGTTCAAGCGCGCCCATCTCTACGACATCAACCCGGTGGGCTTAGGCTCGATGTTCGGTTCGGCGGCGATAGCGCTCGCCGCCCATTTCGGCCTGTTCGGCCCGTTGATGACCTCGCTAGCCACCTATGTGACGCTGATTGCCTTCCTGCTGTCGCCGGCGCTCGCCTTTGCGACCAAGGGCAAATTTTACCTCGCCCGAAAACCGCGCCAGAGCTGGAAGACGGTCGGCTCGATCACCTGTTCCATCTGCGAACACCCGTTCGAGCACGAGGACATGGCGTGGTGCCCCGCCTATGCCGCGCCGATCTGCTCGCTCTGCTGCTCGCTCGATAGCCGCTGTCACGACATGTGCAAGCCGCATGCGCGGCTGAACACCCAGGTTGGCGCGGTCGCTCGCTCCTTCCTGCCGGAAAGCGTCATCACCCGGCTGACGACGCGCCTCGGGCGTTATGCCACCACGGCGGTATTTTCGATCTCGATGATCGGCGCGATCCTCGGCATGATCGCCTACCAGGTCAGCCATGCAACCCCCGTCAACGCCGAGGTCATCTATGGCACGGTGCTGATCGTCTTTTTCGTCTTCGCGATCATCGCCGGCATCGTTTCCTGGTTCTATGTGCTCGCCCATGACAGCCGGGTGGTGGCGGAAGAGGAATCTTCCCGCCAGAACACGCTGCTCCTCAAGGAAATCGCCGCCCACAAGAAGACCGACGCGGCACTTCAAGACGCCAAGGAAACCGCCGAGGCCGCCAATCGCGCCAAGAGCCGTTACGTCGTCGGCCTTTCCCACGAGCTGCGCACACCGCTCAACGCCGTGCTCGGTTACGCCCAGATCCTCGAGCGCGACGAGACCATCCCCGCCCCGCGCCAGTCGGCAATCAAGGTCATCAAGCGCTCCGCCGACCATCTGTCGGGCCTGATCGACGGGCTGCTCGACATTTCCAAGATCGAGGCGGGCCGGCTGCAGGTCTATTCCAACGAGATCAACATCCAGGATTTTCTCGACCAGATCGTCGAGATGTTCGGCCTGCAGGCACAGGCCAAGGGCCTAGCCTTCGAGCACGAGCGCGCCCGCGCCCTGCCGCAATATGTCCGCACCGACGAGAAGCGGCTGCGCCAGATCCTCGTCAATCTTCTCTCGAACGCGATCAAGTTTACCGACGAAGGCACGGTGAAATTCGACATCGCCTATCGCAGCCAGGTCGCTACCTTCACCGTCTCCGATACCGGCCGGGGCATCGCCGAAAAGGATCTCGGCCGCATCTACGAACCCTTCCAGCGCGGCGAGGCGGAAAGCATCAGGCCGATGCCCGGCCTCGGTCTCGGCCTCACCATCACCCAGTTGCTGACCAATACGCTCGGCGGCGAGATCGCGGTCGCCAGCACCAGGGGCGAAGGCTCGATCTTCAAGGTGCGACTGATGCTGTCCGCCATCGAGCGGCCCAACACGACACCGGCGGCGGAAAAGAAGATCGTCTCCTATACCGGCCCGCGCCGCACCATCGTCCTCGTCGACGACAACGAAGACCACCGCGACCTGATGCGCGAAGTGCTGGTACCGATGGATTTCGTTGTGCTGACCGCCAATAGCGGGCCGGACTGCCTGACCCTGATCGAGGGCGTAACGCCGGACCTGTTTCTGGTCGACATCTCCATGCCCGGCATGAGCGGCTGGCAGCTCGTGGCCAAGCTGCGCGAGAACGGCCAGGTGGCGCCGATCGTCATGCTCTCGGCCAATATCGGCGACGGCGTCGCCACCCATTCCGGCGACGAAGGCCATAACGACGCGATTGCCAAGCCGGTCGACATCCGCAGGCTTGCCGACAAGCTCGCCGCCCATCTCGGCCTCGTCTGGATCTACGAGAACGAAACGGTTATCCCGGCGGTCGTTGGCCCGAAAAAGCCGATCAAAAGTCCGGGGACGAACCACGTCCAGGACCTTTTGCGGCTCGGCGAAATCGGCTACGTCCGCGGTATCGAAGCGAAACTCGCCGATCTCGCCCGGGAGGAGGAACACCGCCCCTTCACGGAAGAACTCGGCGCCTACGTGCAGGCCTTCGACCTCGCCGGTTATATGAAATTCCTGAGCCGCCTTGAGGCAGAAAGGACGAGTGATGGCTGAAACTGCTCTGCCGCGCGATATCGTCCTTCTCGTGGACGACAGCCCCGAAACGCTGGGCTTCCTCACCGAGGCCCTCGAAAAATCCGGCTTTTCGGTGCTGATCGCCACCGCCGGCCAGTCGGCGCTCAACATCGTCGAGCGCATCACCCCGGACCTCATCCTGCTCGACGCGGTGATGCCCGGCATGGACGGTTTCGAGACCTGCCGCAAGCTGAAGACCAATGGCGCCGTTGCGCAAGTACCGGTCATCTTCATGACCGGCCTCACCGAGACCGAACATGTGGTCAACGCGCTCGATTCCGGCGGCGTCGACTATCTGACCAAACCGATCAACATCGACGAACTGCGCGCCCGCATCCGGGTGCACCTTTCCAATGCCCGTTCGGCCCAGAGCGCCCGTGTGGCGCTCGACGCCGCGGGCCGCCACCTGCTGGCGGTCAAGGCGAGTGGCGCCATCCACTGGTCGACCCCCCAGGCGACACGGCTGATCAACGCGGCCACCAACAGCGACGATGGGCTCGACATCGTTTCCCGCCGGATTTCCACCTGGATGGCCGAGCGTGACAAGCCCGGTTTTGCCCGCGACGTCGCCTTCGCCCTCGTCCAGAACGGCCAGGCGAGCCTACAGTTCTCCTTCCTCGGCGCGATCGGCGCCGACGAACATCTTTTCCGCCTGACGGCCGCCAACAAACGCCCCGACGACGAAGTGTTGCGCCAGCATTTCCCGGTGACCCAGCGCGAATCCGAAGTGCTGCTGTGGATCGCCAAGGGCAAATCGAACCGCGACATCGGCGACATCCTCGGCCTCTCGGCACGCACGGTGAACAAGCATCTGGAACAGATCTATGTGAAGCTCGGCGTCGAAAACCGCGCATCGGCCGCCGTTAAGGCCGCGCACGTGCTGCATGGCGAGGAACGGTCAGCGTAGCCGACAACGATCCGGCGAACCGTTTCGAGCGGCGAACAAGCTTCTCTGCGTGGCGACGACAGACGCTTCGCTGCAGTCAGGCTTTTTTGAAAAACTTGTTGATGACCAGACCAACGACGATCTGAACAACAAGCCCGGAAATACCGCCCCCGACCAGCTGACCAGCGAGCGCCGCAAAATCGACGCCTCCAGCCGCTGCGCCGCCGGCTCCAAGAAGCGAGCCAAGGATTGAACCACCGCCAACTCCACCGACCGCGCCGGCTATGATATTTCCGATCTGACCGAGATCGGCATCCTTCAGGATTTTCCCACCCGCGGCCCCGCCGACGGCACCGCCAATGACCTGGGCAATAACGGCACTCAGATCCATAACATCACCTCTCCTCAAATTGGATTATCCAGGCTTAGGACCTGTTGAATTCATCCAATCCAAGTGACGGATTTCGTACCCGGTTAGGAGGGAAAATGCAGGAAATGCTCGCACATTTTCAAATCTTCCCGACGCAGTCTTGGCGCGAAACCCGTCTCGTCCTTCGGGTTCGGCTGAATTTAACAGGCCCTGACCCTTGATATGCCAGATAGTGGAGATTTCCAAGTCCGGAATTCAGCTGCCAGTTTAGTGAGACTCCGGCGTGCCGCCTATAAGTGCTCCCAAACGCAAAGAAGCCCGGCTTTTGACCGGGCTCCCTTCTAAGATACGGTTGCCGATAACGGCTCAGCCCTGCGGGAAGTAGCTGTACTTGCCGTCCGGACCCTTCTTCCATTCGTACATGATATAGCCCGGAATCTTCGGGTCGCCCTTTGCGTCGAAGGCAATGTCGCCGAGAACGGTCTTGAACGGACCCTTTGCATGCAGCGTCTTGGCAACGGCTTCGGCGTCGTCGGCCTTGCCGGTTGCCTTGATGCCGGCAGCGATGACCTGCACGGCTGCGTAGGAATACAGCGTGTAGGCTTCCGGGTTGAAGCCGGCTGCCTTGAACTTGGCAACCAGGTCCTTGTTGGCCGGGTTCAGCGTCGGATCGGGGCCGAAGGTGTTGAGCGTGCCTGCGACGGCGTCGCCAGCGATCGAAGCCAGTTCGTTGGAGACGATACCGTCACCCGAAACGAGCGTGGCCTTGAGGCCCTGGTCCTTGGCCTGGCGGATGATCAGGCCGGCTTCGGTGTGGAGACCGCCCCAGTAGATGATCGTGACGCCAGCTTCCTTCATCTTGGAGATGAGAGCCGAGAAGTCCTTGTCGCCGACGTTGACGCCTTCGCGGATGACTTCCTTGAGGCCCTTGGCGTTCATTGCCTTCTTGGTCTCTTCGGCAAGGCCCTGACCGTAAGGCGTCTTGTCATCGATGATGGCGATCTTCGCGCCCTTGAACTTGTCGGCGAGGTAAGCGCCGGCAACACCGCCCTGCTGGTCGTCACGACCGCAGGTACGGAAGACGTTCCACAGGCCACGCTCGGTGAAGACCGGGTTGGTCGCAGCCGGGGTGATTTCCAGCATGCCGTTTTCGGCATAGACTTCCTTGGAAGCCGGAATGGACACGCCGGAGTTGAAGTGGCCAACCACGTACTTGACGCCGTCGGATGCAAACTTGTTGGCAACCGAGATGCCCTGCTTGGGGTCCGATACGTCGTCGCCGAGGACGATCTTGATCTTTTCGCCGTTGATGCCGCCGGCGGCATTGATGTCGGCTGCTGCCTGTTCGGCACCCTTCTGGAGCTGCGCACCGAAGGCGGCGTTCGGACCCGTGAGCGGACCGCCGACGCCAATAACGATGTCGGCCCATGCGCTACCGCTGAAGGCGACCATGGCCGTCAGCGCAACCGCGGAAAGAAGAGACTTCTTCATCGAGTTACTCCCAATTTTTTAGGTGAGCTGATTTTTCGAGACCGGACGCAATACCCACCATCACTGCGCCGGAAATGTTCCACTCTAGGTTACTTATGATTTCAACCCGAGCTAATCTGAGGACAGAAAAGTGCGGCTGTCAATCTTTCTTCTTGAAGGAGAAAGCCGAAGTCGGCTCGTAGAGCCAATAGTAATTCTGCACCATCTGGCGTGTCCGGCGAATGCGGAATCCGGCGCCCGAAAAGACGAGCAGGACGATCACGTCGAGGACGTAGTAGAACGGGCTGATGAACGGCCCCTGGAACAGCGCATAGTGCAGAAAACGCATCGCCACGCCGAGTAGCAGCGTATAGACCACCACCGTCGGATAGCCGTTCCAGCCCTCGGCGGCGGCCTTGCCCGACCGCCAGGCAGTCCAGAAACCGATCATCAGCACGAGGAAACGCAAGAGGTAACGCACGCCGCTGTCGCTTTCGAAAAACAGTCCCTGCATCCTAAATTCCTCCGGTCGTCAAAATCACAACCTTTGCGATCAATGCCGTCCACCTTCAAGGTAAGCGGCGCGCACTTCCGGATTGGCGAGAAGTTCTTTTCCGGAACCGCTCATCGTCACCTTGCCGTTGACCATCACATAACCGCGGTCGGAGAGCTTCAAAGCCGCGAACGCGTTCTGCTCGACGAGGAAGACGGTCAGGCCCTCTTCCTGGTTCAGCTTCTTGATCGCCTCGAAAATGCCCTTGACGATCAGCGGCGCCAGGCCCAGCGAAGGTTCGTCGAGCAGGAGCAGCTTCGGCCGGGCCATCAGCGCGCGCCCGATCGACAGCATCTGCTGTTCACCGCCCGAAAGCGTCCCTCCGCGCTGGCTCTGGCGTTCCTTGAGGCGCGGGAAGAGCGTGAAGATCTTCTCGACGTCCTCGTTGAAATATTTGAGGTTGTCGAGGCCGGCCCCCATCTGCAGGTTCTCGTAGACGGTCATGCGCGGAAAGATGCGCCGGCCTTCGGGAGACTGGGCGATGCGGCGCCGCGCGATCAAATGCGTCGGCAGCTTGGTGATGTCCTCGCCGTCGAAGATGATCGAGCCGGCTCGGGCCTGCGGGCTGCCGCAGATGGTCATCATCAGCGTCGACTTGCCGGCACCGTTGGCACCGATAAGGCTGACGATCTCGCCCTTGTTGACTTCGACATCGACGCCTGCGAGTGCACGGATATTGCCGTAATAAGTCTCGACAGCCTCGACTTTCAGAAGGTTCTCGGCCGCCATCAGTGATTGCCCCCCTCGAGTTCTACCGCAATCACCTCTTCCACCTCGTCATCCTCGACGCCGAGATACGCGGCGATCACTCGTGGGTCGTTCTTCACATGGTCCGGCGAGCCGTCGGAAATCTTCTGCCCATATTCCAGCACCACGACATGGTCGGAAATCTCCATGACCACCGACATGTCGTGCTCGATCAGCAGGATCGAAGCGCCCTCGTCACGGATCTGATGCAGGAGCGTGTTGAGAGCCGCCGATTCGCGCGGGTTGAGGCCGGCCGCCGGCTCGTCGAGGCATAGCAGTTCCGGATTGGTGCACATCGCGCGAGCGATTTCGAGCCGCCGCTGAGCGCCATAGGGAAGATCGCCGGCGGGATCGTCGGCGCGATCGGTCAGATCGGCCTTGTCGAGCCAGTACTTCGCCTTCTCGATCGAGGCATCGACGGCCCTGCTATAGGCCGGCAGGCCGAGAAGCCCGAGGATCGTGTAGCCCGATGCCTTCATCAAGGCATTGTGCTGCGCGACCAGCAGGTTTTCGAGCACCGTCAGGCCCGAGAACAGGCGGATGTTCTGGAACGTGCGGGCGACGCCGGCCAGCTTGGGGATCTCGAAGTCGCGCAGGCGTTCCAGCAGGAATTCCTTGCCGTCCCTGCGCTGCAGGGTGAGCATGCCCATGGTCGGTTTGTAGAAGCCGGTGATGCAGTTGAACACCGTCGTCTTGCCGGCGCCGTTCGGGCCGATCAGCGCGGTGATCTCGCCGCGCCGCACTTCCAGCGACAGATCGTTGATGGCCATCAGGCCGCCAAACTTCATCGACAGATGCTCGACCTTGAGGATCGTATCGCCAGCAATGCCACTCGTCATAGTCGTCGTTCCGGGAGCCATCAGCCGTGGCCCTCCTTGGTAAAGCTTCCTGAAACCGCCCGGCGCTCCTTGAGGAAGGCAGTCGGTTCTCGCGATCCGACGAAGCCGCGCGGCTTGAACAGCATGACGATGATCATCGCCAGACCGAAGAGCAGCATGCGGTAGAGTTCAGGGGTGAAGTCCGGTCCGAACACGGCCTTGAGGAAGGACATTTCGCGCAGCACCTCGGTACCGCCCACCATCACCACCGCGGCGATGGCAATGCCGGTCAGCGAGCCCATGCCGCCGAGAACGACGATTGCCAGGATCACGGCCGATTCCAGGAAGACGAAGCTTTCCGGCGACACGAAGCCCTGGCGGGTGGCGAAGAAGGAGCCAGCCACCCCTCCGAACATCGCGCCGGTCGCAAAGGCGGTCAGCTTGGTGGTGACGGTATTGATGCCGAGCGAACGGCAGGCGATCTCGTCCTCGCGCAACGCTTCCCAGGCTCGGCCGATCGGCATGCGCCGAAGCCGGATGGTGACGTAGGCGGTGAGCATGCAGAGCGCCAGGATGATGTAGAACAGGAATATCTTGTAATAGACCGAGGAAGCCGACAGGCCCCAGGCCTTGACGAAACTGTTCGCGCTGCCGGTATCGAAGGACCAGATGCCGAAGAACGAAGCCTTGGCGATACCCGAAATCCCGAATGTTCCCTTGGTCACGTCGGTCCAGTTGATCAGCACAAGGCGGATGATTTCACCGAAGGCGAGCGTCACGATGGCGAGATAGTCGCCCCTCAGCCTCAGAACCGGGAAGCCGAGAATGATCCCCCAGAGTGCTGCAAGAATACCCGACATCGGCAAGAGCAGCCAGAAGGACAGGCCAAAATAGGAGGACAGCAGCGCATAAGAATAGGCGCCGACCGCATAGAAGGCGACATAACCGAGGTCGAGCAGTCCGGCGAGGCCGACGACGATGTTCAGGCCCCAGGCGAGCATCACGTAGATGAGGATCTGGATGCCGAAATTGTCGACATATTTCAGCGAGCCCTGCTTGCCGACGATCAGCAGCGACAGGAAGGGATAGACCAGCAGGAAAACCAGCGCGATCTTGAGGAAATGCCGGTGGAAGAAGCTCTTGTTCTCGGAAATTTCCAGAACGCCGCTCTTCGCCTTGGCGAGCTTGCGACGGTCGACATGCGGCTTGATGACACCGACCGTCAGGAAGCGACCGACCGCCGCAACAACCACGAAGATCGCCAGCAGGCCCCAGCGGGTGCGCCAGACGAGCGCGTTGTTGATGTCCTGATAGGTCTCGATGCCGACGAACAGCAGGAACATGAAAAAGGCGATGACGCCGGCGAACAGTCCTTCCCGTACCGCCTTGGCAAGCACGTTCGGGTGACCGGTTTCGGTGGAAGCTGTCATGTTACACCTTCTCCACTTCCGGCCGGCCGAGAATGCCGGTCGGCTTGAAGATCAGCACGAAAGCGAGGATCGCAAACGTGGCGACGTCCTTGTAGGCGATGGAGAAATAGGCCGACCACAGCGACTCGATGAGACCGATCAGAAGCCCGCCGAGAACGGCACCCGGCAATGACCCGATACCGCCGAGAACCGCTGCGGTGAACGCCTTGACGCCTGGGATGAAGCCGTCGTTGAACGAGGCGACGCCATAATACATCAGATACATGCCACCGGCGACCGCCGCGAGCGCTGCACCCATGATGAAGGTGATCGAGATCGTCCGGTCGACATCGACGCCGAGCAGTGCCGCCATCTTGCGGTCCTGCTCGGTCGCCCGCTGGGCGCGGCCGAGCGGCGTCTTGTTGACGATGTACCAGAAGGCGAACAGCAGCACCGCCGTGATGATGACGATGAGCACCTGCTTCAGCGAGATGGTGATGCCGCCGATATGGAAGACGTCGGTCACCATCGGCGGGATCGGCTTGTTGCGCGGCCCCTGCGTCACCTGGATGAAGTTGGACAGCACGATCGACATGCCGATCGCGGTGATCAGCGGCGCAAGCCGGAACGAACCGCGCAAAGGCCGGTAGGCGACCCGCTCGATCGTCCAGTTCCACAACCCCGTCATCAGCATGCCGACAAGCAACATCAGCAGCAGAAGCAACGCCACCGGAATGCCGGCGAAGAAGGAGGTTGCGATCAGGAAGACGATGAGAGCGGCAAAGCCGCCAAGCATGAAAATATCGCCATGGGCGAAGTTGATCATGCCGATGATGCCATAAACCATCGTATAGCCGATTGCGACAAGGCCATAGATGGATCCAAGAGTCAGCCCGTTGATGAGCTGCTGGATAAAATACTCCATATATTTTCCCCTGGATGCGATCCCGGAAGGGTCACATCTCGTTTATTTGCCCCTTGCGGGTTCTTACGTTCTTTGGCGCATTCCATAACGTTTTCGTAAGGAATGGGAAGACAAAAAGCCACGAGACCGACAAAATCGCAGCACTTCTCAACAATCTGGCAACACAAAGATCAGAAATTCCAAAAAACCGGCAGCTTCTGTCGAAAAATTAGCCAAGGCGCCCGGTTTTCGAAATTAAAGATCGTCCCGCGGTTAACGTTAAATTCAGATTCGACCCTCGCCCTGCAGGCTCGGCGCTCAGTCCACGAAGCCGCGGGTCAGTGCATGCTCGCGGCCCATCTCCATCAGCTCCTCGAAAACCGATCCGGCAAGCGAGCGCGGCACGATGATCTCGAACGTGTCGGCACCGGTGCGCGCGACATTTACCTCAGCGTGGCAGCACAACATCGCGCCGGAATGCCCCTCCTCGAACACCTCCGGATGCAGATCGATCGCCACGCATTTGGCCAGTATCTTTCGCACGCTCGGGCCGGAGATTTCCATCAAGATCCGGCCGTCGCTCTGGTCGACCACGGATGCGCCCGCGATTTCGGACAGCATGCCGGCGACCGTCTCGGCCCCGACCGTCCGCGACACGGCAAGCCATTCGGACGGGCTGCAGAAGCGCGGCGCCACATCCGGAGCATTCCACAGGGCCTCGGCGACGGCGGCCTCCTGGCCTGTATGGGCGAGAACGGTGAAGATCACCGGCCGGCGAATGATGGCGAGGTGGTTCGGATTGGGATCCGTCTCGAAACCGGAAATATGATCCTCGAGGATATGCCGGTGGAGAAGGTCGATCGACATCAGGTAGCCCTCAGAGATGCAGTTTGCTGTTTTCGGGATCGACGAAGACCGGCGGACAGACTTGCGCGAGCACTTCCGAACCGCGCAACCCGTCCCAGACCATGATCCGTTCGCCGATCCGCTCGCGCCCGGATTTCAGCATGGCGAGCGCGATGAAATGCCCGAGCGTTGGCGAAAAACAAGCCGAAGAAACAAAGCCCTGGTCGTTGGCGAGGGAGGGCTTTGCACCATCCTTCAGGAGATGCGCACCGGCCTTGATCTCCTTGTCGGCCTCGACCGGCTTCAGACCCACGAGCTGCAGCCGGTCGGCGGCCGTCAACCCGAATCGCGTGGAGAGCCGCTTGCCGATGAAATCCGGCTTCTGCATCGCCATCATCCGGCCGAGCCCGACATCGTCCGCCGTGGTGCGGCCATCGAGCTCGCTATGGGTGACATGCCCCTTCTCGACGCGCAGCACGTTGAGCGCCTCGACGCCATAAGCGCAGATCCCTTCCTCATGCCCTGCATCCATGACCGCATCGGCAACGGCCTCGCCGTAGCCGGCCGGAACCGCAAGCTCGTAGGCGAGCTCGCCCGAGAAGGAGATGCGGAAAAGGCGGGCCTTCAGGCCGCCGCGGAGCGTCACGTCCCGGGCAGCCAGGAAGGGGAAGGCCGCGTCGGAAATATCGTCCTGCACCACGCGGCTCATGATGATTCGCGCCTTCGGCCCGGCAAGCGACATCTGCGCCCATTGATCCGTCGAGGAGACGAAGCGCACGTCGAGTTCCGGCCAGAAGGTCTGCGCCGAGAATTCCAGATGTGCGAGCACGTCCGCGGCATAGGCCGTCGTCGTGGTCATGACATAGTGGTTTTCGGAAAGCCGGCTCGCTGTTCCGTCGTCGAAGACGATACCGTCCTCGCGCAGCATCAGCCCGTAGCGGGCCCTTCCGACAGGCAGCTTGAGAAAGCCGTTCGAATAGATGCGGTCGAGGAATTCCGCCGCCCCTGCGCCAAAGATCTCGATCTTGCCGAGGGTGGAGACGTCGCAGAGCCCCGCGTTGGAGCGGACGTTCAGGACCTCGCGATCGACGCTCTCCCGCCAGGTCTTTTCGCCCTCCCGCGGGAACCAGGCGGAACGGTACCAGAGGCCTGAGTCCACGAAGGTCGCACCATTCTTCCGCGCCCAGTTATGCAGCGGCGAGGTGCGCACCGGAGCCGCATGTTCGGCCCGCGCAGTGCCGGCGAGAGCGCCGAACGAGACCGGTGTGTAGAACGGCCGGAATGTGGTGGTGCCGATCTCGGCAGGCGACACCCCGCGCATGCCGGCGACGATTCCGGCCGCGTTGACGTTGCCGAGCTTGCCCTGGTCGGTCGCCATGCCGGCGGTCGTGTAACGCTTGGTGTGCTCGATATGGCGAAAACCTTCCCGCTGGGCGAGGCCGAGATCGCCGACATGCACATCGTTCTGGAAATCGACGAAAGCCTTGTCCCGGGCACCCGGCACGTACCAGAGCGGCACGAAGGACGGATCGTATTCGCCCTCGACCTCGGGCGTTTCAAGCGCGCCCACCAGCCTGCCCAGCGCCTCGAGTGCGGCATGCGCCTTGGCCGAACCGTCCTTCAGACAATCCCCGATCGACGCATGACCGGCAGCCGAACCCGCAGCCAAGAAAGCGCCGCCGACGTCAGGCGCCAAGAATGCCTGTTTCTCGTCCGACCACACCGGCTTGGCGCCGCGCTGGCACATCAAATGCACGATCGGCGACCAGCCGCCCGACATCGCCAACGCATCGCAGCCAATCACCTCCTCGAAGCCGGAACGCTCGGCAATCAGCCCCTCGATTCGGTGGCGCCCCTTGGTAGCGATGACCGAGCCGTTGCGGATGATGCGGATGCCGTCCGGCACCGGATCGGCCGATTGCGGCCGCGCATCGATGATCGCTGTGACATCAATGCCCTGGGCAAGGAGATCGGCCGCGGTGCGGTACCCGGAGCCGCCATTGGTGAAGACGGCGACCTTGCCGCCGACAGCGACGCCGTAGCGGTTGAGATAGGTGCGGGCAGCCCCTGCCGTCACCACGCCCGGCTTGTCGTTACCGCCGAAGACGAGCGGCCGTTCCTCCGCTCCAGTGGCGAGGATCGCCTGCTTGGCGACGACGCGCCACAGCCGCTCCATCGGCAGGTCCGGCGATGGCGAGGCCACGTGTTTCTGCACCCGCTCGACGGCACCGAACACCATGTCGTCATACCAGCCGAACACGGTCGTACGCGGCATCAGAGTGACATTCGGCAGCGACGCCAGTTCYGCGACGATATCAGCCGCGAATTCCGCAGCCGGCCGACCGCCGATTGCGGAGCTTTCCGACAGCAGCGAACCGCCCAGCCGAAACCCCTCGTCCGCCAGAATGACCCGCGCCCCTGCCCTGCCCGCCGCAAGCGCCGCCATCAGACCGGTCGGCCCTGCGCCGATCACCAGCAAGTCGCAATGCGCCCAGGACTTTTCGTAACGGTCCGGATCAGCCTGCATCGTGGCCTTGCCGAGCCCGGCGGCGCGACGGATCAGCGGCTCGTACAGCTTTTCCCAAAGCACGCCCGGCCACATGAAGGTCTTGTAGTAGAAACCGGCGCCGAGGAACGGCGAGAAGAGATCGTTCACCGCGCCGAAATCGTGTTTCAGCGACGGCCAGCGGTTCTGGCTTGCGGCGGCAAGGCCGTTATAGAGCTCGACCACCGTCGCACGGGCATTCGGCTCGGCCCGCGCGCCGGACCCGATCGTCATCAGCGCGTTGGGCTCGGCGGAGCCTGCCGTCACCACGCCGCGCGGGCGATGGTACTTGAAGCTGCGGGCGATCAGCATCTGATCGTTGGCAAGCAGCGCCGAGGCGAGCGTATCGCCCTCGAACCCCTTGTAGGTCTGGCCGTCGAAGGTGAAGCTGAGCGACTGGCCGCGATTGATCGCGCCGCCGGATCCGAGGCGGTAAGATGTCATTCGGCAGCTCCCGCCCACTCGAACTCCGAAACGTCGGTCACGCCGAAAACCTCATGGGTGAAGTTGTCGCGCTCGACCACCAGAAAGCGGCGGCAGCCGGCGACATGGTGCCAATACTCCTGATAGCGCCCTTTCGGATTGTCCCGGATATAGACGTAACGGTGCCAGGCCTCGTCCTTGGCGGTCGGCGAAGGGCGTTTCGGCGCGGCGGCACCGCGGATCGAAAACTCTTCCTTGGGTCTGGTGCCGCAATGCGGACAGGTGATCAGGCTTGCCATGGGGGATCTTGCTCAGTGGAGGTTCGGCTGAGGGCCGCGGCCCGCTTCGTCGATCGTGTAGCCGCGCTCGAACCG
Organism: Neorhizobium sp. P1_A6; assembly: GCF_056406795.1. Lineage (NCBI taxonomy): Bacteria > Pseudomonadati > Pseudomonadota > Alphaproteobacteria > Hyphomicrobiales > Rhizobiaceae > Neorhizobium > Neorhizobium sp. P1_A6. The sequence goes on along the minus strand of NZ_JBFTZM010000005.1, from coordinate 348,837 downwards.
GTCGAGCCGCATGAAGCGGGTGACGTGGTGCGTCTCGTTTTTGGCGATCAGGTGGGCAAAACAGAAACCGGAGGCCGGCGTCGCCTTGAAGCCGCCGTAACACCAGCCGCAGTTCAGATAGAGATTGTCGATCGGCGTGCGATCGATGATCGGCGATCCATCCATCGACATGTCCATGACACCGCCCCAGCTTCTGAGCACCTTGGCGCGCGACAGGCCGGGGATCAGCGACACCCCCTCCTCCATCGTGTGCTCGACCGTCTGCAGATTGCCACGCTGCGCATAGGAGGAATAGAAATCGATCTCGGCGCCGAACACCAGCCCGCCCTTGTCCGACTGCGATATGTAGAAATGGCCGGCGCCGTAGGTGATCACGTGGTCGACCACCGGCTTCAGCCCCTCCGAGACGAAGGCCTGCAGCACATGCGACTCGATCGGCAGTTCGAGATCGGCCATCCGCCCGACGGTGGTCGTATTACCGGCAGCCGCGAGCGCCAGTTTGTTGCAGCCGATGAAGCCCCTGGTCGTCTCGACACCAGTGACGAGACCGTTCTCGCGGCGGATACCCGTCACCTCGCAATGCTGGATCAGGTCGACGCCGCGGGCGTCCGCTCCCCGACCATAACCCCAGGCGACCGCATCGTGCCGCACCGTGCCGGCGCGCTTCTGGTAGAGAGCGCCCATGATCGGGAAACGGGCGTGGTCGAAATTGAGATAGGGCGCTTTCCGGCGCACCTGTTCGCGGTCGAGCAGTTCGGCGTCGACGCCGTGGATGCGCATGCCGTTGCCCTTGCGGGCATAGGCGTCCCGCTGGCCGTCGGAATGGAAGAGGTTGAGCATGCCGCGCTGCGAGACCATGGCATTGTAGTTGAAATCCCGCTCCAGCCCTTCCCAGAGCTTCAGCGAGAACTCGTAGAACGGGTTGTTGCCTTCGAGCAGGTAGTTGGAGCGGATGATCGTCGTGTTGCGCCCGACGTTGCCGGAGCCGAGATAGCCCTTTTCGAGCACCGCGACATTGGTAATGCCGAACTCCTTGGCGAGGTAATAGGCAGTTGCCAGCCCGTGCCCGCCGCCGCCGACAATGATCACGTCATAATGCGGTTTCGGCTGCGGTTCGCGCCAGGCCGGCTTCCACATCCGATTGCCGGACAGCGCTTCCTTGAAGATCGAATAGGCCGAATAACGCATGCTTTTCCCTGTCTCTCGCCGCGCTCACATTCGCATATGCGAGAGAAAGGACAAGCGCAATCAGGACATCCAGAAGCCTGCATGCGGCGAAACGCCCATCCGTTGCTTCAAAGGCACGCAGTGTTGAAGCGGGTACGTTTCAGCAGGCCCCTGTCAGGCTTTTCAAAGGCTTGGCCGCCTCCGCCTCCCCGTCTCTGCGATAGGCCTTAGACTCCCGGGCGACCGAATGGAGACAGCCATGGCCGACACGACCGCGAACCTGAACATGCCTTTCATCCTGCCCTCGCAGGCCCAGAAACACGTGACGCACAACGAGTCGCTGCTGCGGCTCGACGCGCTGGTGCATCTGACGATCACCGAGGAACTCGAGAACCCGCCCGGCGCACCCGCCGAGGGCGCCTGTTATCTGGTCGCGACCGCGCCGACCGGCGCCTGGGCCGGCAAGACGGGACACATTGCCTCCTGGCAGGATGGCTATTGGGCATTTACAGAGCCACGTGTCGGCTGGCGCGCCTGGTTTGCCGCTTCCGAAAGGCTGAAAGTATTTTCCGGCACGCTCTGGCAGGACATCCCTCTGCCCGCGACCGGCCGCCTCGACGAACTCGGCATCAATGCGACGCCCGACAGCACCAACCGGCTTGTCCTCGCCTCGCCGGCAAGCCTGTTCAACCACGCCGGCAACGGTCACCAGATCAAGGTCAACAAGGCCACCTCGACCGACACGGCCTCGCTGCTCTTCCAGTCGAACTGGACGGGTTATGCGGAAATGGGCCTGGCCGGCGACACCGAGTTCTCCGTCAAGGTCAGCGACGGGACGACATGGAAGACCGGGCTGTCGATCTCGCCCGGCGGCCGTGTTTCGCAACCGAACCAGCCGGCCGCCCGCGCTTACCGCACCGGCACCAGTTTCACTCCGACCACCGGCCAGCAGAGTGGCTTTACGACCCTCGCCCTCGCACACGGCGGCCTTTCGCTGGGCACCGCGGCTGCCGGGGGCGGCAACCGGGTCGTCGTGCCAGCCGACGGCCTGTACATCGTCGCCCTCAATGTCGCGGTCCTGTCGTCGTCCGGCCATGCGACCAGCCTGATGCAGAATGCAACGCAGCCGCTTATTCTGTTGAACGGCATCGCCGGTGGAGCACAAATGCAGTCCGCAACGGGAATCTTTTCCTTTTCCGCTGGAGATTACCTGACACTCGGGCATGCAGGAACCGCACAACTGGAATTGGGCGCGGGAAAAACAGAGCTATCCTTGGCAATGTTGTCATAACAGCAACCTCTAAAGTTCTTTTCATTCTTAATGCCAGGTTAACTTGGCTGATGACTCATCTCGGGAGGTGTTCTATTAAAGGCCACCGCTGCCTTCGAGGCTTCGGGGGGTAGACTACGGGTGGCTGGTTTGAGTGTTCCTGATCTGCATGACGACGCCGCCGACAGGTCGAGCGCCAGGCGGCGTGGCGAGCCGCCAACTCGCAATTGGCAATCCATCGCACCACCTAAATCCTGCCCTGGATCCACCCGCCTTGCATCCAGCGGCAGCCATCGGGTGCAACTCGCGGCAAAGCGCGCAATCGACATCGGCGTCTCGCTTTCGGCACTGGTCCTGCTCCTGCCGCTGATGCTGGTCGTCGCGCTGGCGATCCGCATCGACAGCGACGGCCCGGTGCTTTTCACACAGACGCGCTGGGGCAAGGACGGCTGCAGGTTCCGGGTCTACAAGTTCCGCTCCATGCGCACCGACCTCGGCGACGCGAAGGGGATTGCCCAGACAGTGCGCGACGATCCGCGCATCACCCGTGTCGGCGCTCTCATCCGCAAGGCCAATATCGACGAACTGCCCCAGCTTCTGAACGTCCTGAAAGGCGACATGTCGCTGGTCGGACCGCGTTGTCACGCGATCGACATGCTCGCTGCCGGCATTCCTTACGAGAACCTGGTTGCAGATTATCATCGCCGCCATTCGATGCGACCCGGCATGACCGGCCTGGCACAGATGCGCGGTCTTCGCGGACCGACGGATCGCCCCGGCAAGGCGCGCGCCCGTATCGCATGCGACCTCTATTACATCGACAATTTCTCTATTTTGCTCGACCTGCGTATCATGTTCGGCACGCTGCTCGCCGAATTTCGTGGCGGCGAAGGCTTCTGATCGCCGCCTTCGCCGAGGCTGCCCAACCATCGAAACACCGCCTTTTCAGCGGCCGGGAAGCCTTTTTCGTCCTGCCTTGGGACACGCAATGCGATTGTTGCCACAGTGGGAACAAATGCTGCGGCCTGTTTAGTCAAATATTAAAACTGGGCGGCTAGGCTCACCGACGTGGTCTTGCGTTGTGTAGAGAGTCCAATGACCGAAATGATACGTCCCCGAGTAAAATATGTCATCGGCCCCGATGGCAGCCCCTTGACGATCGCCGATCTTCCGCCGGCCAATACGCGCCGCTGGGTCATCCGGCGAAAGGCAGAGGTGGTAGCCGCGGTTCGCGGCGGCCTGTTGAGCTTGGAAGAAGCCTGCGAGCGGTACACGCTCACCGTCGAGGAATTCCTGTCCTGGCAGTCCTCCATCAACGATCATGGCCTTGCCGGCCTGCGCACCACGCGCATTCAGCAATATCGTCACTGACGCCGAATTCGCGGGCGCCAAGCCCGCACCGGAAAACAAAAGGTGCCGCTGCAACGGATGCAACGGCACCTTTCGGTTTCTAAAATTCGGTCAGCTCTGCCCCGATCCGATCCGGGACATTGACGGCAGCAGTCCGGCGATGATGGCCGAGGCGGCGTAGAACCAGAGGCCAGGCTGCGAGACCGCAACAGCCAGGCCACTGCTCTTCGCGGCGAAGACGACGATCGCCACCAGCATCACGTCCATCATCGACCATTTCGAAAGATGCGGCATCGCGCGGCGGAAAAATCCCGCCTCCGCCGCCCGTCCGGACAGTTGCACCGTCAACCCGACGAGCTTGCCAATCGGGAAAACGATCGAAAACAACCCGACCACCATCGACAGTGCCACATCTCCCTCCCGGAACAGCGCCGCGACGAGTTCCAGCAGAGACGGAGTCTCGGTGAAGAAATAGAGCCGCTCGAAACGGATGATCGGCAGGAAGAGCCCGAGCGCCAGGAAGATCGTGGCCAGCGCGAGAAGAAGCGGCCGCAGCCAGTTCATCGCTTTCTCCGTTGACGATGTGTCACCCTTGGGAGGGCGTCTAAGCTATTTCCCTCCGGCCCTCCCCGTATTACACCATTGGCGAACGGACAAAAGCGGGACAATCATGAATATCACCGATGAAGAGACGCGGTCGGGCGGGCGCTACGTAGCCGAGGTCGAAGGTCATTATGCGGAAATGACCTATTCGCGCGCCTCCCCGGAACTTATCATCGTCGATCATACCGGAGTTCCCGACGAGCTTCGCGGCAAAGGGGTCGGCCAGGCGCTGGCATTGCATGCGGTGGAAGAAGCCCGCAAGGGCGGCTGGAAGATCATCCCGCTCTGCCCATTCTTCAAGGCCCAGACGGAACGCCATCCCGACTGGCAGGATATTCTTCGTTAACGCGGGATGCGGAGCCCGAATCACAAACGTTAACGGAAGACTAAAAACGGAAATGGGGCCCGGCACCGCGGCACCGCCCCAGATTATGACATTCCGTCGTTGATGCCGCCCGGCTTTTGTTAAGCGCGGGCGCGCATTCCGCCATCGCGCTCTTCGAGCGCCGAAGCCTTGGCAAATTCTGCTTCCGCTTCCTCGAGCGCCAGTTCGGCACTCTCCTCCTGGACCTTCAGTTCGCGAATCGAGACCTGAAGGTTGTCCGCGCGCTGGCGGGCTGCCTTTGCGAAGGTCGGATAAGCGAAGTGATTCCGGTCGGTAATCCCGGATTTCTTCTCTTCCAGAGTGATCTGATGCTCGAGTTCTTTAGACATTCTCTCGAATTCGGCCATCATCATCTGCAGCTGCTGCAGTTGACGACGCTTTTCGGTGACCTGAAAACTTTTCAGGCGAACCAGGCTGTCACGCGACTTCATACGCAATACTCCGTGGATAGCGAGACCCAGGCCCGTGTATCCGGATTGGTACACTCCGGATCAAAAAATTCCCGCGACGTTAATAAATTAAGCTTCGCGTTAACCTTTCGTTTACGGGCATCATTAATGATAAACCGGATCGTTTAAGGGTCGGTAAATGCCAGGGCCTAAATTGGCCGCGACAATGTATGAGTCGAATGAATCACTTAGCGGAATTTCCTCATCCGCTGATTCAGTCTTGGTGATGACCAATCTTAAAGGGAAATCAGGTTGCTACTAATTTTGCTTAACGAAATCATGAACCTTGCCAGGTTGAATCATAATTTGTTAACCATTTAGTGGCAGCTTCCAAATCAGGCTCAGTCTGGATCCGTATCGAGTAAGGGGGCAAAGATACCTTACGCGGCGGTAAAGGGGAAAAATATGCGGGTTCTACTCATCGAAGATGACAGCGCGACTGCCCAGAGCATCGAGCTGATGCTGAAATCGGAAAGCTTTAACGTCTATACGACCGACCTCGGTGAGGAAGGTGTCGATCTCGGCAAGCTTTACGACTATGATATCATTCTCCTCGACCTCAATCTGCCCGACATGTCGGGCTACGAAGTGCTTCGCACTCTGAGGCTTTCGAAGGTCAAAACACCGATCCTCATCCTGTCCGGCATGGCCGGCATCGAAGACAAGGTCCGTGGTCTCGGTTTCGGCGCCGATGACTATATGACCAAGCCCTTCCATAAGGATGAACTGGTCGCTCGCATCCACGCGATCGTCCGCCGTTCCAAGGGTCATGCACAGTCGATCATCATCACCGGCGAACTGATCGTCAATCTCGACGCCAAGACCGTCGAAGTCGGCGGCCAGCGCGTTCACCTGACGGGCAAGGAATACCAGATGCTGGAGCTCCTTTCGCTCCGCAAGGGTACCACGCTCACCAAGGAAATGTTCCTGAACCACCTTTACGGCGGCATGGACGAGCCGGAACTGAAGATCATCGACGTCTTCATCTGCAAGCTGCGCAAGAAGCTTGCCAATGCCGCTGGCGGCGCAAACTACATCGAAACCGTCTGGGGCCGTGGCTACGTGCTGCGTGAACCGGAGGCGGAATACGCCGAAACCGCCTGAGCCGCCTGAAACTCCCCTTTTAGAACGCCCGCCTGGCTTGCCCGGCGGGCGTTTTGTTTTGAGCCTGTTTGCGGACTTCAAACGAAAAGCGGCGGCCATGCGGGCTGCCCTGGGTCGAACGGATGTATCGGTTCGTGGATCAGGCCGCCTGTGCCAGGGCCGAGAATACCGAAGTCAGGATCTTGCGGTCGAAGGGCTTCAGCAGGAAATCGTCCGCACCGGCGCGCTTGCCGGCCATCATTTTCTTCAGGTCCGCCTCTATGACGCAATAGAAGATACGGATGCTCTTGCCGTTCGGCATCGCCCGGATGGTGCCGATGAGTTCGAGCGCGCCCTCCAGGCCAGCGTCGACGATCAGGAAATTGGGAAGCTCGGCATTGCAGCGCGTCACCGCCTCGCGCGCGGTGCCAGCCTCGACGACGAGAAAGCCCAGTTCCGACAGGATCCGCTTGCCGACCGTCCGTACGATGTCCGATCCGTCGGCGATCATTAAACGCTGCATCGTGTCCCCCTGACGCTGAACCCGCTCTGGTTCCAAGCGTCTATCATTAGGAGGATGGCACTAATGAATGGTTACCCTTGGGCAGCAATCAACCGGAGATCGTCTCAGGCAGCCACAGTTTCGGCGATGAAGACGATCTTGTCTTCCGAAACCACGTGCCTCAGCTCCATGCCGGACTCTTCCGCGAGCAGTACTGTATAATAGGGCTGGATCGAATGGGCATCGATCGGCTCTTCAAGCGTGCCGCTGGCGATTTCGACGAACTTGGCCGGCACGCGCATCATCCGTCCCTTGATGGTGAGGATGAATTTCGCGTCGTATTCCGGATTTTCCAGCGTCACGTCCATCGAGCCGCCGCGAGGAATGCCCGCATAGGCGACAAGGAAGAGGTTGAGGAGCAGCTTGACCCGGTTCTTGGCGATGATAGCCCGCGGGCCGTTCCAGGTGACCTCGGTCTTCTTTTCGGCGATCGCGAAATCCTTGGCAGCCTTTTCGGCCTCGCCGGTGTCGATCGAGGCGCCGACCGAGCCGGAAGCACCGAATGCGAGGCGGGCAAACTTGAGGCGCACAGAGGCGTTGAGGGCCGAGGTGCGGATGAGGTCGAGCGCGTCGCCGTCGGCGGCACCTTCGTCGAGAAGCTCAAGGCCGTTGTTGATCGCGCCGACCGGGGAGATCACGTCATGGCAGACACGGCTGCACAGAAGTGCCGCGAGATCTGGCCCGGCAAGGGTAAGATTCGGATTCTTCGGCATGTAGGTCTCCTGTTTGGGAAATGCTCCCCCCGCGTTCGCCTTGCCATCTGAAGGTTGCGCGGGGATGAAGCAATGTTCCTGGTCATAATGACACCATATTTGGTAAACCGATTGTTAAGATCATGGCCTCAAAATGGCTGGGCCTTAAGCATGATGCAAAAGGCATGCCCCTGGATGATACAATCATGGATCTGACAATGCGCATCCACACCCCTTCGGCCCTCGCACGTTTCGCAGCGACGGTGTTTGCCGTGATCGCGATCTTCGCAGGCCCGGCATCAGCCCAGCAGGGCGCCAACCAATATTCTGCCCAGGAAATCGTCGATGCCGGCCACGGCTTCTTCGGCTCCACCAGCGGCGGGCTTGCCAAGGTCGTCGAGAAGGCCTTTTCGCAATACGGCCTGCCGAACGGCTATATCCTAGGCCAGGAAGGGTCGGGCGCTTTCATCGCCGGCCTGACCTATGGCGAGGGTGAACTCTACACCAAAAACGCCGGCCAGCACCCAGTGTTCTGGCAAGGGCCTTCGCTCGGCATCGATTACGGCGGCCAAGGCACACGAGCGATGATGCTCGTCTACGACCTTCCCTCGGTCAACAGCCTTTATGCGCGCTTCGGCGGCGTGTCCGGCTCCGCCTTTGTGGTCGCCGGCGTCGGCATGACGGTGCTGCGCAACAACAATGTGATCCTGGTACCGATTCGCACCGGCCTCGGCGCTCGCCTCGGCATCAACGTCGGTTATCTGAAGCTCACCCAGTCGCCGACCTGGAACCCTTTCTGAAATTTGCCATTATCCTCCCCGGACACCGGAGAGGATTTGATGTTTTTCACCGCAGCGCCCCATAATCCCGCCTTCTGCCTGAAGGGCGCTTGCCGGTTGAATACGGCCATGCTTAAACAGCCAGCGCATTTCCATCCAGACCGCGAAACGGCCGCATCGTGATTCAGTTTGCTCTTCTGTTCGGCTTGGGTTTCCTGAGCGCCGCACTTGCAGTGATGCTGATTGCCCCGGCGGTCCATAATCGCATCGTGCGCTACACCGAAAACCGTATCAAGGCGACGCTGCCAATCAGCCCGCAGGAAGTCCGCGCCCAGCGAGATATGGCCCGCGCCGTCTATGCCGCGGAGAACGCGCGTACCAAGCAGGAACTCGTCCAGGAAAGAGACAAGGCGGTCGCGCTGCAGATCAGGAGCGAAAGCCTTGCCGAGGAAACCAGGCAGCTGCTATCCGAAATCACCGACCTGCGTACCCAGATCGACACCATGGATGTCGAGGCCGCCGACGCCCGCTCGCGGCTGCGCCAGGAGGACAGCTATATCCAGCAGTTGAAGGCAGCGCTCGAAACCGCCGAGCAGACCATCGCTGCCAAGGATCAGGAGATCGAGAAGCTGCAGCAGCGCGAGCTTTTGATGATAGCCGACGCCGACAACTTCCGGATCGACCTTTCCACCCGCGACACCGAGGTGGAGAACCTGAAATTCCGGATCACCGCCTTGCGCGACGAACGGGACACGTTGCGCAACGACGTCCGGCTGCAGACCTCCCGCGCCAAGGACGCCGAGGCCCGGCTCGCCCAGGAAGAGCATCGCGTCCAGCGACTTGAGGACAAGCTTGCCAAGGAAATTGCCGACCGTGCCGACAGGGAGACGACGCTGGAGCGCCGGCTTGCAGAGATCGGTCGGTTGCGGGACAAGCTGAAAGGCGCCAATGCCGAAGCGCGGGATTCCAGTCGCGCCCTTCGCGATTCGGCCGTCGTCCGCCCGGTGATAAAGGCGGGGCCGAAAAAGAAGATTACTCCGGAGGACATCAACCTGCGTGAAATTCCGCATGCTCCGCCTCCGCGACAAGCCCGGATTTCCGGACAACCCGACGTCGATCCCGTCGTGGCCAGAATGGCTGAGGATGCCCGCAGTAGAGCAATGGCGCTCTCCGAGCGCCTGCAGAACGACAGCGGCAGCGACGAAGCGATTCGCCAGGAGCTCGCCGCGATCGCCGCCAGCATGGTGGCGATGACGGCGGCGTCCGAAGGTTCGTCCTCACCGATCCACAAGATCCTCTCCGGCAAATCCGGAAACGGCAACCGGGAAAGTCTGGCAGCGAAGTCGAAGAAGACGCTCGCTACCGCCCAGGACGCGAATACCTGAGACTTCTATAACCTGCCCTGAGCCATGGCGATCTCGTAGAGCGCGATCCCCGTCGCCGTCGCGGCATTGAGGCTGTCGAGACCTGGCGCCTGAGCGATGCGCGCCGATCGGATGCGGGCAAGCACCTCTGCCGGCAGCCCCTCGCCCTCCGTGCCGGTGATCAGCACCATCCGATCCGACGCCGGCACATCGCGGATTTCCACGAAGCCCGTCGGAGAAAGCCCCCAAACGGCAAAACCGTTCTCCATCAGCACCGCCAGGATATCGGACATCGTGCCGTGCCGCGTATAAGGCACCGAAAGCACCGACCCCACCGAGACGCGCAGCGCCTTGCGGTAGAGCGGATCGCAGCAACTCTCATCGAGCAGCACCGCATCGGCGCCGAAAGCTGCAGCATTGCGAAAGATCGAGCCGATATTGTCGTGATTGGAGATGCCGAAGGCGGCGACTACCAATGCCTTCTCCGGCAGCCTCGCAATCAGTTCGGAAGCGCTCCTCTCCTGCCGGCGGCGGCCAAGCGCCAGCACCCCGCGATGGAGGTGGAAACCGGCGATCTGATCGAGCACGGCAGTGGACGCCACATAGACCGGAATATCTGCCGGAAAACCTTCAAGGATCTCGGAAAGCCCCGCAACCCGGTTTTCAAGCAGCAGGATCTTCTCGGTCAGAAAATCGCCACCCGAACCATGCGCGGCGGCGAGCATCCTGAGCACCACCGTGCCCTCGGCTATGAACCGCCCTTCGCGTCCGGTCAGGTCCCGCTCGCGGATCGACCGGAATTCGGCGATCCGCGGGTCGTCCGCGTCTTCGATGCGAACCGGCGCCATTATTGCGGAACGGCCACCGTCACATCGGCAACGATGCGGCCGGCGGCGATATCGTAGATGAAAATCTTCTGGTCGCCGGTCAGCAGGCCGTAGAACAGGATCTGGCTGCCGGAGAGCGATACGCCCTGCACCACGAAGCCGGCAGGCAGTTCCGCGGTGGCAGCAAGCGGCTGGCCGGCCGGCACCGAGAACCCGCCTGTCGAGGCGATCGTCTCTGGCTTGGCAGGCCGCTGCGCGACCTTATAGACAATGGCGCCAAGGACCGCCATAAAGCAGACGAACAAGATCCCGCCCGAAACGAGTATCAGAAGCACCATTTTCCGGCGGATTCTCTCCATTGCCGGATCAAGCGGCTCTTCCTTTTCCTCGATCTCGGGTTGGGGCATGGGACGTCCTTGTTCTTGTCGAATGCTATCGGAATGATTGAATGAACGATCCCTTTAAAGAAGCCGAGCGCCCAAGGAAAGTCCTCACCGCCTCCGACGAGGCCGAAGGACGGCTGGACGCCTGGCTGACTTCGGTGCTCGAAGGCGAGTTTTCGCGAAACCGCATCAAGGCCCTGATCGAACAGGGCGCCGTCAGCCTGAACGGCAAACCGGTTCTCGAGCCGAAGAAGAAGATCAATGCCGGCGACACCGTCGAGATCGACCTTCCGGAACCCGAGGACCCTGAGCCCAAGGGCGAGGATATCCCGCTCGAAGTGCTCTACGAGGATGCCGACCTGATCGTCATCGCCAAGCCCGCCGGCCTCGTCGTCCATCCGGGCGCCGGCAACTGGACCGGCACGCTGGTCAATGCGCTGATCCATCATTGCGGCGCAAGCCTCTCCGGTATCGGCGGCGTTAAGCGTCCCGGCATCGTCCACCGGCTCGACAAGGATACGAGCGGCGTTATGGTCGCCGCCAAGAACGATATCGCCCATCGCCACCTCGCAGACCAGTTCGCCGACCATGGCCGCTCGGGTCCCCTGGAGCGCGCCTATCAGGCCGTCGTCTGGGGCCGTCCGCGCGGGCTGAAGGGCACGATCGACGCGCCGCTCGGACGCGCCGGAGACCGCACCAAGCGCGCCGTGCAGAAGGAAGACGCAAGCGACGCCCGCGAGGCCATCACCCATTACCAGGTGATCGAACGGTTCCACGAGAAGCCGGATGCGACCGCGCTCGCCGCGCTGATCGAATGCCGGCTGGAAACCGGCCGCACCCATCAGATACGCGTGCACATGGCCCATATCGGCCACCCGCTGATCGGCGACCAGGATTACTCCGCCGGCTTCAAGACCAAGGCTAACCTGCTGCCGGATTTCGCCAAGAGCGTCGTCAACCGCTTTCCACGTCAGGCGCTGCACGCCTTTCTGCTCGCCTTCGAACACCCCCGCACCGGCGAGGTAATGGAATTCAAAGCACCGATGCCGGACGACATGGCTGAACTTATCGAGGCGCTGAAGGCATGAAACGGGTGGCCTGACGGGCTGCCGGAGAGTATATACCTGACGACATCCACGAGGTATCCCAAGGTCCTCCATGAGCCAGCTCGCCGTCACAAAGCTCCTCGATACTGACCTGATCAAGGTCCGCGACGTCGTGTGTGGCGGTGAATGCCGGCACCGGAGCGGCGAGGAATGCTCGCATGCAACCAGCCTCGTCTTCCCCTATCGCGGCGTGTTCATGCGCCATGTCGGCCGCGACGACACCGTCGCCGAGGCCAACCAGGTGCTGTTCTTCAACTGCGACGAGGCCTACCAGATCAGCCATCCGGTCGAAGGCGGCGATTCCTGCCTCAGCATGGACGTGCCCGAGGCGATGCTGGAGGAACTGGTTCCGGCCGAGCACCGCAATCCCAAGGGATCGCGCATCGTCTTCAACATGCAGCGGCTCAGGATCGACGAGCGAGCCCAGGCGCTGGTGGCGCTGCTGCGTCACAGCCTGATGCGTGGCACCGCCGAGACGCTGGAAGCCGAAACGCTGGCCATGACGCTGGTGCGCCGCTCCGTCGGCGTGCGCACCGCCCGCGCCGCGACCGCCAGCGCCGGCCGCCAAAAGCTGGTGGATCGCGCCAAGCTCGCCCTCTCCTCCGATCTCGCCCGCCGCTGGACGCTTGCCGAGATCGCCCGGGAGGCCGGCGTCTCGCCAGTCTACCTGACCCAGGTTTTCCAGCAGGTTGAGGGCACGCCGCTCTACCGCTATCAGCTGCGTCTCCGGCTCGCCCGCGCACTCGACCTGCTCGGCACTTATGACGACCTGACGGAGCTCGGGCTGGACCTTGGCTTTTCGAGCCACAGCCACTTCTCCTCGGCTTTCCGGCAGGCCTATAGCCGGACGCCGGCAGAATTCCAGCGCTTTGCGGGCTTGAGATAACACGGCGCAAAGTCGCTAAAGATTCTGACAGCGCAAGACCGGCCAAAAGTGCTTTTCTTCTTCCCGTAAGGTCAACATCGGGAGATGCCATCATGAAAGAGAATACCTGCGCCGCCTGCGACTGCGAACTCGATGCAACGCGGATTGCGGTGAAGATCGGCGGCAAGACGGTCGAGGTCTGCTGCGAGGAATGCGCCGAAGCACTGCGCGAAGCGGAAGCTGCGACCCGCACGGCCCAGGCAGCCAGTAAGTAAAATGACAGCCAACACGTAAACGACCGACATCGAGACGGGCGCCAGACGCCCGCCTCCCAAACACCGGCCGTGCATCGGCCACACCCTTCTGGAGAAAGATCATGAAAAACGAGAACCGGGCGGTCTTCGACCGCGCATCGGAACGCTATCACCTTGTCCTGGAACTGCCGCCCGCAGCGGAGCACCAGCCACCCGCAGCGGACGTTCCATCGGCCAAGCCGTCGCTCCTGCACCGCTTGGTCGCCGTCATCGTCGGAACATTCCGCCGATACCGGAACCGGCTGGCGCTGCTCGAGTTGACCGATGATCAGCTGAAAGATATCGGCGTCTCCCGCAGCCAGGCTTATGGCGATATCAGCCGCTACCGCCGCAGCAGCGCGCACAGTCTGGAACGCAAATGCCTCTGACCCGGCAGAAATAGGTGAGGCAAAAAAAACGCCAAAAACCCCGCTTCCCAGCGGGTCCAGCGGAGCGCCGTATATTACGACATTGTAATGATATAACGCTTCTGTGATGACTTGAATCACTGTTCTGCCGTACTTATCTGTCACTTGGGTCGGTGCGGGGTCGAAAATGACCTGCGCCGCTTGGCTCGCCTTCAGCATGTACAGCAAGATCAAAAAGGGAGCCGATACATAGATCGGAAAGGGGTGCTTTATGGCCCGCAATACTCTGCCTTCCATTACTGCCGGTGAAGCCGGCCTCAACCGCTATCTCGACGAAATCCGCAAGTTTCCCATGCTGGAACCGCAGCAGGAATACATGCTGGCGAAACGGTATGCCGAACATGCCGACCGGGATGCGGCCCACAAGCTGGTCACCAGCCATCTTCGCCTAGTGGCAAAGATCGCCATGGGTTACCGCGGTTATGGCCTGCCGATCGGCGAAGTCGTTTCCGAGGGCAATGTCGGCCTGATGCAGGCCGTCAAGAAGTTCGATCCGGAACGCGGATTCCGCCTGGCAACATACGCAATGTGGTGGATCAAGGCCTCGATCCAGGAATATATCCTGCGGTCCTGGTCGCTCGTGAAAATGGGCACCACCGCCAACCAGAAGCGGCTGTTCTTCAACCTGCGCCGGTTGAAGGGCAAGATCCAGGCGATCGACGAAGGTGATCTGAAGCCCGACCAGGTGGCCGAAATCGCCACCAAGCTGAACGTCTCCGAAGAGGAGGTGGTTTCCATGAACCGCCGCCTTTCGGGCGACGCCTCGCTGAATGCGCCGATCCGCGCCACCGAAGGTGAATCCGGTCAGTGGCAGGATTGGCTGGTGGACGACCACGAAAGCCAGGAAGCCGTACTGATCGAGCAGGACGAACTCGACACGCGCCGCCGCATGCTGGCCAAGGCGCTGAGCGTGCTGAACGACCGCGAACGCCGCATCTTCGAGGCCCGTCGTCTCGCCGACGATCCTGTAACCCTCGAGGAACTGTCGTCCGAGTTCGATATCAGCCGCGAGCGAGTCCGGCAGATTGAAGTCCGCGCCTTCGAAAAGGTGCAGGAAGCGGTTCAGAAGGAAGCGCTCGCCCAGGCGAACGCTCTGCGCGTCGTCGACGCATAGTCCGCCGCGACGCTGACGATATAAAGGGGCTGCTTCGGCGGCCCCTTTTCTTTATCTTGAGCATCCATCTACTGGAAAGGGAGAAGCAGGGATGGCACCGCGCATCACACTCAGGGAACTTGCCGGCAGCTACGCCATTGCCAGGCTTGACGCTGCCGACCGTATTCCCGCATGGACCGACGGCGACGGTTTCGTCAGCATCAATCGCACCGACGACGAACTTTCGATCGCCTGCCGCGAGGAGCGCGTGCCTTCCGACATCAAACAGGATGGCGGCTGGACCTGCTATAAATTGCAGGGGCCTTTCGCATTCGGAGAAACCGGCATCGTGCTCTCGGTGATCCAACCGCTTTCGGAAAACGGCATCGGCATTTTCGTGGTCTCCACCTTCGACGGCGACTATCTGCTGATCAAGACGACCGACAGACCGAAGGTCCGCGAGCTGCTGCAGGCGGCCGGTCACACGCTTGTTTAGGTGATACAAAGCCACCTGAAACCTAATCTTTCTGGCATGGGAGGTTCGGCAACCGGATTTGCACGGATCAAGAGGCATCGCGACAGCAAAAAGCCGGCGATGTCACCACCGCCGGCTGCCGTATTCCTATTGGGTGACAGCTGTCACTGTCCGCTGGCGGTCGCTCCGAGCGTGCCCCATTCGCGGATAGCATCGTTGAAGGCGCGTTCCCCGTCCGGCCCCTTCTGGAGTGTCAGCAGCGCACGGCGCCCATTGCGATAGGCTATCGGAATGTCGATCCAGTTGCGGTTGCGCAGGAGTTCCAGATTGGTCGAGCGTGCGTCCGGGAAATCGTTGAGTGCGATCATGTGGAAATCGTCGGTGATCTTGGCAGGCACCGCGATCAGTGCGTTGCCGCGATCCTGCTCGCTCGACTTCATGGCGATACGCTGCACGCTTTCGATCGCGCCGCCTTCGAAATCCGGCGGCACGGCGAAAACGATCTCGATCAGGTGGCTTGCCGGCAGCGATGGGTCGCTATTGCGCTTGAAGGTCATCAGCGCCGTCAGTCCCCTGCCCGGCACGTTGATCCGCCCCTGAACGACAGGCTCCTGCCGGCCATTCGCACCGGCTTCGCGTTGAAGCGACCAGGACACCGTGCCGTCGATGGCCGTCGGTGCCGTCTGGCCGATCCGCTCCTCGTAGAGGAACATTTTTTGGCCTGCGAGCGCCGGAGCCTCCGCCGGGTTCGCCGGCGGGGTGGTGGCGGGCGGGGCGACGTTATTCGGCGTGGGCACCGCCGGTGGCGTTTGAGCCGGTGCCGCGCTGGTGCTGCCATTCGGAGTCCGCGGAGCCGCGGCCGGCGCACTCGGAGTGGGCGCTGGCTGCGCCGGAGGATTAGCGGGCGGCGCGTTGAGCTGGGCTACCGACTGCCCTTCGGCATTCTGCGCCAGGCCGGCGGTGACACCCGGTCCAGCATCGACCTCGCTTCCGTCGGCCATTAGCCGCTGCGTAAATTTGGTCCCGGCCGCCGATCCGTCCGCGGCGCGGGGCGTCGCAGGTGCCTGCGTATTGGCCGCACCGTTCGGGGACGGCGTTGCCGGGGTGGAAGGTGTCGAAGGGGTGCTGCGGTTGGGCTGCGGTGTGGCGGGCGCGGGTGCAGGCGCCGGCGTCTGCTGCGCTGTCTGGCTTCCCGGCAGGCTCGACTGGATTAGGCCATCGACCATGTCGTTCAGCGAGTCGCGGTTCAGCCAGATTGCATAACCACCGCCGCCGACAAGCGCCAGGCCGACGATCGCCAGCACGATCCCGGCATAGTTACGCTTGCGCACCGGGGTGACCCGATAAGGCCTTGCCGGCGCATGCATCAGGTCGTCCGCATCCGCGTCGGTGTGAAGCGTACTGCGCGCGCCGCCGCCTGAAGAGGACGACGTGTCCTTGTTGAAGCCGATCAGTTCCTCGAGATCACCCCACGGATCGTTTTCGACCGGTTTCGCGGGCGCGGCAGTGGCCTTCTGGGGCTGCTGCTGGTCAAGATATTCGGCGAATGGATCGATCCCGGCAGCCTCGTCCCCCTCTGCTGACGCTGCCGTACCCTTTTGCTGCGCGAGTTCGGGCACATCGGCGACCGACGGCATGCGGACATAAGCGGCCGCCACGTGGGTCTCCGGATCGAAATGGGCCGCGGCCGCGGCTGCGGTTCCGTGACCATGGCCAATCGGTTCGACAGGACCGGCCGTGACCAGTTCGGGCACATCGTTCCATGCCGCGGCAGCGACCGTTTGCGGGCTCGGCGCCGGCGGCTCGGGCGGAGCCGGCACCTCCCAGCCCCAATCCTCGTCTACCGGCTTGGCCGGTTCCGGCGGCTGATGCTCCTCGGCTGGCTGCTCGACCTCCATCCGGTCCTCGACCGGATGCTGATCTTCGAACGGATGCGGTTCGCTGTGCCATGACTCCACGAACTCCGGAGCGCTCTGCTGAACGGTCTGGTCGCCACGCGTCGGATAGGGGAAATCGTCCTCGGGCGTTTCGTTCCCGGCGGCATCGTTCTCAATGGTATCGACCGGTTCGGCGGCCACCGATTCGACATTGACCGGTTCCGGCACAACCGGCTCGGACGCCGGCAGCGGTGCCGCCGTCGGAAACTCGATCGTGCTCTCGTCGAAAGCCTGCGAAGCCTCGGGCGCCTGCTCGGTATGATCGTAAGGGTGAGTTTCGGATGACGGCGGTTCCGACGGTACGTCGTCCCGCCAATCGCCATATTGCTGGACGGCGGGCTCCTGCTGATCGGCAACTGGCGCTGCCTCTTCCTCCTCGTGGAGGACGGCCGGCTCGGAGACCGGAGGCTCAACGTAGGCGGGTTCTTGCGCAACCGGCTCCGGCTCGGCGGGCTCGGCCTGAACGACGGCTTGTCCCGGCTCTTCATAACCGTCTTCGTAAAAGACGGGCCGCTCTGCGCGAACGACGGGGGCTGATTCGGATGCGGCCGGCGTCTCTGCCGGCTCATGGCTTTCCGGCACCTGAGCCGGTTCGGCAGCGGACTGCTGGTCGTCCTGGTACTCGGAAACCCGCTCGACGGGAGGCGCCCCCTCGGCCGGCTGGGCATCCACAGCAGTTGCGTCGTCGGCTATCGGTCCCAGCGCTTCGGCATGTTCGCTCTCGACGTCGACAATAGCGGCTTCGAGCTTGTCGAGCTGCCGCCGCAGCATGTCTTCAGGCGGACGCGGCTTCATGTTCTCGAGTTGCCGCTGGACGGCGCCACGAGCCTTTTCATAAACCTTCGCACGCATCTCCGGCGTATTGTTCGCCAGACCGTCAACGGCGCGGCGGATCACCGCTACAAAATCAGCCATCAGCACTTTCTCATGTAAGCCGGCCCGAAGGCCGGCCGAATGGTAATCAATTCTTGACTTTAATCTTCAAACGGGTCGGTCACAAGTATGGTGTCGTCCCGCTCCGGGCTGGTGGAAAGTAGGGCAACCGGCGCACCGATCAATTCCTCGACCTGGCGGACATATTTGATCGCCTGGGCTGGCAGATCCGCCCAGGAACGTGCCCCGACCGTCGATTCCTTCCAGCCTTCGAGGGTGACATAGATCGGCTCGACGCGAGCCTGGGCGCCCTGGCTTGCCGGAAGATGGTCGATCTGCTCGCCGTCGAGCATGTAGCCGACGCAGATCTTCAGCTCGTCGAGACCATCGAGCACGTCGAGCTTGGTGAGCGCGATGCCGGTGATGCCGTTGGTGGCAACCGACTGGCGCACGAGCGCTGCGTCGAACCAGCCGCAACGGCGCTTGCGGCCCGTGACCGTACCGAATTCATGACCCTTCTCGCCAAGGAACTGGCCGATCTCGTCCTTGAGCTCGGTCGGGAACGGGCCTTCGCCGACGCGAGTCGTATAGGCCTTGGTGATGCCTAGGATGTAGCCGAGCGAGCCCGGCCCCATGCCGGAACCGGCAGACGCCTGGCCGGCCACCGTGTTCGACGAAGTGACGAACGGATAGGTGCCGTGGTCGATATCGAGCAGCGAGCCCTGGGCACCTTCGAAGAGGATGCGCGCGCCCTTGCGGCGCTGCTTGTCGAGCAGTTCCCAGACGGTTTCCCGGAAGGGTAGCACACGGTCGGCGATCGAGGTCAATTCCTGCATGATCGCCTCGTGCGAAACTTCCTTCTCTCCGAGACCCCGGCGCAACGCGTTATGGTGGGTGAGAATACGATCGACCTTGCCCGGCAGCGTCTCCATGTCGGCAAGGTCCATGACGCGGATCGCGCGGCGGCCGACCTTGTCTTCATATGCCGGGCCGATGCCGCGGCGGGTCGTGCCGATCTTGGTGCCGCTGTTGGAGGCGGCATCTTCGCGCATGCCGTCGAGCTCGCGGTGCAGCGACAGAATCAGCGTGGCGTTATCGGCGACGCGCAGGTTCTCAGGCGTGACCTTCACGCCCTGCGCGCCCAGCTTTTCGATTTCGGCCAGCAGCGCATGCGGGTCGAGGACAACGCCATTGCCGATCACGGCGATCTTGCCGGGACGGACGATACCCGAGGGCAGCAGCGAAAGCTTATAGCTGATGCCATCGATGACGAGCGTATGGCCCGCATTGTGACCGCCCTGGAAACGCACCACGATATCGGCACGTTCAGAAAGCCAATCGACGATCTTGCCCTTGCCTTCGTCACCCCATTGCGAACCAACCACGACTACGTTCGTCATCTGCGTTTCCTGTATTGCGGGCAAAGCCCCACGCGACCACACGCGCACCTTCCGTAGATCAATATTGATATACGGTCGATGCGCCAATTTGATTTTGCATGCACTGCCTTTGGCGGATGGAACCTGCTCAGAGGCATTGCAAACGGCCGCATCTATAAAGCCTCGTCAGACGGAAAGCGACCTGTTTGTCACTCGGCCGTGGTTTTTACGTGACAAAAGCGTGGACCGCACGCTATTTCCCGGGCCGCTACCCCTGAAACCACCGTCATTTTCGGCGCCGGAGACCATCTTGCATAAAAAGGCCTATCTCTCGCTCGTCATTGCAACCCTGGCCTGGGGCGGCAATGCGGTAGCGGGCAAGCTCGCCGTCGGCCATGTGAGCCCGATGATGCTGACCTTCTGGCGCTGGTTTTTCGCCGTCGCCATCATCTTCGCCGTCTCCGTGCCGCAACTCATCAAGGACTGGCCGGTCGTCAGGAAGAACCTGCCGATTCTCCTCTTCCTCGGCGTCGTCGGTTATGTCGTCTTCAACGGCGCGCTCTATACCGCCGTCAACTACACGACGGCGATCAACGTGACGGTCGAGCAGGCGGTCATCCCGATGCTGATCTTCGTTATCAACTTCGCCCTCTTCCGGATGAAGGTCTCCTGGGCGCAGATCCTTGGCTTCACCCTGACGCTCCTCGGCGGCATCATCACCGCCATCCACGGCGACTTGAGCGCGCTGGTAACGCTGACCGTCAACTTCGGCGACGCGATCATGATGATCGCCGTCGTTGCCTATGCAATCTACACGGTGGCGCTCAGATGGCGCCCGAAGATCGACTGGCGAACGCTGATGGCGGTCCCGGCTTTCTTCGCAATGGTCTTCTCGCTGCCGCTGGTATTCTGGGAATATTCGGCCGATCGCGTGATCTGGCCGGATGCGAAAGGCTGGGTCGTGGTGCTCTATACGGGCATCTTCGCCTCGCTGATCGCGCAGGTGCTCTACATCAAGGGCGTCGAGGAGATCGGCGGCAACCGGGCCGGGCTGTTCATCAATCTCGTGCCGGTGTTCGGCACATTGCTCTCGGTCGCCATCATCGGCGAGAGCCTGCAGCTTTTCCATATCGTCGCGCTGGCGCTCGCACTCGGCGGCATCGCCATCGCCGAATGGGGAAAACCCCACCTGGACCGGTAGTCTTGCTGGAAAAGTAAACCGCCGGCTCTTGCAAACGAGCCGGCGGTTTTCAGAGCCTCGATCGATGCCCCCTCGCCTGCAAAGGCACCAGGCGGCATGTCGGGCGCGCTTCCTTAGCTGGCCATGGCCAGCCGTCCGGGAGCGAACGATCGCTGATCGCGCCCGTTGTTTCGGCTCACTTCGAAGCGCGCCAGCAGTTCGGAAAGGCGGCTGCTTTCCTGCGCCAGAGTAGCGCCGGCCGCATTCATTTCTTCGACCATGGCGGCGTTCTGCTGGGTCATCTGGTCCATGTGGTTCACGGACGTGTTGATTTCCGAAAGGCCTAACGCCTGCTCGTTTGCCGCGATGGCGATCGCCTCCATATGCTGGTTGACCGCCGCGACAAGCTTGGCGATCTCCTTGAGACCGTCGCCGGTATCGTTGACGAGAACCACGCCCTGGTTGACGGCGGCTTCGGAATTGCCGATCAGCGTCTTGATCTCCTTGGCGGCCTTGGCCGAGCGCTGCGCCAGTTCGCGGACTTCCTGGGCAACGACTGCAAATCCCTTGCCCGCCTCGCCTGCGCGGGCGGCTTCCACGCCTGCGTTGAGGGCAAGCAGGTTGGTCTGGAACGCGATCTCGTCGATGACGCCGATGATCTGGCTGATCTGGTTCGACGCCATCTCGATCTTCTGCATCGCATTGACGGCATTGGAAACGACGGTGCTGGAGTTTTGGGCGCGGGAGCTCGCATCGCGGACGATTTCCCGTGCTTCGCTCGCCCTTTCGGAGGTCTGCTTCACGTTGGTTGTCACCTCTTCCAGCGCTGCCGCTGTCTGCTCCAGCGATGCGGCCTGCTGTTCCGTGCGCTTCGAAAGCTGGTCGGAAGCAGTCGAGATTTCGTCGCTGCCGCTGCGAACACCCTGGGCGGTCAGGTTCACGCCTTCGAGCGCTGTGCGCAACTGGCGGACCGAGCTGTTGAAGTCATGACGCAAGGATTCGAACTGCGCGGAAAATTGCCTGTCGATCTCACACAACAGATCGCCGGCGGCAAGACGCTGCAGGCCGGAGGCGAGTTCTGATGTGGCCTGGGTCAGCCGCTCCTCGGCTTCGGACTCTGCCCTGCGCTGGAATTCGGCGCGTTCGGCTTCCGCCGCCTTGCGTGAGCTTTCCGCATCCGCCTCGAGCTGGCGGTTCTGCTGCGCTGCCTCGCGGAAGATTTCCACCGCGCGTGCCATGTCGCCGATCTCGTCGGTGCGAGCAGCACCCGGGATTTCGACGGAAAGGTCGCCGCCGGCGAGCGTGCGCATCACACCCGTCAACCGGCTGATCGGGTTGGCGATCCGCACGATGACCGTGTAGATGCCGAGAAGCGAAAGCGCAAAAGCGATGAGGGTCGCAACGCTGTAGATGGTGATGGACTGCTTTGCGGAAGCAACCTCCTCCGCCGTCAGCCTCGTCATCTCGTCGAGCGCGGCGGAGGCCATATCGGCAATCGAAGCCTGTGCGGGCGCGGCGGGCTTGCGCCAGTCGTCGACCGCCATATCGAAGGGCTTGCCGGCTTGAAACGCCTTGAGGGCGCCATTGCGCTGTTCGGCATAAGGTCCGGCGAAATAAGTCGTTTGTGCCGTCCGGTAGAGCGTCTTGATTTTTTCAGGCGTCGTCTCCGCGTTGGAGAGCTGGGTAATGACATCCCATGCCGTTGCCACGCGTGCATCCTGAACCGCGATTTCCGTCAGCTTGTCAGCGGCAAGCGGCTGCTTGGCAATCAGAGCACTGACGAAGGTGGAGTTGGCGGTGCCGAGCTGCGTGCGCGCCGTCCAGGCAAGGGAGCGGATCTGTGTGAACATGATCATCCCCGGCCCGCGCGCATTGATGGTGGCCTCGACCTGATTGGCGGCCTTTTCGAGATCGGCCAGCATCGTATCGGCAAGTCCGAGCACGGCCTTGCCGAGTGCCGGATCGCGATCCTTGACTGCCTGCATCAGCGCGGTGTCGACAGTCGCACGATAACCCGCCCACTGCGTGTAGGCGTTGAGGACGGGAGAGATCGTGTTGCGCAGGCTCGCCTGTTCGACGTTGGCGGTCAGGGTCTTTACCGCCGAGAAGGCCTTGTCCATCGACTCGCGGCCGGTATCCATGTTCTTGCGGCTGGACGCGACCTCGGCAGGTTCCATCTTGATGGCCGAAGATATGCCGCCGCGCTCGCCGCGTAGTCCGATCAACGCATTGAAAAGTGCTTCGTCGAGCTGTGCTAGTTCCGAGAGCCGGGTGGAGTTCCGGTAGCGGTCTATCTCCTGAGACAGCATTTTGCCCACGAGACCCAAAATGCCGAGGCTCAAGACAACAAAAGCCAATATCAAAGTATGCTTGATCGAAATCCGCACCTGCATCGCTCCTTATTTCAACAACCGCCGCGGGGGTTGGCTGGTTCGGCGGCTTTCCGGACTTGGACGGGAAAGATGGCCTAACCTCGCGTAGAACGTTAAATATTCAATTAAATACAACGCGTTCCGGAAGCCTGCGGAATCATTTTGCAAACCTGCAGCATCGCAATTGCCGAATGGCGAAAACCCGCCTCCCCATGGAAGGAAGGCGGGCCGGTCCGTCGTGCTGCAACGGACGGGAGCGAGGAGAGTCGCTCCGGATCAGATATGATGATGGGTCGGAATGACCGCAGGACGTTCACGGATCGGGCTCTGCGCCTGATCGCCGGATAGCAATCTATCTTTCATCGCGCCTTCATGGCGCTCGGTTGCCACATTCTCGGACAGCACACGAACGAAACCGCCGACACCCGCTGCCCGCGATTCCTTGCCGACAATAAGCGCCGTCAGGACGATTGCGGAGATAATGAGCTTCTTGATCATGGCTCTGCACCCTTTTCTTCGGACGGCTTGGATGCCGTTTCTTGAATGGCTTCATCCTATCCAGACGCTATTTCGGGCCGCTTAAACCGAAAGATGCAATTTTAGTGAAATCAGCTTTTTTCCCAACTTGGCACAGAAGGCTCGAAACAGCGCACTCAAAAAGGCAGCAGACTAGGCGGAAATTGATGCTTTTCGAGATGTGCCCGATCTCCTACCCCTCAAAAACAAGATGCAGAAAGGCAGGACAGCATGGGCAAGCCATTTTACTGGAACGAACTCAACACACTCGATTTCGCCGGCCTTTCGCCCGACAAGACCATCGCCATCCTGCCGATCGCTTCCACCGAGCAGCACGGTCCTCACCTACCAATCGCAACCGATGTGGCAATCGCCAACGGCATGCTGGCCGAATTGAAGACGCAGCGCCCCGAAGACCTCGATTTCCTCGTTCTGCCAACCCAGGAAATCGGCAAGGCGAACGAACACGTCTACGGTCCCGGCTCGCTATCCTTCGGGCCGGAAATCCTGATCCCCGCCTGGACCGCGATCGGCGCCAAGGTGGCGGAAGCAGGCGTGAAGAAGCTCGTCTTCGTCAATTCGCATGGCGGCAATGTCGATATCATGAGCATCGTCGGCCGCGAGCTGCGTGTCCGCCACAAGATGGCGGTAATCGGCACGCAATGGGGCCGCTTCGGCAATCCGCCCGGCCTGATCAGCGAGCACGAGCAAAAATACGGTATCCATGGCGGCGAAGTCGAAACCTCGCTGATGTTACATTTCCGCCCCGAACTGGTGCGGATGGAGAACGCGCAGAACTTCGTCTCCAAGGCGGAAAGCCGCTCGAAATACATGCAGCCTGCCCCCCCGCACGTGCTGTCCTGGGTGGCCCATGACCTGAACCTCCACGGCGTCGTCGGCGACGCCTCGAAGGGCACCGCCGAAAAAGGCGCGGCTATCTGCCGCCATCAGGTCGCGGGCTTCATCGAGATGCTGCGGGAATTCGAAACATTCCCGCTCGACGAACTTTATTCCCGCTAACCCTCGTCGCGCTGCGCGTCCCGGCCATGCGGCTGGAGCGGCAGATGGCCCTTGGCCTGCAGCTCGGCGACCATCGCGGCAAGCTCCGATAGCAGGAATTCCACGAACAGACTGGTCGCCGTATCGAGCGTCGTGCGCGCACGGGCGAAAAGCTTCATCGGCTGATGGCGCGCATGCAGGTTGACGATCGGCCGGAAGATCAGCTCGCCCCGCCGACATTCCGGCAGCACGTCGAGCGGATTGAGCAACGTCAGCCCCGTGCCGGCCTTGACCAGCTTCTTCAGCATTTCCGAGGCATTGCTTTCCACCAGCGGCTCCACCGCGATCGACAGCGGCGATAGCGCCAGGTTGATGATGTTGCGCAAACTGGTGCCCGACTGTGCAAGCACCAGCGGTTCCTGCACGACATCCGCAAGATCGACCGGCCCCTCTTCCACCGCCAGCCGATGCCCCGGCGGCATCACCACCCCGATCGGTATGTCGAAATTGGCAAGCGTGCGGATGCCGGGCGTCGCCGGGATGTTGAAGCCAAGCCCGAAATCCACCTCCCCCGTAATCACCGGCTGCATCGTGTTCGACGGCCCGTCATTGCGCAGATGAACCCGCACGCGCGGATGCTGCGCGACGAAGCGGGCTATGATCTCGGGGAGCGGCCCTGCGGCGAGCCCGACGGTCGAGACCAGTGTCACCTTGCCGGCCTGCGGCATCTTGAGACCGCGGATCCGCGCTTCCATCCGCTCATAGGTCTTCAGCACCTCCCGGATGTGCTCGATACAGAGCTCGCCAGCTGCGGTCAGCTTCAGCCCACGCGGCATCCGCTCGAAGAGCGGCGCCCCGAACTCTTCTTCCAGAGCCAGAATCTGCCGGTTGATCGCCGACGACGCGACGTTCAGCCGGGCCGCCGCCTTGCGGATCGACCCGCAACGGGCGATCTCGTCGATATATTGAAGTTTTCGCGAGTGCAGCATTTTCTCCGAAGCCCCTCATTGCATGTTTTTTGATCATGCACCACAATTTGGCAGGTTAAAATTCGAGCGCTGCCCTAAAGGCATCAATGTGAACGAATTTTGATGCTTTTCAAAGAGCAACGCAACCGTACAAATGTCCATCATAAGCTGCTCTCACGATGCCGCACGGTTTAACAGGGGAACAAAGCGACATGTCCAAATCATTGATGATGAAGAGTTTTCTGGCCGCGCTCGGCCTTTCGGCGATGGCGCTCGCCGCTCAGCCGGCTGCAGCTCTCGACGAAGTCTCCTACGGCACCAACTGGCTCGCTCAGGCCGAACATGGTGGCTTCTACCAGGCGGTCGCCGACGGCACCTATGAAAAGCATGGCCTCAAGGTGAAGATCGTGCAGGGCGGGCCGAATGCCGCCAACCGCGCGCTTCTGATCGCCGGCAAGGTCGATTTCTACATGGGCGGTCCGCTCGGCGACATGGATGCCGTCAAGCAGGGCATCCCGCTGGTCAGTGTCGCCTCGATCTTCCAGAAGGACCCGCAGGTCCTGCTCGCCCATCCCGATGCCGGTGTCGAGACCTTCGCGGACCTGGCCAAGATGAAGACCATCTTCATGGGCAAGGAAGGCTACACCACCTATTTCGAGTGGATGAAGAAGAACTTCAAAGGCTTCAAGGACGAGCAGTTCAAGCCCTACACGTTCAACCCGGCCCCCTTCATCGCCGACAAGGCTTCCGCACAGCAGGGTTACCTGACCTCCGAACCCTATGAGATCGGAAAGCAGGCCGGCTGGACGCCGAAAGTGTTCCTGATCGCCGATGCCGGTTACGGCCCCTATTCGACGATGATCACCACCACGCAGACGATGATCGACAAGAAGTCGGATGTCGTGCAGCGTTTCGTCGACGCTTCGCTCGAAGGCTGGTACACTTATCTCTATGGTGACAACAAAGCCGCCAACGACTTGATCAAGAAGGACAATCCGGAAATGACGGATGGCCAGATCGCCTATTCCATCGCCAAGATGAAGGAATACGGCATCGTGGTTTCCGGCGACGCCGAAACCAAGGGCATCGGCTGCATTACCGACGAGCGCTACAAGAAGTTCTTCGAGTCCATGGTCTCGATCGGCGTCGAACCGGCCGACCTTGATTACAAGAAGGCCTATTCGACCAAGTTCGTCTGCAAGGGCGTCGGCATGGCGCTGAAAAAATAGTCTCGGAAGAGCACAATGGTTCATTCCCTCTTTGCTGTGCCTGTCACGGCAAAGAGGGAATTGCCGCCCTGTCCCGACGAAGTTCAAGGCCCGTAATGAGCATGTCCCAAGCCCCGCTGATACCCGCCCCCGGGGAGACACGCAGACGCCCGCTGGTCGTCATGCGCTCCGTCTCGAAAATGTTCTCCAGCGGCACGCTGGCGCTCTCCGACATGTCGCTGACGGTCGAGGGCGGCGAGTTCGTCAGCCTGCTCGGGCCTTCCGGCTGTGGCAAGTCGACGGCACTGCGCATCATCGCCGGGCTTGGCGACGTCTCGACCGGGACGATCGATTGGCCAAGTTCCCGCATCAATTCCAAAGGCCTGCCGGAAGGCGACATCTCCTTCGTCTTCCAGGAGCCGACGCTGATGCCGTGGCAGACGGTGTTCGGAAACGTCTACCTGCCGCTGAAACTGCGCGGTGTTTCCAAATCCGCCGCCCGCGATGAAATCATGAAGACGCTCGCGACCGTAGGCCTCCAGGATTTCGCCGACGCCTATCCGCGCGAACTGTCGGGCGGCATGAAGATGCGCGTTTCGATCGCCCGTGCGCTGGTCACCAAACCGAAGCTGCTTTTGATGGACGAGCCCTTTGCCGCGCTCGACGAAATCACCCGCCAGAAACTCAACGACGACGTGCTGCGGCTGTGGCGCGAGACAGGTATCACGGTGATCTTCGTCACCCATTCCGTATTCGAGTCCGCCTATCTTTCCAACCGCATCGTGGTGATGAAGGCGCGACCCGGCCGGGTGCATGCGGATTTCCCGCTGGTGACAAGCCTCGAGCGCGATGCACGTTACCGCACCTCGGAAGAATACCGCCAGGCCTGCGAAAAGGTCTCGACCATGCTCATCGAAGCAATCGGCGGGGAGGAACATTGATGGCCGACACCGATACCGCCCTGATGCCGCCAAAGCCGGGCTTACTCAGCCGCAACCGCGATACGCTGCTGCGCACCCTCGTCCCGATCTGCGTGGTGGTCTGCCTCGTCCTCCTCTGGCAGTTCATCATCACCGTCAACAGCATCCCGCAATACATCCTGCCGGGGCCGCTGGCGGTCGCGAACTCGCTCTACAACGACTGGGGCACGCTCTCGCCCGCTCTCTGGGTGACGACGCAGATCACCATGCAGGCGCTGGCGCTGGCGCTGATCGGCGGCGTCGGCATTGCCGTCTTTCTCATCCAGTCGAAATGGATCGAGACCGCCTTCTATCCGATCACGGTCATCCTGCAGGTAACTCCGATCGTGGCGATCGCGCCGCTGATCCTGATCTATGCCCCGACGACCCAGGTGGCGCTTTTGATCTGCGCCTTCCTCGTCGCCTTCTTCCCGATCCTGTCGAACATGGTCCAGGGCCTGAAGAGCGTCGACCATAACCTGCTCAACCTCTTCGATCTCTACGGTGCCTCGCGCTGGCAGACGCTGCTCTACCTGAAACTCCCCTCGTCGCTGCCCTATTTCATGACGGGCCTCAGGATCGGCGGCGGCCTGGCACTGATCGCGGCGGTCGTTGCGGAGTTCGCGGCAGGCTCGGCAGGCGCCGGTTCGGGCCTTGCCTTCCGGCTGCTGGAATCCCAGTATCGCCTCAACATTCCGCGCCTGTTTGCGGCATTGATTTTGTTGTCGCTGCTCGGCGTGGTGATTTTTGCGATCACCTCCTTCATCTCCTGGTTTTTCCTGCATCGCTGGCATGAAAGCAGCCTGAAAAGAGAAAACTGATGACTGCCTTCATGACGCTTCCCGACGCCCGCCGTTTCGCGCTCACCAATGCGACGCTGCCGGCGGTTCTGGTCAAGGGCCTGCCGGCTGTCGCAAAAGACGGCCTCATGGAGGCCGATCTCGTCATCGCGGACGGGAAGATCGAAGCGATCCTGCCAAGGGGTTTCGCACCCGCCGATCTGGTCTCCGCCGATATGCGCGGCGGCATGATCTGGCCCTGCTTTGTCGACATGCACACCCATCTCGATAAGGGCCATTTCTGGGACCGACGCCCCAACCCGGACGGCACGTTCGAAGGCGCATTGATGAATGTGCGCGAGGACCGGATCGCCAACTGGACGGCCGAAGACATCCGCGCCCGCTTCGAATTCTCGTTGAAAAGCGCCTATGCCCACGGCACCAAGCTCATCCGCACCCATCTGGATTCGATCCCACCGCAGCCGGATATCTCCTTTCCGTTGTTCGACGAGCTTCGCGCCGAATGGAAGGATAGGATTGCGCTGCAGGCAGTCGCCCTGCTGCCGCTGGAATGCGTGCTCGACGAAAGCGTCTTCGGCGGCATCGTCGCGACGGCGAGGCGTTATGGCGGACTACTCGGCGGCGCCACCCGCATTCTGCCGGATTTCGAACGGATCCTCGACACGCTCTTCGAGGCGGCCGCCGACAACGGCCTCGATATCGACCTGCATGTGGACGAGACGGAAGACAAACAGGTCCTCACGCTGGAAGCCATTGCCGAGGCAAAACTCCGCAACCGTTTCGAAGGCTCGGTGACCGTCGGCCATTGCTGCTCACTAGCCCGGCAGGACGGCGAGACCGCAAGCCGCGTCATCGACAAGGTGGCCAAAGCCGACATCTCGGTCGTCTCGCTGCCGATGTGCAATATGTACCTGCAGGACCGCCATGCCGGCCGCACGCCCCGCTGGCGCGGCGTCACGCTGTTCCACGAACTGACGGCGGCCAGTGTGAAAACCGCCGTTTCCTCCGACAATACCCGCGATCCGTTCTATGCCTATGGCGACATGGACCCGGTCGAAGTTTTCCGCGAGGCGGTCCGCATCCTGCATCTCGACCACCCGCTCGACACATCCGCCCGCGTCGTCACCTCGACGCCCGCCGAAATCCTTGGGCGGCCGGATATCGGCGTCATTGCCGAAGGTGGCCCCGCCGATCTCGTGCTGTTCAGCGCAAGGCGCTGGAGCGAATTCCTTTCCCGTCCGCAGGCCGACCGCATCGTGATGCGGAATGGCATGGGCATCGACCGTCGCCTGCCGGATTACCGTGACCTGGACCCGATTTTGGACAAGTGAACATGCCGGATTACGCACAGATCAAGAAAGAACTCGAAGGCCTCGCGGTCGAGGACAATCCGGCGCTGGTGCGCCAGAAGAGCCGCGATTTCTACTGGTACTCGCCGATCCTCAAGGAAGAACTCGAGAGCGTCACCGCCGATCTCGTCGTCTCGCCGAAAAGCGAGGAAGAGGTGATCCGGGTGTTGAAGGTGGCCTACGCGCATGGCGTGCCGGTCACCCCGCGCGGTGCCGGCACCGGCAATTACGGCCAGGCCATGCCGCTCTCCGGCGGTATCGTGCTCAACCTCATCAACATGAACAAGGTCAAGGAAATCCATCCGGGCCGCGTCATCGCCGAGCCCGGCATCGTGATCGCCGAACTCGACCGCCAGACAAAGGCCCATTCCGGCCAGGAACTGCGCTTCCATCCCTCCACCGCCCAGACGGCGACGATCGGCGGTTTCGTCGCTGGCGGTTCCGGCGGCGTCGGCTCGATCCACTGGGGCGGTTTGCGCGACCTCGGCAATATACTGCGGCTGCGCGTCATCACCATGGAGGCTGAGCCGCGCGTGCTCGACCTGACGGCCTGGGATCTGCAGAAGGTCACCCATGCCTATGGCACCAATGGCATCATCGTCGAGGTCGAGATGCCGCTCGCACCCGCATACGACTGGGTCGACGTGCTGGTCGGTTACGACGACTTCATGGATACGGTGCGCTTCGGCGATGCGCTGGCCCACAAGAACGGCCTGCTGATCAAGGAGATCGCCCCGATCGCGGCGCCGATCCCCTACGACTATTTCCCGCGCCACAAGCCGTTCCTGCGCGACCGCAACCAGTCGATCGTCGTGCTGATGATCGCACCGCATTCGATGGATGCCTTCACCGCCTTTGCCGAGCGCCAGAAGGGCGAAATCCTGTTCCGCTCCGACAAGGTCGAGAGCATGAAAGGCATCCCGCATGCCTATGAACTCGCCTGGAACCACACGACGCTGCGCGCCCTGAAGGTCGATCCCGGCTTTACCTATCTGCAGGTCCAGTATCCGGGACCGGACCATGTCGCCAAGGTCGAGAAGATGACAAAACTGTTCGGCGACGAAGTGCCGGGCCATCTGGAATTCATCAAGTTCGACGGCCGCATGCAGTGCTCCGGCCTGCCTCTCGTCCGCTACACGACCAAGGAGCGGCTGGAGGAGATCATGCAGATCCACCGCGACAACGGTTGCCCGATCTTCAACCCGCACCGCTATACGCTGGAAGAAGGCGGCATGAAGCAGACGGACACCGTCCAGCTCGCCTTCAAGAAGGAGACCGATCCGAAGGGGCTGCTCAACCCCGGCAAGATGATCGCCTGGGACAATCCCGATTTCGATTTTTCCGCCGGCAAGAACTACCTCTTCCCGGGCCTTGCGGCAGCAGGTGGCTGATGCGTGTCCTGCTCGTCCATTCGCATCCGGTCGAAGAAAGTTATGGCGCAGCGCTGCACAGGCAAGCTCGCGAAAGCCTGACCAAGGCCGGGCACGAGGTGGATGACTGCGACCTCTATGCCGAAGGTTTCGATCCGGTCATGTCGCGTCATGACCGGATGACCTATCACGACTACCCCAACAACCTGTCGCTGGTGAAACCCTATGTCGACCGGCTGCAGGCGGCGGAAGGGCTGGTGATCGTCACGCCGGTCTGGAATTTCGGCTGGCCGGCCATGCTGAAGGGTTATTTCGACCGCGTCTGGCTGCCGGGTATCACCTTCGAGCTGAAAGACGGCAAGCTGACGCGAAAACTGCATATCGACAAGGTGGCGGTGGTCACCACCTACGGCGCCACCCGCTGGCGCGCCTTCCTCGCCGGCGACCCGCCGCGAAAGCTGTCGAAACGCGTGCTGCGGGTGCAGACCAACCCTGCCCGGCCGGTGACGTTTCTGGCCCATTACGACATGAACAACTGCACGCCGCAGACACGCGCTGCGTTCCTCGACAAGGTCCGGCGCGAGATGGAGCGGTTCTGACAGTTAGATCGGCTTGCCGATGGCAATCCATTCGGTCATCGACGACATAAGCTCTTTCGTCGGGTAGTCTTGAATATCGTCATCGGAGAAGCCTGCCGCCAATTGCCTCTCGTAGTGCCATTCTTGAAAATCCGCGTAGGCATCCAAAATCTTTCGCGGCCCTATGACCTCGGCATCCGCTTCATTGACCAGCCAGTTACGAACTTTGCGAACTGCTTTTTGGAATTCGGCCTCGTGTACGTCGAGATCGCACCCAGCCAGATCCGAGATCGCAATCTGATGACGATATCGCTTTTCCTCCAAAATCAGGATTTTCTTGCCACTCCGTTCGTCCAAGTGGAACTGACGGCACCCATAGTCGATTCCGAGTTCGAACGGCATATTCATCCTGGCGTGTTCGCCAGCGGCGTTTGCCTGTGCTCTGCTCAGGTCGTGAATGGAGAATTTCGAGTTTCGGATCAGATCAATGATCTTTTCTAACCGATTTTCTCCACCGTCGATCCGCTCCGTTGCCAACCGAGGCGCAAAGCCAAGATATACGACACAGAACAGCATCGCTTGCAAAATTGGCTCGTAATCTTTGTCAAAAGGGCAGTTTATAAAAACGGATTTTTCGAAAGGCGGATTGGGCAAGTCTCATCCCTTCGGCGGAAACGGATCCCCGCCATAAGAATTTCGCTCTCTGATCCTACCCTCACGGTCATGGATGTAGAGTTCCGTTCTCTGGTTTCGCGCAAGATCACGGGCCTTTTCGATAGCCTCTTGCTGGGTACCAAACGTACCAGATGCTCGGGATGCGCCTGCTTTCCGAACGCTCCATTTGTCACCGTTCGGGACGACGTGCTGACCTTTCTTCGACATCACAGATCCTTCAACCCATCATTGCAAATCAATATATATTGTAGTTATCGGTCCAAGCAAATGAGTGGCCGAAAATTATGTGTAGGTACAAGCCATATTCGCGATATGTTTGCCCGCACTTGCGGAAACGGCGCGGACTTTGTCATGAGGCTACCTTCGCCGCAAAATCGAAGCCGCCGCCTCCACCATTGCGACCCGCGTGGCCGCATCCGGTTCGTCTGCGTCCGGCGTATTCCGCTCGGAGATGAACAGAAACCGATCCACCTGCGCCCCAGCGGCCGTTACCGTCCGATAGATTTCCCAGCGCTGATGGATTCTCGCCGCAACCCGGAGCGACGGTATATTTTCCGGGCTGACGATCGAGACGATCCGCTCGAAACCGAGGCCGCCGAGACCAAAATCACGGCAGGCGGCGGCCGCCTCAACGGCATAACCACGGCCGAGCCATTCGCGCCGGAGATGATAACCAATCTCCGGCTCCAGGCCGTGGGGCGTCGGCTGAAGGGTAATGCCGCAATCACCAATCAGCTCGCCGGCTGCCTTCTCGACGATACCCCAGAGACCGAAACCGTTTTTCGCATAACTCCGGAAAGCAAGCTTTTCGAACCATGCTTCGGTTTCTTCGAGGCTCTTGGCGCGCGGATAAAAGCGCATGCTCTCGGCATCGCCGAAGATGCGAAACAAGATCGGCAGGTCCACCCTGGTAATTTCCCGCAATACCAGCCTTTCCGTTTCAACAACGTCACGCATCCCAAGCCTCGATCGTCGCGATATGGCCCGCCACTCTTTACTTGAACACGCTTTTTTGCGCTATTTCCCTCGATCGCGAATCTTCATGTTCAGGGACAGACAGACAATGACCGAGGCTTCACCACTCGCCACTATCCTGCGTCCCTTGCATCCCCGCGATCCGAACGAACATCACCGGGTTGCAACCCCGCTCGAACTGCTGTTCGACCTCGTGTCGGTGATCGCGATCGCATCGGCCGCCGCCGGGTTGCATCATGCGATTGCCGAAAATCATGCGGCGCAGGGGGTGATGACCTTCATCATGGCCTTCTTCGCCATCTGGTGGGCCTGGATGAACTTCACCTGGTTCTCGTCTGCCTATGACAATGACGACGTCGTTTATCGGTTGCTGACCATGGTGCTGATGGGCGGTTCGCTGACGATCGCCGCCGGCATTCCGGCTCTCTTTACAGAGGCACCGGATTTCACGCTGGTGATCTATGGCTACGCCGTCATGCGCATCGCCATGATCATCCTGTGGCTGCGCGCGGCCTATCACGACCCGGGCTGCCGGCCCACTGCGCTCGGTTATGCGATCGGGATCTTCCTCGTCCAGCTTCTCTGGCTGAGCTTCCTCTTTCTGCAGCCCCTCACCTTCGGCGTATCCTATATCCTCTGGGCGCTCGCCGTAGTTCTTGAACTTGCGGTGCCCGCCGTCGCCGAACGGCTGACCGCCAACACGCCCTGGCATCGCCACCACATCGTCGAACGTTACGGCCTGCTCAACATCATCGTCCTCGGCGAGACGCTGCTCGCCGGTTCGACCGCACTTCGCCAGTTCGCCGGCGAGGTCAACATCATGCTGGTGCATACGGCGCTTTCGGCGCTGGTCATCGTCTTTTCACTCTGGTGGGTCTATTTCGCCCGCGAGGAACAACTGAGCAGCCATCATTTGAGGCGCTCGCTTCTCTGGGGCTACGGCCATTTCTTCATCTTCACATCGGGCGCCGCGGTTGGCGCCGGTTTTGCCGTGCTCGTCGACATCATCACCCACCATTCCGAAGTCTCCATCCTCGTTGGAGATTATGCAGTGGCGATCCCGGTCGCGATTTATCTGGCGAGCCTGTGGTTCGTACGCGACCGTTACGTCTGCATCGGCCCGGCGCGTTTCACGCTCGCCGTGTTTGCCGTCCTGACGCTGCTTGCGCCGGCAATCGGGCTTGGGCTCGAAGGCATTGCGGCCACGACTGCGCTCGGCGTCATCGTACGAAACCTGTTTGCCGGACGCGCCTATTTAGCGTCACCTACATCTCATCCCAACCATTAAACTTTTCCTTAAATTTTACCGGTTATTAATCTCTGGAAACCGAGAGATTAAGCGATGCGTATTGCGTTTTTCATCGCCCTCCTGACCGTGTCCCTGTCTGCCTGCGCATCTGCGCCGAGCCGGGTCACCAATGCCTGCGCGATCTTCGAGCAGCGCGACGGGCTGTTCAACAACTGGGCGCGCGACGCCAAGAAGGCCGAGCGAGAATTCGGCGTGCCTGTACCGATCCTGATGGCGACGATCTATGTGGAATCGGGCTTCCAGCCCTATGCCCGGCCGCCGCGCACCAAACTGCTAGGCTTCATCCCGTGGACCCGCGCCTCAACGGCCTATGGTTACGCCCAGGCGCTCGACGGCACCTGGCTGACCTACAAGCAGGATACTGGCCGCTGGAGCGCCAGCCGCACCGATTTCGGCGATGCTGTTCATTTCGTCGGCTGGTATCACAACCGCAGCCATCTCAAGAACGGCATTCCGCTTACCGATAGTTATAATCTCTACCTCGCCTACTACACCGGCCAGGCAGGATATGCGCGCGGCGAGTTCGGCAACGGGGTCAAGCAGACCGCCCAGAAATCCGCCGGCATGGCCGCCAAATACGAAGCTCAGCTGAGGAGCTGCGGCTACTGAGCCATAACTCAGCGGCGGAACTCAGCGGCTGACGACGATGCGGGTGTTCGACAGGCCGTATTGGCTGGTGAGCGTGAAGAACGTCGCAGCGTTTTCTGGATGCAGGCGGATGCAGCCATGCGAGGCCGGACGGCCGAGCCGCCTTGTCTCGAAGGTGGCGTGCACGGCATAACCGCCATTGTAGAACACCGCAAACGGCATCGGCGCGTTGTCGTATTTGCGCGAACGATGGTTCCTGGACAGCGACTTGGCGCCCCAGTTTCCTGTCGGCGTCGAATAGCCTGGCCGAGCGGTCGAGACCTTCCATTCGTAAACCACGACGCCGTCACGCTCGACGGTCATGGTCTGTGACGACAGGCTGACGCTGGCAACGAGACCTGCGGAAAAGGCAGCGGGCGCGAGAAATTGCGCAGACAGAAGTGCTAAGGCACCCATTACAACAGGACGCATGGAAAAACCCCCGAATAACCTTGATCAGAACCCCACGGCTCACTGATAGCCCAATCAGCTCAAGGAATATTTAAAGAGGGGCCGTGATTTTTCTGCAAATGAAAAAATGCAGCACTTTGCTTCGCAATAGAAACAATCATGTGATCAATAAAAAATAAATCCGCCTCGTCCGACCATGCTCGGCATCAAAGATATAAAGCCTTTATTTATTTGAAGGCGGCGTCAGAACACCTTCGCCGCCGTCACTTCCACTTCCACCAGGAATTCGGCCCGGGTAAAGCCGCCGACCACGATCAGCGTCGAGGCCGGTTTCGGGTCGAGCGTATAGCGGTCGCGCACCGCCATATAGGCCGGAAAATCCTCCCGGCTGGTGACGAAGCCGGAAATGCGGATGACGTCCGCATAGGTCATGCCCGCCTCCTCGAGGATCGCGCCGATCGCCTTGAAGCAAAGTTCGGCCTGGCCGGCTACATCCGGCGGGATCCTGTCCTCGGGCGAAATGCCGAGCTGGCCGGAGGTGACCAGCAGGCTTGCGCCCGGCGGCACCAGCAGGCCGTGATTGTAGCCGCCGAACGGCTTGCGGACGGAGGAAGGATTGAAGGTCTTAAACGCCATACCCAACGATACCCTTGATTTCGAGGAAGTCGTGAATGGCCCAATCGGCATATTCGCGGCCGTTGCCGGATTGCTTGAAGCCGCCGAAGGGCGCGAAGAGATCCCATTCGGGATAATTGATGAACACCGAACCGGCGCGTAGACGCGCCGCCACCCGGCGGGCATGAACGAGGTCGCCGGACTGGACATAGGCGGCAAGCCCATAGGGCGTGTCGTTGGCGATCTCGACCGCCTGCTCTTCTGTCTCATAAGGGAGGATCGACAGGACCGGCCCGAAGATCTCCTCTCGCGCGATGGTCATGTCGTTGCTGACGTTTCCGAACACGGTCGGGCGGATATAATAGCCGCGGTTGAGGTTTTCCGGCCGGCCGGGGCCGCCGGTGACCAGCGTCGCACCTTCCGCGATGCCCGCCTCGATCAGCCGCTGTATCTTGTCGAACTGGGTCTGGCTGACCACCGGGCCGAGATCGATGCCATCGGCGCGCGGATCGCCGGTCTTCAGTTTCTCGGCCGCAGCCTTCGCAATTCGAAGCGCCTCGTCATGGCGTTTGGCCGGCACCAGCATGCGGGTCGGCGCATCGCAGGATTGGCCGGAATTGCCAAAGCAGGCGGTCACGCCGTCCGCCACCGCCTTTTCGAATTCCGCATCAGCCAGGATGATATTGGGCGACTTGCCGCCGAGTTCCTGCGCCACCCGCTTCACGGTATCGGCGGCGGTTTTGGCGACGATCACGCCGGCGCGGGTGGAGCCGGTGAAGGACACCATGTCGACATCCGGATGGCCGGCCATCACTTGGCCCACGTCCGGTCCGGTGCCGTTGACGAGGTTGAAGACGCCCTTCGGCGTGCCCGCCGCCTCCATCACTTCCGCAAAGATGATGCCGCTGATCGGCGCGATCTCGGAGGGTTTGAGCACCATGGTGCAGCCGGCGGCGATCGCCGGTGCCACCTTGCAGACGATCTGGTTGAGCGGCCAGTTCCACGGCGTGATCAGCGCGCAAACGCCGATCGGCTCTTTCACGATGGTCGTCGTACCGCGCGTCTCCGTGAATTCGTAGGCTTCGAACGCCTCGATCGTCGCCTTGAGATGCCCCTGCCCGGCAGCGGCCTGCGCGTCCCTCGCAAAGCCGATCGGCGCACCCATTTCCTGGGAAACGGCTTGCGCGATATCCTCGTAGCGCTTTTCGTATTCGACAAGAATCCGACGGAGCAACGCCAGCCGCTCCTCCTTCGACCATTGCGAGAAGGCCGGGAAAGCAGCCTTGGCCGCCGCAACGGCCTTGTCCACATCCGCCTTGGAGCCGAGCGCGATGCGCGTATAGGCCTCTTCGGTGGACGGGTCGATGACATCCAGAGCGACCGGAATGGCCGGCCCCACCCAGACACCGTCGATGAAGAATTTCAGGTGGTTACTCATGGGAGACCTCCGGGCAGCCAGAAACGTGATCGAGCCACTATCGGCCATCGTTATTTGCCTCGCAAGCCCGAAGGAGGCGTTTGCATGTGGAGCTTTGCCCCTCATCCGGCTGCCGCCACCTTCTCCCCGTATGGACGGGGAGAAGAGATATGCCGCACCACCTTGCCCAGCCGAAACCCCGATCCAGAGGGACGGGGATCACGCGGCTTGCGTCCTTCTCCCCGTCAGAACGGGGAGAAGGTGGCGGCAGCCGGATGAGGGGCAATTCCATGCCCCGGAAGGCCGATTATTCCATCGCCACGCTGTGATCCACAGCCGGTGCCTTGGCCGGCTTGCGCAGCACGAACAGCAGCGGCATCACCGCAAGCGACATGATCATCAGCAGCTTGAAATCATCCACATAGGCGATGATCGTCGACTGCAGCGTGATGATGCTGTCGAGTGCGCTGGCGCCGGCAACCGTCGTCGGGTCCAGGCCCGCCGCAGCCTTTGCCTGGAAGGCGTGGTTGAACGGCGTCACGTAGCTGACGATGTCCGCATGATTGCGCTGGACATTTTCCACCAGCAGCGCCGAGACGACGGCGATGCCAACGCTGGAGCCGATATTACGCGACAGATTGTAGAGACCGGTCCCGTCGCCGCGCATATGCGCCGGCAAGGTCGCGAACGCGATCGTCGTCAGCGGCACGAACAGGAAGCCGAGGCCCGCACCCTGGATGAAACCGACATAGACGATCGTCCACTGCGAGACGTCAGGCGTCCAGCCCATCATGTCATACATCGCCCAGGCGGTGATCGCGAGGCCAAGGAAGATCAGGATGCGCGTATCCACCTTGCCGATCAGCCGTCCGACCAAGAACATGCACACCATCGTGCCGAGACCGCGCGGCCCCATGACGATGCCGGCGGTAATCACCGGATAGCCCATCAGCGATTGCAGGTACGGCGTCATCAGCGCAAGCGAGGCGAGATAGGTCACCCCGATCACGAAGATGAAGATCATGCTGACGGTAAAATTCTGGTCGAGGAAAAGGCGCGGATTGATGAACGACTTTTCCGTCGTGAACGTGTGCACCAGCAGCAGGTAGAAAGCGGCGGCGCAGACCAAGGCTTCGACGACGATCTCGCTCGAGGAGAACCAGTCGAGCTGCTGGCCGCGGTCGAGGAAGAGCTGCAGCGACGCGATAGCGAGACTGAGCATGCCGAAGCCGAACCAGTCGAGCTTCGCCTGCGCGTCGATCTTGGTCTCCTTGACGAAGACGCTGATGCCCATGAAGGCCAGGATGCCGATCGGCACGTTGATATAGAACACCCAGCGCCAGCTGATATTGTCAGTCAGCCAGCCTCCGATGACCGGGCCGAGCACGGGGCCTACCATGACCGAGACGCCGAACAGCGCCATCGCCGAACCGCGCTCCTCGACGGAATAGATGTCGAGCAGGATGCCCTGCGACAGCGGCACGAGCGCTGCGCCGAAAAAGCCCTGCAGCAGGCGGAAACCGACGATCTGCGGCAGCGACTGGGCCAACCCGCAAAGCACGGAGGCGGCGACGAAGCCGAAGATGGCGACGAGCAGCACGCGCTTGCGGCCGAACTTGGCGGCCAGGAAGCCGGACGGCGGCGTCATGATTGCCGCGGCGACGATATAGGAGGTCAGCACCCAGTTGATCTGGTCGGCGGAAGCCGAAACGCTGCCTTGGATATAGGGCAGCGCGACGTTGGCGATCGTCGTATCGAGCGCCTGCATGATGACGGCCAGAATGACGCAGGCGGTGATCGCACCACGATTGGCGACCACCGACGCTGCCGATGAAACGACGTTGCTCATGATCGTTTACTCGTGCGCGTAGGCGGTCGACTGGTTGAGGAGCTTCTGGGCGAATTCCGGCAGGCCGCGCTTGTGGCCGGTATCGACATCGACCACCGTGCTCATGCCGGCGCGAAGCGGCGGCTTGCCGGCCGTGTCATCGATCGTCACGCGCATCGGAATGCGCTGCACGACCTTGACCCAGTTGCCGGACGTGTTCTGCGCCGGGAGCAACGCGAAACTGGAGCCGGAGGCGGGGCTGACGCTCGCGACCTTGCCCGTCCACTGGACACCCGGATAGGTATCGACGCTGATCGTCACCGGCTGGCCGGGCTTGATATAGGTAAGCTCGGTTTCCTTCGGATTGGCGGCGATCCACATGTTCCTGGTCGAGACCAGCGAGAAGCCCTGCTGAGCGGCTTCGAGATAGCTGCCGACCTGCAGCGCGCTGACATTGGTGACGATGCCGTCGAACGGCGCCCGCGCGACCGTGTTGTTCAACTGGCGTTGCGCATCGTCGACCGCGGCCTGGGCTTCGAGATAGAGCGGGTTCTGTTCGATGGGTTGGTCGGCATTGCCGCCGAGCTGGGCAAGCGTCGCATCGGCCTGCGCCTTGGCGACCGCCACCTTCTGGTGGGCGGCGTCGAGATTGTGCTTGGCGTCATCCAATGCCGTCTGCGAGGCGGCCGAACCGGAGATCAGCCGTTCCTGACGTTCGACAACGGTCTGGAAATAAGGAATGTCGGCTTCCGCCTGAGCGATCTGTGCGAGCGATTCACGGTAGGAGGCCTGCAGGTTGAGGAGCTGGTTGCGTGCGGCCCCGAGCTTTGCCTTGGCCCCGTCAAGCGCGATGCGGAAACTGTCCGGCTTCAGCGTGAAGAGAACCTGGCCCTGGCTGACCTCCTGGTTCTCGTGCACGTCGACGGACGCCACGGTGCCGGCGACATCGGTCGTTACGCCGATCATGTCCGCCTGGAGATAGGCGTTGTCGGTCGACAGGATCTGGCCGCCTTCGACGTAATAATAACCGCCGATGACCAGCGCGATCGGCAGTAGCGCGAAGAGCACCGGGCGCTTGAGGCTCCGTCGCTTGCGCGCCCTGCTGTGTTCGGCGGCTGCCGGAGCGGGTGTTTCGAGAACGGTGACGTTGCTGTCTTCGGACGAACGGGCGGTGGTCTCAGTCATGGGAGGACTTCTTTTGAGCTTTGTCGGCCGGCGCGCGGCAGGCCGTAACGAGGTTGGATTTCATGTGTTCGAGTATTTCAAAGAGACGGGCGCGGTCGGCGTCCGAAATGTTCTCGAGCGCATCCTGGCGCGTCGCATCTCCAAGTTCGCGGCCGTCGTCGATTAGAGCCCTCGATTTTTCGGTCGTGTAGAGCAATGTGATCCGCCGGTCGGTCTCATGCGGGCGTCGCTCGATGAGGCCGCGTTCCGCAAGGTTGTCGAGCACCCGCATCACCGAGATCGGCGAAATTTCCAGAAGCTCGGCAAGCGCCTTCTGGTGAATGCCTTCGCAGCGGGAGAGATAGACAATCGTCTGCCACTGGGCGCGCGTCAGGCCGATATGCTTCGCGCGCTGCTCGAAGCGCTTTCGAAACAGGCGTGCGACGTCATTAAAAAGAAAGCCGAGAGTCGGGTTGTTGTTTGGCATGGCAAATACTAGTGCGCTGATGATAAGCATGTATATATTCTGAGGTCGATTGACAACCAAGAACCCTGCGACGTTCTGTCGCCGTCGGCATCACAGTTTCGTGCGCGGATCGCCTCGCTGCCTGCTGTAGGGCAAACTTGATTTTCCGGACATGTGGAAGCTTTCGGCGATCTCGCTATAGGCCGGCAAATCAATTGCGGGACGATCCCGCTGCTACATTAGGAGTTCGCTCACCAATGAAAGTGAGGGAATTCTAACAAACCTTAAATGTTCGCGAAGGCTGTCGAAATACATCGGCAACAATACTGCTTCATCCAACCTTAAAAGCTCGGCGTTATAGAATAAATCAGCCTCGCGACGACCGGCAAATCTCTCCGCATCGCTTGGATCGCGGACGCGACAGATCAACATCGATTTCAGAAAGCACCGGCCCGATGCAACGCAGCCTTCTCCCTCTCGCCCTTATCGGGCTACTTGCGCTGCCGATGCCCGGCGCCCAGGCGGCAGCACTCACCGACGACCTTCAAGGCCTTTCCAAGCAGCAGGTCGAGGACAGTGTCGAGTTCGCATTCGGCAATGCGCTGTTTTTCCTGTTCCATGAAGCCGGACATATGCTGGTTTCGGAATTCAACCTGCCGGTTCTTGGCCGCGAGGAAGATGCCGTCGACACGCTCTCCACGCTGCTCCTGCTGGAGGCGGATGGCGAGGTTTTCGATACGGCGCTGACCGACTCCGTCGACGGCTGGACGTTATCCGCCGAGGCCAGCGAGGCGGCTGAAGAGGAGCAGGCCCTGTGGGATGTCCACGCACTCGACCGCCAGCGCGCCTTCAGCATGGTCTGCATGATGGTCGGCAAGGGTGCGGAGAAATTCAAGGAATCAGCCGATAACCTGGAATTTCCGGAGGAGCGCCGCAAGCAGTGCGTCGGCGAATATCAGAAAGCCCGTGACAGCTGGTTCGGTGTCCTGAAACCGCATCAGCAGGCCGACGGACAGAACAACAAGTTCACGATCACCTACAAGAAGCCGAACAACAAGGAGCTCCAGGATTATGCGGACCTGACGAAGACGGCGAAGGTTCTGGATATCCTGGCGGAGCTTCTGTCCGGGCTCTACAAACTCGACGACGGCATCAAGCTGACGGCCGCCGAATGCGGCGAGTCGAATGCTTACTGGTCGCCAAGCGAACGGGAAGTGACCTACTGCTACGAGTTGATGCAATTGCACACGCAAACGGTTGCCAACTATTTCCGCAACGGCGAGAAGAGCAGCGACGACGAAGCGGAGGAGAAGACCTCCGAGACAAAGCCGGCCCCGACAAGAGTATTCGGAACGGCGACTGCCCGCCAATAGAAAAGCCGGCAAAACTTGAGATCAAAATGCCCGGCTCTCAATCGAGGAGCCGGGCGTTTTCATTTTGGCGTCAAGCACCGTAGGGCGCGAAGAACTTTTTGGCGGCCTCGATCTCGTTGGGACGGATCTCATGCCCGCCGCCATGCCATTCCAGCGTCACCGTGTCGCCCTGCGTCTTGAAGTAGTCCGCAAGGTCGGTGGTCTGGGCCACGGAGGCGATCGGATCATGCTGGCCGGCGGTGATCAGCACACGGCTCTGAAGCTTGCCCTTGCGGTCTTTTGGCGCGAACGGGATCAGCGGATGCATCAGCACGCCCGCGTCGAACAGGCCGGGCTTCTCGATCATGATATTGGCGAGAATGTTCGCACCGTTCGAAAACCCGAGGCCGAGCACGGTCGAGGAACCGTAACGTTCGCGGTTGGCGGCGACGAATTCGCTCATCCGCTCGGTCGCCCGGGCAAGATCCTCGCAATCATAGACACCTTCAGCCTTGCGGCGGAAGAAACGCGCCGCGCCGTGTTCGGAAATGTCGCCGCGCGGCGAGATCACCGTGGCGCCGGCCAAAAGACGGCCGCCGAATTCGAAGAACTGATTTTCATCGCCGCCGGTGCCGTGAAAGACGAACAGGATCGGCGCTCCGGATGCACCGGCGCGCGCCCGGTGCACATAACTGTCGTAACTCATGATGGTCTCCTTGGACGCGTCGCCTGATTAGGCGTCCAGCGGTTCGAGATGTTGTTCGAGCGTTGCCCGCAGATGTGCATGCTGTGCGGGCAGCTTCAGGGCTTCGCCGAGATGGGCGGTATCCTCGTCCCGATCGAAGCCGGGTTCGTTGGTGGCGATTTCGAACAGCACGCCGCCCGGCGTGCGGAAATAGATCGCCCAGAAGTAATCGCGGTCGATGACCGGGGTGACCTGGTAGCCGGTATCCATCAGCGCCTTGCGGACTTCGAGTTGCTTTGCGCGGTTCTCGACCGCAAAGGCGATGTGATGAACCGACCCGGCGCCGAGATTGGCGCGGGCAATGTTCGGCATGGTCTCGATATCGATGACATCGGCGCCGTTGCCGCCCGGCATGATCAGGCGGGTAACGCCATCCTTGGCGTCGGCTTGGCTGTAGCCCATGAATTTCAGGAGCTCGGC
Organism: Neorhizobium sp. P1_A6; assembly: GCF_056406795.1. Classification (NCBI taxonomy): domain Bacteria; kingdom Pseudomonadati; phylum Pseudomonadota; class Alphaproteobacteria; order Hyphomicrobiales; family Rhizobiaceae; genus Neorhizobium; species Neorhizobium sp. P1_A6. The sequence continues at coordinate 305,171 of NZ_JBFTZM010000005.1, read as the reverse complement.
GGTAGCACCCTCATCGCGAAGACGAAGCGAAGCGGAGTGAAAGCCGCGGATCGCGTGATCTTCGGAGATGCCGTTGCCGACGAACTGCTTGCGGGCATCGTCCTTGACTTCGACGAGCGCGAACCCGTCGCCATCCGGACCGGCGAAATGCAGGCGGTTTTCACCGAATGCGCTATCGGCCTTGATGCCTTCCGCGCCGGCTTTGGACAGGCGGTCGGTCCAGAAACCGAACGAACCTTCCGGAACCGAGAAGAGTGTCGTTCCGACTTCGCCGGTGCCCTGACGGCCGCGGGCGATATGCGGGAACGGGAAATAGGTCATGACAGAGCCGGGAGAACCGACTTCGTCGCCGTAGTAGAGATGGTAGACATCCGGAGCGTCGAAGTTGACGGTCTTCTTGACCCGGCGAAGGCCGAGCGTGTCGGTGAAGAACTTGTTGTTGGTGCTGGCGCTGGCAGCCATCGACGTGACGTGGTGGAGGCCCTTGATCTGGTCGAGCATTTAAACCCCTTTTCTGCGGACCGCCTGTGCGGCCTGCTGTTCTGGGGTAAAGATGGTGGAAGGACCGGGGATTGGATAGACGCGACGATCCGAACGCATTGTTCACTCTGCGTAGACGACCATTGGTCAATCGTTCACAGAACTAGGTTCGTTCCGGCAGGCGCCAATCGACCGGATCCTTGCCGATCGACTGCAGATAAGCATTCGCCTTGGAAAATGGTCGCGAGCCCAGAAAGCCGTTATGCGCGGAAAGCGGCGACGGATGGGCCGACTTGATCACCAGATGGCGCTGCTGATCGACGAAGGCCGCCTTCTTCTGGGCATAGGAGCCCCACAGGATAAAGACGACACCGTCGCATTCGTCGTTAACCGCCCGGATCACCGCATCGGTGAACCGTTCCCAGCCCTTGCCCTGATGCGAGGCCGCCCTCGCCTCCTCGACCGTCAGCACGCTGTTCAGCAGCAGGACACCCTGCTCCGCCCAATGTTCGAGGCATCCGTGCCTGGCCGGTGGAATGCCGAGATCCGTCTCCATCTCCTTGTAGATGTTGACGAGCGACGGCGGGACGCGCACGCCCGGACGAACGCTGAAGCAAAGCCCGTGTGCCTGGCCGAAGCCGTGATAGGGGTCCTGGCCGAGGATGACGACCTTCACCTCGTCGAGCGGGGTCAGATCGAGCGCGCGGAAATATTCCGAGCCTTTCGGGAAGATGCGTTTGCCCGCTTCCTTTTCGGCGACGAGGAAGCGGCGCAATTCGCTCATATAGGGATTGGAAAACTCAGGCCCGAGCGCATGTTTCCAGCTTTCCTCGAGCTTGACCTCGCCTTCCGCCATGTCTTGGCCCTTCAGATCACATGATGGTTGGAACGGGAATGCCAGTCCCAGGCCGAACGGATGATATCGTTTAGGCTATATTTCGGTTCCCAGCCGAGAACCGCCCGCGCCTTGTCGTTATTGGCGACCAGCGAGGTGGAATCACCTTCGCGCCGGCCGGTATATTCCACCGGGAAAGGTTTTCCGGAAACCGCCGAAATCGCCGCGAGCAGTTCCTTCACCGTCGTGCCGGTGCCGGTGCCGAGATTGAGTTCGACCGTTTCGCCACCGGCGAGAAGGTAGTCGACTGCCCGGACGTGCGCGTCGGCCAGATCGAGCACGTGGATATAGTCGCGCACGCAAGTGCCGTCGCGGGTGTCGTAATCGTCGCCGAACACCTTGAAACCCTGGCGACGGCCAAGCGCCGCCTCGATCGCGAGCGGGATTGCGTGGGTCTCAGGCGTGTGCCACTCGCCGACCCGGCCCTCGAAATCGGCACCGGCCGCATTGAAGTAGCGCAGCATGACCGATTTCAGGTCCTTGTAGGTGCCGTAGTCCTTCAGCGCCTGCTCGACGATGAATTTGGTACGCCCGTACGGATTGATCGGCGCCTGTTTGTGGGTCTCGTCCATCGGCACGCGATCCGGCAGGCCGTAAGTGGCGCAGGTGGAGGAAAACACGAAGGCTTTCACACCCGCATCGATCGCCGCCGACAGCAGCGTCAGCGCGCCTATGACATTGTTGTCGTAGAAGGCCACCGGGTTCTTGACCGATTCCCCCACCTCGATCAGCGCCGCGAAATGCAGCACGGCGTCCGGCTTGTGTTTGGCAAACACTTCATCGAGCCGGGCGCGGTCACGGATATCGCCCTGTTCCAGTTCACCCCAGCGCACGAATTCCGCATGCCCATTGGAGAGATTGTCGAAGACAACAGGCTGATAACCTCGCTCGGCGAGCACCAGGCACGTATGGGAGCCGATATAGCCAGCCCCGCCGACCACGAGTACYTTTTTCCCTGACATCATTTCCCCTGCGGTTATTGAAGCCGGCGGCACTATAACCGGCGGCGATCGAAAAGCCAGCACTTGACCACAACAAGCCACATTGAAAAATATAGCACCTGGTGCTATATTCAACTATGCTTGGTCGGGTATTCAAAACGGCATGGTTTGCCAAGGCGGCAAAGAAAGCCCGGATATCGGACCGCGAGCTTTGCAAAGCCATTGCTCAGGTTGCCTCGGGTCAGGCGGATGACCTCGGCGGCGGCGTTTTCAAGAAGCGCCTCAACGACAACCGGCATCGGTCCATCATTCTGGCGAAAGCGGCCGAGTTCTGGGTCTATGCCTATCTGTTCGCCAAACAGGATCAGGCCAATATCGACGATGACGAACTGGCGGCGTTCCGCAAGCTGGCCGAACTTTATCGAAAGAAGACGCCCGGTGCTTTCGATGCGGAACTGAAAAGCGGCGCACTGGTGGAGATTTGCAATGGCAACTAACCGGAAATTTAAGAGCGATGCTTTCGAGGCGATCCATAACGCCGTGGAAGGCATGTACGAAGCCGGCACGATCGACAAGGAAACAATGCGGACCTTTGACGAGACCTGCCTTTCGGTACCGGTGGAACTTGGACCTGAGGAGATCAAGGCCTTGCGGGAGGGCAATCACGTCAGCCAGCCGGTCTTTGCCCGTTATCTAAACACCAGCGAATCGACCGTGCAGAAGTGGGAGACCGGCGCCAAGCGCCCCAGTGGGCCCGCGCTGAAACTTCTGGACATCGTGCGCAAACATGGTCTTCAGATGTTGGCCTAATTTTTCATTTAAGAGTTTTCATGCGTCTCCTTTTTCTCGCCCTCGGCTGGCTGTTCGTCGCAATCGGCATTGTCGGGGCTTTCCTGCCTGTCCTGCCCACCACTCCGTTTCTGCTGCTGGCAGTCGCCTGTTTTGCCCGCTCCTCGCCGCGGCTGGAGGCATGGTTGCTCGAGCACCCGAAATTCGGGCCTTCGCTGCGCAGTTGGCGGGAAAAGGGTGCGATCGCGCGGAAGGCGAAGATCGCAGCGATCTCGCTGATGGCGGTGAGTTATGCGGTGTTCTGGTTCGGCACCTCGCCGCCATTGTGGCGGGCGGCGCTGGTGGCCGCGGTCATGCTCGGCTCGGCGACCTTCATCGTCACCCGTCCGGACACCTGACCATCCAATCGTCAGCGGTGTCGCGACTGCGGCAATACGTAGGGGATGTGGGCAGCCGGCAGGCGGCCGACGGCACCGGTTATTCCATAGACGCTGGCGATGATCGCGTCGTTCACCGTTTCCGTGCAGGCGCCTTCCGCCACCACCCGGCCGTGGTTCAGCACCACGAGATGGTCGGCGAACTCGGCAGCCAGGTTGAGGTCGTGCAGGATGGCGAGCACGATCCCGCCGGCATTGGCGAAGTCGCGGGCGATTTCCAGCACCGAGATCTGGTGTCCGAGGTCGAGGCTCGCGGTCGGCTCGTCGAGGAACAGCGCCCTCGGCACGCCGTCTGCGACCGGCTGCGGCACCTGCGCAAGTGCGCGCGCAAACTGCACCCGCTGCTGCTCGCCACCCGACAGCGACGGATAGGGCCGGCTTTCGAAACCGCGCAGGCCCACGCGAGACAAGGCCAGGCGCGCCTGCTCGGTCGGATTGAGCGCCCCTTGCGCCACCGCGCCCATGCGGACGATTTCGAGCGCTGTGAACGGAAATGCAAGCTGCGTCGCCTGCGGCAGCACCGCCCGGCGCTTGGCAAGCTCGACCGGCTGGCAGAGATCGACGCTGGTACCGTGATAGCTGACGAAGCCGATATCGGGTTTCATCTCGCCGGAGATCACCTTCATAAGCGTCGATTTTCCGGCGCCGTTCGGGCCTATGACGACGGTGAATCGGCCCGGCTCGAGATCGATGCCGACATTGTCGAGCAGTTTACGGCCCGAGCGGGCGACGGTGACGTGCTCGGCGGAAATCATGGCATGTCCCTCATGTTGACGCCGTTTTTACCCAGCAGCAGGAAGAGGAAGACAGGCGCACCGAACAGGGCAGTGATAACGCCAATCGGCAGTTCCGCCGGAGCAGCCACCGTACGGGCAACGGCATCGGCCAGAAGCAGGAGCGCGCCGCCGCCGAGCGCCGAGCCCGGCAGCAGGAAGCGGTGCGACGGTCCCATGACGAGGYGCAGCAGATGCGGCACGACGATGCCGACGAAACCGATCGAGCCGGCGACAGCGACGGTCGAACCGCAGGCGGCGGCGACGGCGACGATGACGATCTTCTTCAGCCGCTGCACCGGTATCCCCATATGGAACGCGGCCGCATCGCCAAGCACCAGCGCGTCGAGCCCGCGCGCCACGAAGGGCATGATGAGCATCACCGCGCCGATGAAAGGCAGAATGGACAACACTCGGCCGAACGTGGCGCCGCCGAGCGAGCCGAGGCTCCAGAAGGTAATGTCGCGCAGCTGCCGGTCGTCGGCCATGACGATCATCAGGCCCATCAGCGCCGCCGAAAGCGCACCGATCGCAATGCCGGACAGGATCAGAGCCGTCGTCGACGTCCGCCCGTCGCGGGTGGCGATGAGATAGAGCGCCCAGGTGTTGAAGAGACCGCCGAAGAAGGCCATCAGCGGCAGGAACTGGTTGCCGAGCAGCATGGCGACCGGCGCCAGAATGCCGTTGCCGAGCACGATCGCCGCAACCGCGGCAAGTCCCGCGCCGGAAGTCACCCCGACGATGCCGGGATCGGCAAGCGGATTGCGGAACAGGCCCTGCATCATCGCGCCGGAGACGGCAAGCCCGGCGCCGACCAGCAGGCCGAGCGCGGTGCGCGGCAGGCGGACCGCTTCGAGGATCACCCGTTCCTGTGTAGACAGACTGGCGCTGTTGCCGGTCGCATAGGTCCAGAGATCGCGCAGGCCGACGCCGGTCGGGCCGATACCGAGCGAAAGCAGGCACGCGGCAAACAGCATAACCGCCAGGAGAAGAAGCATGACGACGCCCTGGCGGGTCCGGTCTCCATCCTCCGCCGGCCGGAACGGCATCGCCAGCGCCTTCATCATCAGTTGATCGCCCCGGGATAGATCCGGGCGGCGAGCGAGCGGGCAGCGTCCGGGGTGCGCGGGCCGAAACCGAGCAGCAGCAGGCCGTCCATGGTGACCAGCGCCTTGTTGGCGGCAGCCGGCGTCGTCTGCATCGACGGCATCGCGAAAACCTGTTCCGGCGTCATGACGTGATCGCCGCGCGACATGGCGAGCACGACATCCGGCTTGGCCGCGATGACGGCTTCGTCGGCGAGCGGCTTGTAGCCGTTGATCGTCGGCGCGGCATTGATACCGCCGGCCATTTCGATCACCGCACCCGCTTCCGTATCGGCACCGCCGGCCATGACGCGGTTATTGGTGAGCGACAGCACGAACAGGACCTTCTTCTTCGGACCGGGAATCTTGGCGACGTCAGCGGCGAGCTTCTTCAGCCCCTCTTCCGTCTTCACGGCAAGCGCCTCTGCCTTGTCGGAAAGCCCGACTGCCGCTCCCACGTCGCGGATCTTCCTGCCGATCGCATCCGCCTTCGGCGGTGTCGGGATGACCACCATCGGCACTTCGCTGGCTTTGAGGATTTCGATGACCGGCGGCGGGCCGGAATCCTGCTCCATCAGGATCAGATCGGGCTTTTGGCCGAGAATGCCTTCCGCAGACAAGGCGCGCATATAGCCGACGTCCGGCTTGGAGTTGGCCGCATCCGGATAGAAGCTCGTCGAGTCCCGTGCTACGATCCGGTCCTCGGCGCCAAGCGCATAGAGGATCTCGGTGATCGTGCCGCCGATGGAAACGATCCGCTTGGCCTCCGGATTGCCCTTGTCGGATGCAGCCGCGACGCCCGCGACGAGACCGGTGCCCAGGAGGACGGCTGTGAAAAGCCCCCTCAAGGTGAAGGAAGACCCCATGATACCCTGCTCCTTGTCTGCTCAAATCGAGGCGCAATATGCCTCGGGTCCGCCTGGCCGGCGGATATAACTTGAGTTGACTACGCAAGTTTTTTAGGCTTTTCAAGGGGACCGGCCGCAGATATCTTGAGCCGAAAGTGAAACTTTAAGTGAGGGACTATCCATGTACATCGCCATGAACCGATTCCGCGTCGTGCCGGGTTATGAAGAGGCGTTCGAAGCCATCTGGCGCGGCCGCCAGGGCCGCCTCGCGGAGCTGCCCGGTTATGTGGAGTTCCACATGCTCAAGGGCCCGAAGGCGGAGGATCACACCCTCTACGCATCCCATACCGTGTGGGAAACCTTCGAGGACTTCCAGGCCTGGACGAAGTCGGAACAGTTCCGCGCCGCCCATGCGAATGCCGGCAACAACCGCGGCAAGGTGGAATATCTCTCGGGTCCGCATTTCGAAGGTTTCGAAGTGATCATCCACGAAGACAAGAACGGCGTGCGCGCCGACGCTGCTGCCTGAGGTCCCGATGAACGCCGTTTCCGAAATCAGCCCGGACCGTCGCCAACGGGCTCTCACCGCTCTGGCGGAGAAGCCCGACGGCGTCGTCGAGGCGATCGCCGCCAATGCCGACGTGACGCCCGCCGAGATCCTCGAAATCCTGCCGAAAGGCGCGGCGATCATCGCCGACAAGGAGAGGTTCGCCGACATCTGGGCCGAGATGAGCACCTGGGGCGAAGTCCTGTTCATCGTCCATACCGAAGACATCGTGCTGGAGGCCGAAGGCACCCTGCCGATGGGTTCGGAGGGGCATGGCTGGTTCAACATTCACGGCGACAGCCCGATCGGCGGTCACATCAAGAAGGATAACTGCGCGTCGGTGACCCTCGTCGATCGTGCCTTCCACGGCCGTCGCTCCTGCTCGGTCTGGTTCATGAATGCCAAGGGTTCGGCGATGTTCAAGGTCTTCGTGAAGCGGGATGCCGCACGCGAACTGATCGCCGAGCAGCTTCAGAAGTTCGAAGCACTGCGCAACAGCTACGCTTGAGCAGTGGCCGCTCCGTGAGTTTTGGTGATTCGGACGAAAAATAACCGTTCGAATCACTTTTCAGCGGAACTTTTCCTTTTCTCGTGCATTTGCAGCGTCATGGCAGGCCTTGCGARGCAGGCTGGCGGCTGCGTTACGATCGTTTCAGCCCCCCGTACCGCCCCTTGAGGTGATTGTCATTGAATGAGGCGCCGCCGCGCCATAGGCGGACCGATCGCTTGGCCATGAGGCAGAGAAGAGCGATCCTTAGCGGCGCGGCGCGCCTCATCGACTTTTCCAGCCTCATCGAGGCTTGCTCATCGAGACTTGAAAGACGCGCTAGAGAGCCGGCACCCATTTCCAGAAAACGCCTTCCATACGCTCCGGATAATATTTGAACTCGCATTCGAAGCGGCGGCCGTAGGCTTCCGCCGCCTTCAAGGCTGCCTCGCTCACGGGGTTCATGCCCGTTCCAGGCGCAAACCAGTCTTCCATCAGGTCGTCCGGAATATAGACGCCGATCCTCAGCGGCAGGGCGGTCAGCGTCTTGTCGAGTTCTTCAGGCGGTATGGTTTCAGGCGGCATGACTTTTCCTCCTCCACGAAAAGACGAACGTCCCAAAGAACGTCCGTCTTTCCGCGAAGTTCCGGTCTCGGACCGGCAGCCCGATCTGGCGTCTCGGCAAATCGGGTATCTCGTCAGTGATGGGCGGCGTGGTCGGGCTTGCCCTTGCGCTTGGTCGAGGCGAAATCTTCAAGCTGCTTTTCGCTCATGGATTTCTCCATGCCCTTCGAAGCGCCCTTGAGTTCGCTCTTCTTCATATCGCCGCGTTTGGCCGCAAGCGCCGCGCCGGCTGCCTTCTGCTGTGCTTTGGATTTCGCTGGCATATCTGCCTCCTGAAGTTTGCACGCTTAATCAACAGTCAGCCGCGGCTTTGGTTCCCGCCTAGGCCACCGGCGGAACCTGTTGCGTTGCCAACGGTTGAGAGATGAGCCCGGATGGATGTCTGGAATGGCTCGACATCAGAGAAAGGAACCATCGCCATGGACGCCAAACGCCCAGCTGCCGACAGCGGCAAGACCCCAGCCGACGGCAACAAGACCAATGACGCGCTCCAGGAGCAATTGGACGACGAACAACTGGACACCACCAACCCGGAAGCGCTGAAGGAAGCCGCAAGGCTCGGCGGCAGCGACGCCTATCTGGTCGAGAGCGATCTTGAGGACCGGGACGGGCGCGAAGACGGCGACCAGCCGGACGGCCGCGCCAGCCCTATGGCGAATGCCGATAATCCCGAACGCTGAAGCGTCACGACAGTCGCAAAATGACCGAAAACGGAACCTCCGGGCATGCCTGGGTGTTCCTCTGCGCGAAGCCACATTTCGGAGATCCGTAATGAATGCTGAAGCGAATGCCGCGCAGAATCTGCCGAGGGAGAAGGCTACCCACCCGGTCGACACCATGCCGGGAATGGAGGTGAAGGCTGCGCCGACGCTTGCCGACGCGGATTCCGAAGCCTTTGTCGCCGAGGCGGTCGAGGATCTGGCCAAGTGCCATATCCCGTTCCTGCTGGCCGGCACGTTCGCCATCAGTGCCTATACGGGCATCACCCGTCAGACGAAGGATCTCGACATCTTCTGCAAGGCCGGCGACTACGCCCGCATCCTCGCCCATTTCAAGGACAAGGGTTATCATATCGAGGTCGAGGACGACCGCTGGCTCGGCAAGGTGAAGAAGGGCCGGCACTTCTTCGACGTCATCTTCGCCGCCTCGAACGGCACGATGCCGATCAGCGACGCGTGGTTTGAAAACGCCCGCCAGATCGAGATGAACGGCCACAAGGTGCGCATCATCGCGCCGACCGAACTCATCTGGTCGAAATGTTTCGTGCAGCTCCGCCACCGCTATGACGGCGGCGACATCGTCCATATGATCCTGCGCGCTCATGACCAGATCGATTGGGAACGGCTGCTGAGCCATATGGAAGTGCATTGGGAAGTGCTGCTGATCCACCTCCTGAACTTCCGCTGGATCTACCCGACCGAGCGCGACAAGGTGCCCGACTGGCTTCTGGACGAACTGCTCGACCGCCTGAAGGCGCAGCGCGAACTGCCGCTGCCGCAGATGAAGATCTGCCGCGGTCGCATGTTCAGCCGGGTGGATTTCGAGATCGACGTCAAGGAATGGGGTTTTGCAGACGTCGGCGGCGAAGGCGACCTTCGCGACGGCGTCGAAGAGGAAATGGCCGAAGGAGGCTTAGCGTGAGCAAAGCAACCGACGCGAAGAGCGTCACCGTCCAGACGGAAACAAAAAAGGCTGACAGCGACAAGGCATCGACGAAGAAGGCGAACGGCAAGCAGCGGATCGCAGCGATGGGCGACCTGCACATCAAGGAGCACGGTTCGGCGTCCTACAGGGAGTTGTTCAGCGAAATCTCGCAGGCTGCCGATATCCTGGTACTGACCGGCGACCTGACCGATCTCGGCAAACCGAAGGAGGCGGAAATACTGGCCGCCGATCTGCGCTCCTGCTCGATCCCGATCGTCGGCGTGCTCGGCAATCATGATTACGAATGCGGCTGCGTCGAGGAGGTCACCCATATCCTGAAGGATGCCGGCATCAACCTGCTGGAAGGCCAGGCCGTCGAGATCAATGGCGTCGGCTTTGCAGGCGCCAAGGGTTTCGCCGGCGGTTTCGGCCGCCACATGCTCGGCTCGTTCGGCGAGCCTGCCATTAAGGCCATGGTCACCGAAAGCGTCGAGGAAACCATGCGGCTCGAAAACGCGTTGCGCCAGGTTCGCTCGGAACGGGCCATGGTCATTCTGCACTACGCGCCGATCCGCGAGACCGTGATCGGTGAGCCGGAGGAGATTTATCCGTTTCTCGGCTCGTCGCGCCTTGCCGAGACTATCGACCGGTTTCCGGTGAAAGCTGTGGTTCATGGCCACGCGCATCGCGGCACCTACGAAGGCAGGACGCCGGGCGGCGCCCTTGTCTACAATGTCGCCTCGCATATCGAGAAGCCGACCGGAAAGCCGTATGCGCTGCTCGAGCTTTAGGCCGTTATCGCGACCAAACTCCTCTGGACAGGACACCGGGCGGGAGGCCTAATTGTTCATCTAGGCTCGCTGAGTGCCGGATCGCGTCGGCATTTTGAAAGGGGCAGCTGGCGGGTGGAGTAAATCTCCCGGACGATTTCGTCCTTGCCAGTCGAAACGTTCATGCAAAAGCAGGCGTAGCCATGGCTGTAGTTTATGGTCACATGCTCGCCCTCAGCCATGTCCTTGATCTTGTCCATGCCTTTGGCTTCGTAGCCGCCCTGAAGCATGATTAGCCATTCATTCTGGGCATCGATCAGCGTCCAGTTGCGCGGCGTCGGATTGACCAGCCAGCCGCAACGCGTTTCGGCAAGCGCCGCCGCCGGCACAAGCAAGCATGAAAAGCATATCGCAAATAGTTTCTTCATCATCGCCTCCCGTTCAACACAGGAATACGCTGCGGCGATCCACGCGTCCACGGCGATTTGCTACCGATATGCTCACACATGCAGTGCATGTCCCAGCGCCTTCAGCGCCGCCTCGGCAAACGCCTCCGACTGCGTCGGATGCGCATGAATCGTCCCCGCAATATCCTCCAGCCGCGCCCCCATCTCGATCGCCAGCCCGAAAGCAGCCGAGAGTTCGGAGATGCCAGCGCCGACAGCCTGGATTCCGAGCACAAGGTGGTTGTCCGCCCGCGCCACGATGCGGACAAACCCTTCCTCTGCCGATAGCGTCATCGCGCGTCCGTTGGCGGCGAACGGAAACTGACCGACCTTGATCTCGCGGCCCTGCGCCTTCGCCTCGTCCGGCGACAGGCCCACGGAGACGATTTCCGGATCGGTGAAGCAGACGGCGGGGATGGCCCGCCTGTCCCAGGAACGGCGCTTGCCAGAGACGATCTCCGCCACCATCTCGCCCTGCGCCATTGCCCGGTGCGCCAGCATCGGCTCGCCGGTGACGTCGCCGACCGCATAGATGCCGCGCATCGAGGTGCGGCACTGCTCATCGACCTTCAGGAACCTGCCGTCCATATCGAGTTCCAGCTCCTCGCGCCCCCAGCCTTCGGTGACCGGCTTTCGTCCGACCGTGACGAGGATCTTGTCGGCAGCGATGCGTTTCTCCTCGCCGGCACCGGTCTCCGCCAGCAGAGCCTCGCCATTCGAGGAAATGCCCTTGACCTTGGTGCCGAGCAAAACCTCGACGCCTAAAGCCGCGAGCCGCTTGGCGACCGGCTGGGTAAGCTGCGTATCGTAGAGCGGCAGGATGCGATCGAGCGCCTCGACGATCGTCACGCTCGCTCCGAGCTTGGCAAAGGCGAGCCCAAGTTCGAGGCCGATATAACCGGCGCCGACCACCGCCAGCCGCTGCGGCAGCTCGGTCAGGGACAGCGCGCCGGTGGAGGAAATGACCTTGCCCCCGAACGGCAGCATCGGCAATTCGACCGGCGCAGAACCGGTGGCGATGACGATATTTTCGGCGCGGATGACCTGCTCGCCCGTCTCGGTCTCCACCGCGACCGTCTTGCCATCCCGGAATTTTGCCCGGCCGACGACGATCTTGACGCCAGCCTTCTTCAGGAGGCCCGCGACGCCCAGCGTCAGCCGGCCGGTAATGCCGTCCTTCCAGGTCATGGTTTTGGCAAGGTCGATCGCCGGATTGTCGGCCTTGATGCCCATTGCATTTTTGCCCGCCGCCATCGCGACGGTCTTCGCGAAATCGTCGGCCGCATGGATGATTGCCTTGGAGGGAATGCAGCCGATATTGAGGCAGGTGCCGCCCGGCTTCGCCATCTCGACGATGACCGTGTCGACCCCCAGCTGGCCGGCCCGGATGGCGCAGACATAGCCTCCCGGACCGGCCCCGATGACGAGGAGCTTGCAGGTGATCTCTTTCATTGTTCTTGTTCCACCTCACTCCTCGACGAAGATTAGCGCCGGTGTTTCCATCAACGCCTTCAGGCGCTGCACGAAACTCGCGGCATCCCAGCCGTCGATCACCCGGTGGTCGAAGCTGGAGGACAGGTTCATCATCTTGCGCGGCACGAATTGCGCCCCGTCCCAATGCGGCCGAACGGCAAGCTTGTTGACGCCAATGATCGCCACTTCCGGATGGTTGATGACCGGCGTCGAGACGATGCCGCCCATCGCGCCGAGCGAACTGATGGTGATCGTCGAACCGGACAGTTCCTCGCGCAGCGCGGTACCGTTCTTGGCCGCTTCGCTTAAGCGTGCCACTTCCCGGGCGCAGTCGAAGATGTCGCGCGCCTCGGCGTGCCTGACGACCGGAACGACGAGGCCCGAGGGCGTCTGCGCCGCGATGCCGATATGCACGCCGCCATATTGGCGGATGATACCGGCCTCGTCGTCGTAAAGCGCGTTGATGCCGGGCTGCTCACTGATAGCTTTGACCATCGCCCGCATCAGGAAGGGCAAGATGGTGAGTTTCGGCCGGCCGGGCTTCTGGGTGCCGTTCATGCGGGTCCGCAACTCTTCCAGCGCGGTCATGTCGACCTCCTCCACATAGGTGATGTGGGGGATGCGGGATTTCGACAGCGCCATCTTTTCGGCGATGCGGCGGCGAAGGCCGACGACCTTGACCTCCTGAACCGCCCTGTTCGGCTGCAGCCCGACAGCGACAGCTCCGCCGCCTCCCTGGCTGTTCAGGAACGTGTCCAGATCCTCATGGGTAATGCGCCCAGCCGGGCCAGTGCCCGGCACTTGCCGAAGGTCGATGCCCGCCTCCTTCGCCCGAAGACGAACGGCCGGCGGCGCCAGCGGCTTTTCTCCCTCGGCACGGGGGACTCCGACATTCCTCGGAACAGATGAAGCCGCCGGCCTCTGCGGAATAACCTCCGGAGCAGGCTTCGGCCTTTCCACCACCGGCTCGGATTGCTTCTGCGGTTCGACTGACAAAGCTTCGGGCTGGGACAGCGGAAGCTCGATCTCCGGCTCCTCCTCGCCGTCGGCGCCGTCGCCCACGGTCCTGATCTTGAGGATGACGGTGCCGGTGGCGATCACGTCGCCGATCTCGCCGTGCCGAAAGGTCACCTCGCCTTCCACGGGCGACGGGATTTCGACGGTCGCCTTGCCGGTCATCACGGCCGCCAGCACCATGTCTTCGCGGACCAGATCGCCGACATTGACGTGCCATTCGACCAGTTCCGCTTCCGCGACGCCTTCGCCGACATCCGGCAGCTTGATGAGTTTTTCCGCCATGTCTCAGGCCTCCATCATGTCGCGCAGCGCCCGGCCGACGCGGGCCGGGCCTGGAAAATAATCCCATTCCTGCGCATGCGGATAAGGCGTGTCCCAGCCGGCAACCCGGGTGACCGGGGCCTCGAGGTTGTAAAAGCAATGCTCCTGCACCAGTGCCGCCAGTTCCGCGCCAAAGCCGGATGTGAGCGTCGCCTCGTGCACCACCATGCAGCGACCGGTCTTCTTCACCGAAGCGACAATGGTATCGAGGTCGAGCGGCATCAGGGTGCGCAGGTCGATCACCTCGGCGTCGATACCGGTCTCCTCGGCCGTCGCTTCCGCCACATGCACCATCGTGCCATAGGCGAGCACGGTCACCGCCGAACCCGGCCGCCGCACCACCGCCTTGCCAAGCGGCACGACATAGTGCTCTGCCGGCACCTCGCCGAGCGGATGGCCGGCCCAGGAGGTCACCGGCCGATCGTGATGGCCGTCGAACGGGCCGTTATAGAGCCGCTTCGGTTCGAGGAAGATCACCGGGTCGGGGTTCTCGATCGATGCGATCAGCAGGCCCTTGGCGTCATAGGGATTGGACGGCACCACCACCTGCAGGCCGCAGACATGAGTAAACAGCGCCTCTGGGCTCTGGCTGTGCGTCTGTCCCCCAAAGATGCCGCCGCCGGTCGGCATCCGCACGGTGATGCCGCAGGTGAAATCGCCGTTGGAGCGATAGCGCAGCCGCGCCGCTTCCTGGGTGAGTTGGTCGTAGGCCGGATACATGTAATCGGCGAACTGGATCTCGACACAGGGTTTCAGCCCGTAGGCCGCCATGCCGATCGCCACGCCGACGATGCCGGATTCGTTGATCGGCGCATCGAAGCAGCGCGTCTTGCCGTATTTCTGCTGCAGCCCCTGGGTGCCACGGAAGACGCCGCCGAAATAACCGACATCCTCACCGAACACGACCACATCGTCGTCGCGCTCCATGGAAACATCCATCGCGCTGCGGATCGCCTCGATCATCGTCATGCGCGGCATGGGCGGGCCTCCCGGAAAAGGTTGGCATCGAGATCGGAGGAAGCAAGCCCCCTTCTGGCCTGCCGGCCATCTCCCCCACAAGGGGGGAGACAACTCGTGGCACTGCCCCATTTTACATCAGGCGACAGCGAGGCCGGGTTAGCCCCTCCCCCTTGTGGGGAGGGGTTGGGGAGGGGTCTTTCAAGATCAAAAAGAACCATCATCACACCCCCGCCTGCTGCCGCTGCCGCTTCAGATGCGGCGGCATTTCGGCATAAACACCTTCGAACATATCCCGCATCGACGGCCGGCCGCCGGAATGCAGCGTGCCGTGGCGCTCCGCCTCCTTCTGGGCGGCGACGACTGTGTCGCGGATTTCGGCCTCCATCTGCTTGTGCCGCTCCTCGCTCCAGGTGCCGATACGGATCAGGTGGTTCTTCAGCCGGATCACCGGATCGCCAAGCGGCCAGGCCTCGGACTCCTCCTTCGGGCGATAGGCGGAGGGATCGTCTGAAGTGGAATGCGCGCCGACGCGGTAGGTGACGTATTCGACCAGCGTCGGGCCGATATTGCGCCGGCCCCGCTCCGCCGCCCATTTGGCGACCGCATGCACTGCGAGATAATCGTTGCCGTCGACGCGCAGCGACGGCAGCCCGTAGCCGAGGCCGCGGGCGGCAAAGGTGCCCGAGCCGCCACGCGCGACGCCTTGGAAGGTGGAGATGGCCCACTGGTTGTTGACGACATTGAGGACAACAGGCGCCCGGTAGGTGGAGGCGAAGACCAGCGCCGAATGAAAATCCGACTCGGCGGTCGATCCGTCACCGATCCAGGCCGCAGCGATCTTCGTGTCGTTCTTGATCGCGGATGCCATGGCCCAGCCGACGGCCTGCACATATTGCGTGGCGAGATTGCCCGAGATCGTGAAGAAGCCAAACTCCTTGGCCGAATACATGATCGGCAGCTGCCGCCCCTTCAGGGGATCGGCATCATTGGAATAGATCTGGTTCATCATCTCGACCATCGGATAGCCGCCGGCAATCAGCAGGCCGGCCTGACGATAGGTCGGAAAGTTCATGTCACCCGGGAGAAGCGCCTTGCGGAAGGCGCAGGAGACCGCCTCCTCGCCGAGATGCTGCATGTAGAAGGACGTCTTGCCCTGCCGCTGCGCCATCAGCATGCGGCTGTCGAAGACCCGCAGCAGCATCATGTGCTTGAGGCCCTCCATCAGTTCCTCGGGCGTCAGCGAGCCGGCCCAGGGGCCGACCGCCTCGCCCTCGCGGTCGAGCACGCGGATGATCGAATAGGCGAGGTCGCGGATCTCCTTCGGATCGACATCCACCTCCGGCCGCCGCACCGAGCCGGCCTTCGGGATCGGCACGTTGGAGAAATCCGGCTTGCCGCCCGGCCGCACTTCCGGCTCGGGCACATGCAGGCTCAGTCTCTGTCCATCCGTCATTCGTTTCTCCTCCCAAAGAACCGGTCAAAATCTGTCGTTCAACGCGGCGCCATCCGCAGCGCTCCGTCGAGACGGATCACTTCGCCGTTCAGCATCGGGTTTTCGATAATGTCGCGCACCAGCCGCGCGAATTCGGCCGGACGCCCGAGCCGCGGCGGAAACGGCACCGATTTGGCCAACGAGGCGCGTACCTCGTCGGAAAATCCGGCCATCATCGGCGTCTCGAATATGCCGGGCGCGATCGTCATCATCCGGATGCCGTCGCGGGCCAGTTCACGGGCGATCGGCAGCGTCATGCCGGCCACCGCCGCCTTGGAGGCGGAATAGGCGGCCTGGCCGATCTGCCCGTCATAGGCGGCAACCGAGGCGGTGGCCACAAACACGCCGCGCTCGCCCTCCTCGTTCGGCTCACTCCTGGCGATCGCCTGCGCCGCCAGCCGGATCACGTTGAACGTGCCGATCGTGTTGATCTCCAGCGCGCGGGCAAAATTTTCGAGCCCATGGACGCCTCCTCTGCCGAGCACTTTTTCCGACGGCGCGATGCCGGCGCAGCACACGGCGCCCCGGATCGGCCCGTTGGCGGCCTCCGCCTTGGCAACCGCATTTTCGACCGCTTCACCGTTTCGCACATCGGTCTTCACGAAGATCGTGCCCTTGCCGAGTTCCTCGGCTTTTGCCCGACCACTCGTCTCATCGAGGTCGAGCAAAGCAACGCAACCGCCCGCTTCGACAAACATTTTAGCGGTCGCGAGCCCAAGGCCGGAAGCGGCACCGGTCACCAGAAAATTTCCGCCTTCGATCCGCATCCCATCCTCCTCAGTTCGCCAGGCCGCGGGCGATAATGATCTTCTGGATGTCGGACGTCCCCTCGTAGATCTGGCAGACACGGACATCGCGATAAATGCGCTCGACGGGAAAATCGGTAATGTAGCCGTAGCCGCCAAGCGTCTGGATCGCCGCGGAGCAGACCTTTTCAGCCATCTCGGAGGCGAACAGTTTCGCCATGCAGGCTTCGTCGAGACACGGCGCGCCGCGATCCTTCAGCCGCGCCGCATGCAGGACCAGTTGCCGGGCCGCCTCGATCTGGGTCTTCGCATCCGCCAGCCGGAAAGCGACCGCCTGGTGCTCCAGCAAGAACTTGCCAAAAGTCTTGCGCTCCTTGGCATAGGTGAGCGCCACGTCGAAGGCAGCCTGCGCCATGCCGACGCATTGCGCCGCGATGCCGATCCGGCCCGCTTCCAGTCCCGACAGCGCGATCTTCAAACCGGCGCCTTCCGCCCCGATCCGCTGGCTTGCCGGAATGCGCAGGTTGTCGAACATCAGCGCGGCAGTATCGGACGCCTTCTGGCCGAGCTTGTCCTCGACCTTGGAAATCGAAAATCCGGGCACATCGGTCGAGGTGACGAAGGCGGAGATGCCGCGTTTTCCGGCGGCGGGATCGGTGACCGCAAAGATGATCACCGTGCCGGCGATCTTGCCGGACGTGATGAACATCTTGGAGCCGTTGACGACATAGTCGCTGCCGTCTCTCACGGCGCGGGTGCGGATGGCCGCGGCATCCGAGCCGGTATCGGCCTCGGTCAGCGCGAAGGCRCCGATATGACGGCCTTCGGCGAGCGGCCTGAGAAACCGTTCCTTCTGGTCGTCGGAAGCGTGCATGTCGAGGAGGGAGCAGACCGGGGAATTGTGGACGCTGACCAGCGTCGAAACCGAGCCATCGCCGGCGGCGATCTCCATCAGCGCGCAGGCATAGGCGACATAGGAACAGCCGACGCCGCCCCATTCCTCCGCCGTTCGCATGCCGAGAAATCCGAGCTCGCCGAGCTGTTTCAGCACGTCCGGCTCGATCGCGTGCGACTTGTCGCGCGCAGCAGCGCCGGGTTTCAGCACCTGCCGGGAAAACTCCGCGGCAGTCGAGCGGATAAGCTCTTCCTCCTCAGTCAGCATGCACTGATCTCCTCCCCGAAACCGCCTGCATGAGTGCTAAATTAGGACTGAACCGGGCCGGCGACTACTCCTTTGAACTTGTTATTTGTTACTCGCGCGCGCAATTTTATTGCGCCTGTGCCCCACAATGGAACTCGAAGCCTCTTCGGCCGTTTGCCGGTCTCTCTCAACCAGGGGCTGGTCAGCATGCCGGAACTGAATGCCGTCACCGAGTTTCGCGCGTTTCCAAAGACGTGGGGCGCCGAATATGTCGCCGCCGGCGAAGTGCGGTTCCGGCTTTGGGCACCCGGCCAGGAGACCGTGACGCTGAGGCTGAACGGCGAAGATACCGAGATGAGCCGCAGCGACGACGGCTGGTTCGAGTTGCTTGCAACCGGCATTACCCCCGGCGCCGAATATGCCTATGTCCTTGCCGATGGCATGGTGGTGCCCGACCCCGCCTCGCGGGGACAGAAGGACAGCGTCAACGGCCCGTCGCTGGTGATCGACCCGACCAGCTACACCTGGCAGCATCCGGAATGGCAGGGCCGGCCCTGGGAAGAAACGGTCGTCTACGAAATCCATATCGGCACGTTTACGGAAGAAGGCACTTTCCGCGCCGCGGTCGACAAGCTGCCTTATCTCGCAGACCTCGGCATCACCATGATCGAGGTCATGCCCGTCGCCCATTTCGGCGGCAATCGCGGCTGGGGTTATGACGGCGTGCTCCTCTATGCGCCTCATGCCGCCTATGGTCCGCCGGAGGATTTCAAGGCCTTCATCGATGCCGCACACGGGCACGGGCTGACGGTGGTACTCGATATCGTGCTCAACCATTTCGGCCCGGAGGGCAATTATCTGCCGCTTCTGGCGCCTGCCTTCTTCCACAGGCAAAAGATGACGCCCTGGGGTGCCGCGATCGCCTATGACGTCGAGCCGGTGCGGCGCTACATCACCGAATGCGCGCTCTACTGGCTGGAGGAATTCCATCTTGACGGATTGCGTTTCGACGCCATCGACCAGATCAACGATCCCTCCGAAAAACATGTACTGATCGAGATCGCCGAGCGTATCCGCGCCGAGATCCCCGAACGCGCCATCCACCTGACCACCGAGGACGCCCGCAACGTCACCTTCCTGCACCCCCGCGACGAGGACGGCAAGGCGCCGCTCTTCACCGCCGAATGGAACGACGACCTTCACAACGCCGCCCATGTCCTGGCGACCGGGGAGACGCATGCCTATTACAAGGACTTCGCCTGGGAGCCGGAAATGCTGGTGGCGCGGGTGCTGGCGGAAGGTTTCGCCTATCAGGGCGAAGTCTCGCCGCAGACCGGTAAAAAGCGCGGCGTATCGAGCCTCGATCAGCCGCCGGTCGCCTTCGTGGATTTCATCCAGAACCACGACCAGGTCGGCAATCGCGCCCAGGGCGAGAGGTTGATCGAGCTTGCAGGCCCCGACAAGGTGAAGCCGCTGCTCGCTATGCTGCTTCTATCGCCGCATATCCCGCTCCTCTTCATGGGCGAGGAATATGGCGAGACCAATCCCTTCCTGTTCTTCACCGATTTCCATGGCGATCTCGCGAAAGCCGTGCGCGATGGCCGCCGCAAGGAGTTCGAAGGGCATGCGGGCCACGAGGGAGAGACCGTCCCCGACCCCAATGCCAAAAAGACCTTCGATGCCTGCAGGCTCGACTGGAAGAAGCTGGAATCAGCGAACGGTAAGGACTGGCTGGAGTTTACCAAGGCGCTTCTGAAACTGCGGCGGGAGATCGTGATGCCCCTGCTCGGCTCCGCGGGCGGTCGCTCCGGCAAGGTGCTGAGGACCGACAAGGGCTTCCTCGCGGTCTCCTGGGTCTTCCCGAAAGGCACGCTCTCGATGGCGCTCAACCTTGGCGAAAAGGCGCAGGCGCTGCCGGACATGCCAGGCAGCGTGATCTTTGCATGGCCGGAACAGGCGAAGGACCTGCCCCCCAACTCCGTGCTCGTCCGTTTCGAAGCTGTCGGAGACGCCGCATGATGATCCCGACCGCCACCTATCGCATCCAGTTCCGCAACGGCATGACCTTCGATCGCGCCAGCGGACTGGTGCCCTATCTGAAGCGGCTCGGCATCAGCCACCTCTACGCCTCGCCCATCTTCACCGCCACGACCGGCTCCACCCATGGCTACGACGTGACCGACGCCAATGAGATCGACCCCGCGATCGGCGGCCACGACGGTTTCGAACGCATGGTGAGGGCGTTGAAGGCCGAGGGGCTCGGCCTGATCCTCGACATCGTTCCGAACCACATGGCTGCGTCGCTGGAAAATTCCTGGTGGCGCGATGTCGTCGAAAATGGCGAGAAGAGCCGATATGCTCGCCATTTCGATATCGACTGTACCAGGCGCCTGACATTGCCCTTCCTCGGCGACACGGTCGAAAAGGTACTGGAAGCCGGGGAGATTTCCCTCAAGGCCGATCCGAAAACCGGCAAGCCGGCACTGGCCTACTACGACACCTTTTATCCGCTGGCCTCGGCAAGTTACGCCGGGCGCGAGACGGAAGTGCTGAAGATCACCGACCGCGCCGCGATTGCCAGACTGCACGACCAGCAGCCCTACCGGCTGATGTCCTGGCGGGATGCGCCGCGTGAACTCTCCTATCGCCGTTTCTTCGAGATTACCGGACTTGCCGGCGTGCGGGTCGAGGATGGCGCAGTGTTCGACGACACGCACCGGCTGATCCTCGAACTCGTCCATGACGGCAAGGTGGACGGCCTGCGCGTCGACCACGTCGACGGCCTCGCTGATCCGAAGGGTTATCTCGAACGCCTGCGGCAGGAGGCCGGGCCGGATTGCTACATCACCGTCGAAAAGATCCTCGGAGAAGGCGAACAGATCCCGGCAGACTGGCCGATCTCCGGCACGACCGGTTACGAGTTCATCGCAGCCGTCAGCGATGCCCTGGTCGACGGCCGCAAGCTGGACGAACTGCGTGGCGGCTACGAAAGGATGACCGGCCAACCGGTCGACATGGAAGCCGAGCTGCGCGCCGCAAAGCTCCTGATGGCCGACAACAATTTCGCCGGCGAGGTCTCGACGCTGCTGAATATCGCCATGCAGATCCAGCCTACGGAGGACCGCGAATCCGCTCTGTCGGAGGCGGCGGTGAAGTCGGCGCTGCGGGAACTGCTCGTCGCCTTCCCGGTTTATCGCACCTATGGCACCCGGCAGGGCATTCCGCCGGAGGGCCGGGAGATGCTGGCGAAGGTTCTCGACAAGGTGCGCAACGGCCCAAACCCGCCGGAGCATACGGCGCTCGCCTTCCTCGAACGGATCCTGGTCGGCGATGTCGAGCAGGCGGCAGCCAGTCAGGCATCGATCTTCCGTACCCGATTCCAGCAGCTCACCGGCCCGCTGATGGCGAAATCCGTGGAGGACACCCTGTTCTTCCGGCAGCACATGGCGCTGGCTCTGAACGAGGTCGGAGCGGAACCGCTGCCCCGCAGCTTCTCGCTCGATCGCTTCCACGCGGAAATGCAGGTGCGGCTGGAAAGGCAGCCCGACGCCCTGTCTGGCACCTCGACACACGATACCAAGCGCGGCGAGGATGCCCGCGCCCGGCTTTATACAATCACCGAGGCCCCGGACCTCTGGGCCGATGCCGTCGATCGCTGGCGCAGGATCAACAGCCAAGCCGTCCGCGCGCTGGACGACGGACCCGCTCCGGAACCTGCGGTCGAATGGATGCTCTACCAGGCGCTCGCCGGCGCCTGGCCAAACGATCTCCACACCGAAGAAGCAGCAGGCCTCAAGGCGCTGGAGACACGTCTCCTCGGCTATGTCGAAAAGGCACTGCGCGAGGCGAAGCTGCGCACCAATTGGGACGCTCCAAATGGGACCTACGAGAAGGCGGTCCTGGAGTACGCCCGCACGCTTCTGTCACCCAGCAACCAGGCCTTCCTGACCGACTTCACCGATACCTTGCGCCCCTTCATCCGAGCAGGCCTGGTGAACAGCGTCACTCAGACGATCATCAAGCTGACGGCGCCGGGCGTACCCGACATCTATCAGGGCAGCGAGGGCCTCGACCTCAGCCTCGTCGATCCGGACAACCGCCGCGAGCCGGATTTCGGCGGGCTCCAGCAGCGACTTACGGAGAGGGAAAAGCTTGCCTCCACCGAGGAGGGAGAATGGCAGAGCGGCCGGCTGAAACAGCATGTCATCGCCACCCTGCTGCGCGTTCGCCAGGAGGCACCGACCTTGTTTCGGCGGGGAGAATATCTGCCGCTCGGAGCGTCGGGCAAGCGCGCTGACAACGTCATAGCCTTCGCCCGCGCCGACATGGACGACGCCTTCATCGTCATCGCCCCGCGGCTGGTGTTCAGCGCGCTGCATGCGGGCCTTGCCCCGTCTCGGTCCGAACGCTGGGCGGAAACGGAGATAACTCTGCCCGAAAGGCTGGGGCACCGCCGCTATCGCGATGTCTGCACCGGCAAGGTCGTCGATCCCAAGGATCGCATCGCTGTCAACTTGGTGTTCGCAGACCATCCCTTCGCGCTTCTCCTTGCGGAATGATCCGCTCGCACCTCGAACCAGCCTTTTACAAAGCGAAGACGCCGATCCTTGGGAGACGGCGCCTTATCAATATTCTTCGGCTTGGGGTTCACGGATACCGGTGGAAGCAAGGCTTCCGATTGGATTCATTGAAAAATCAAGCAAACCCGACAAGATTAAGCACAGCGATGACGATGACGACCGCGCCGACCAACCAAACGATGCTGTTCATGACTTTCTCCTTTTGATGTCGTGAAATTGAACGACGACAGGCGTAAAAGGTTCCGGTAAAAACATGCCCGGAACAAACGAGCCTGACGTGGGTTGAACGAACGTCTAGCGGGGTCCTGCCCCGCCAAATGGGTGGGGCAATATGGCCGATGAAACTTTACAGAACGGCATGACGGGCGGAGAAACAAACCCACCACGCGTCGTCATCGTCGGCGCCGGTTTCGGCGGGCTGGCGACTGCCGGAGCGCTCGGCAACAGCCCCATCGACGTGACCGTCATCGACCGGCGCAATCACAATCTTTTCCAGCCGCTCCTGTATCAGGTCGCGACCGCCGCACTGTCACCCGCCGACATATCGGAGCCGATCCGCCGCACGCTGGGGCGCTTCAAGAACATCAACGTCATGCTGGCGGAGGTCACCGGCGTCGATGCCGCAGCTAAGACCGTGACGCTCGATAACGGCACGTCGGTCTCTTACGACCGCCTCGTCATCGCCACCGGCTCGGACTACAACTATTTCGGCCATGACGACTGGCGCGCCTGGGCGCCGGGCCTGAAGACCATCCACGAGGCAAGGCTGATCCGCCAGCGACTGCTGCTCGCCTTCGAGAAGGCCGAGCTTTCCCATGATCCGGAAGAAAAGAAGGCGCTGCTCACCAGCGTTATCATCGGCGGCGGTCCGACCGGCGTCGAAATGGCAGGCGCGATCGCCGAACTCGGCCATTTCATGATCACCCGCGATTTCCGCAAGCTCGAGCCGGATCACATGCGGGTCATCCTCATCGAGGCCGGCCCGAAGATCCTCGCCACCTTTCCCGACAACCTCACCCAATACGCCCTGAAGGCCCTGGAGAAGGCCGGCGTCGAGGTGATGACGAATCTGGCCGTCGAATCCGTCACCAGGGACGAGGTCATCGCCGGCTCGCAGCGTTTCCGCACCAGCTGCGTCATCTGGGGTGCGGGTGTCAAAGCCTCGCCCGCAGCCAGATGGCTCGGCATCGAAGGCAAGGCGGGAGGGCGCATTCCGGTCGAACCGGACCTCTCCATCACCGGCTTTCCGGATATCTTTGCGATCGGCGACACGGCGCTGGGGCTTGCGGAAGATGGCAAGCCGCTGCCGGCGCTCGCCCAGGTCGCCAAGCAGCAGGGGCAATATCTCGGCAAGGCGCTGCGGGCGAGACTGCTGGACGGCAAGGCGCCCCAGCCTTTCCGGTTCCACAACCGTGGCAATACCGCCGTCATCGGCCGCGATGCCGCGATCTTCGATTTCGGCAAATGGACTCTCAAAGGTCGGGTCGCCTGGTTCCTCTGGGCGCTCGTCCATGTCTACCTGCTCGTCAATTTTGAAAAACGCCTGCTGGTTAGCGTACAATGGATCTGGCGTTACTTGACCCAGCAGCGCGGAGCGCGGCTGATCGATGAAAATGCCGCCACCTCGGTTCCGTCTTCCACGCAAAGGACAGAGACATGAACACCGCCAATCCGCAGCTCGAAGGCCTCTATCTCGCCGTTGCCGCGATCAACCGGCTTCTGGTCGAAAAGGGTGTCGTCTCCCATGCCGACATTCAGAGCGCCCTGCAGGCGGCCGAACGCACCGTGCTTGCCGACGACAAGCCGCTCGCAGTCTCGACGTCCCATCAGAAGGCGATCGCATTTCCGATCCGGCTGCTGCTTCTGGCAAACGAAGCGAACGAGCAAGGCACCAAGTTCTGTTTCGAGGATCTGGCACGGGAAGTCGGCCGCCGCACCTGAGAAAATGTACCCGCCAAACATGAACGGCGGCGTGAGCCCACGCCGCCGCTGTTGTCGTGGGAGGAGAGCTTAACTACAGGATGGGCTTGCCGCCGGTGACGGCGATCGTCGTGCCGGAAACGTAGCTGGAGAGCGGGTCGGCGAGCATGACATACGCCGTCGCAAGCTCGGCCGGCTGGCCGGGACGTTTCATCGGCACCTGCTTGCCGAATTCCTTCACCCGGTCTTCCGGCATGGTGGAGGGGATCAGCGGCGTCCAGATCGGCCCGGGCGCGACCGCATTGGCGCGTATGCCCTTTTCGGCCAGCAGCTGTGCGAGACCTGCCGTGAAATTCTGAATCGCGCCCTTGGTGGTCGCATAGGCGAGCAGCGTCGGGCTCGGACTGTCGGAATTGATCGAGGCCGTGTTGATGATGGCGCTACCCGGCTTCATGTAGGGAACCGTCGCCTTGGTGAGATAGAACATCGCATGGATGTTGACCTGGAAGGTCAGTTCCCATTCCTCGTCGCTGATGTCGCCGATGTCGGAAAACGTCGCCTGATGGGCAGCGTTGTTGACGAGGATATCGATCCCTCCGAACTCCTGGACCGCCTTGTCGATGATCGCCCGGCAATGCGCCGCGGTCTTGATATCGCCCGGCACCAGGACCGCCTTGCGCCCGGCCTCCTCGACCAAGCGTTTGGTATCCTCGGCATCCTCGTCTTCGTCCAGGTAGGAAATCAAGAGATCGGCGCCCTCGCGGGCATAAGCGATCGCCACGGCCCGACCGATGCCGCTGTCACCGCCGGTGATCACCGCCTTCTTGCCGGCCAGCCGGCCGGAACCGCGGTAGGAGAGTTCACCGTGATCCGGAACCGGATCCATGCGCCCGGTAAAGCCCGGCATCGGCTGCTGCTGTTCGGGAAACGGCGGAGTGGGATACTGGGCCATCAA
This sequence comes from Neorhizobium sp. P1_A6, assembly GCF_056406795.1. Taxonomy (NCBI): domain Bacteria; kingdom Pseudomonadati; phylum Pseudomonadota; class Alphaproteobacteria; order Hyphomicrobiales; family Rhizobiaceae; genus Neorhizobium; species Neorhizobium sp. P1_A6. The sequence continues at coordinate 279,800 of NZ_JBFTZM010000005.1, read as the reverse complement.
AATCTTCCTTGTTGTCGAGGTCGCGAACTGATCGCCCCAACTGGCCTCGTCTGGAGTTGTTCCCAATCAAAATGCACAATCAAAAAAGAGAAAATGCGACGCGACCCCACCTTTCGGCTCACGCCCCAGGGGTGATTGCTCCGTCGCCCCGCCGCAGGCGTTTCAGCTGATTGACGATCCGCAGCGAGCTTGCAGCCCGCGCCGCCGAAAAATCCGAGCTCTTCGACAGGATTTGCAACATGTCCTCCGCCTCGTCTGCCGAGATGGTGCCCCGGGCGGCGAGGCCGTCGATCAGCATGAGCATCGCTCCCTCGACCGCGAGCGACCTTCGGCGCGTTTCCATTTCGATTTCATCGGCATCGGACATTGCAGGCTCCTTGAACTGTCACCTGCCGAATGGTTTGCAGAGAAGATTGTTCCTCATCTTCCGGCTCGGTTTTAACGCGAGCCCCGAAGTCCTTCCGTCGGTCAGCCGCCGTTCTCGCCGTCAACGGGCGATGATGGCTCCCGGTCGACCTTGCCGGGGCCTGCCTTGTAAAAATACTGGCTCGCGACCAGCCAACCCTTCAGCGGCCGCATCGGCGCAAGGCAGGTGATGAGCAGGAAAGGAAGCGAGATCAGCAGATGCACCCAGAATGGCGGCTGGAAACTGGTCTCGATCCAGACAGCAAGCGCAATGCTCGGAATGCAGCCGAAGCACATCACGAAAAAGGCGGGACCGTCTCCGGGATCAGCGAAGGAATAATCGAGGCCGCAGACCTCGCAGGCCGGACGCATCGACAGGAACCCGTTGAACAGATGCCCCTGGCCGCAACGCGGGCAACGGCCGCGCGGGCCGGTGCTATAGGGAGGAAGAGGCGCCCAGTTCGCGTCATGGGACATGGAAATCTGCCTTTCGTGACAGGAGACAAAATGTGTTTTCCGGATAGTTATCCGGCAGACCTTTATAACAAGTCGTTCCCTGCCGGGCACAATCTCGGCTTTTGAGGCTCGGCACGAAACTTCTGTCATCGATCTATGGCAGGCAGCTCCAAAACAATAGTCTGGCGTCGATCGAATCGTTGCCCTTCACCTTAGACGGAATTTCATGGCTTCAGAATTTTCAGGCCTCGGCATCGCCCATCAGGGTCATTTCACCCGGTTGAAGTGGCATCGCCTGCGCCGCAGCTTCAAGGACCCGCTGTTTTCCGCGCGCGTCATGGTGGAAGGTTTTCGCCTTGGAGCATCGACCGAACTCGACCTGCGCGTCCGCGCCGATGGCGGCTTCGTCGTGCTGCACGACGAGGAGCTCGACGGTGAAACCACCGGCCACGGCCTCATCCGTGATGCTTTGCCCGAAACTATCCGCGGCCTGTCGCTTCTGCAGGGCGGCCATCCGCCGATCCTCAGCGAGGATCTGGCGACGATGCTTCAAACAGCGCATCCGGACGCCCTGCTGCAGTTCGACATGAAGGACGACCTTGAGGCGATCGGCCGACGCGGCATGAATCATCTCGCCGATCATTTCGGCAATGCCGGCTCCTCGATCATCGTCAGCGGCGCCGATCTCGATCTTGTCGTCGCCATCAAGCAGAGACTGCCGGGCCTGAAGCGTGGCATCGACCCGACCGGCAAGCTCATGGAGATCTATCGCCATCAGGGCCTGAAGGCCGTCGAAACCGATCTGCGCGCCGATATCGCCGGCCCGACCGAGCCGGACACCATCTATCTGCACTGGCCGCTGGTGCTGCAGGCCGCCAAGGACGGGCTCGACCTGATCGGCCTCTGCCACGATGCCGGCAGGCTGGTGGATGCATGGACCTTCAACCTCAAGAACCCGGACGCCGGTTTCGACGAGGCAGAAGCCCGCAGCTTCTCCGCCCTGATGGCGCTGAAGCCGGATCAGATCACCACCGACGAACCGGTCGCCACGGAACGTGCCTGGGCGGCGATTTCCGGTTGAAGTTCATCAATCGTCCAACCCGAACGGATCGCGAAACACCCGCCGGCTGACCAGCTTCAGGCTGCGGTCCGGCTGGATGATGTAATTTTCCTCGACCCGCTGGCCGAGTTCGTTGCGGAACTCGTGCGGCACGACGCTGCCGATCGGCGACTTGGTGAGCTTGGTGCGCGGCTGGCCACGATAGGTGATGCTGCCGGGGATCGGCCGGATGCCCGGCCCGATGTCGATTGCTCCGGTGGTTCCGCCGCCGTCCGTGCTGCAGCCGGCAAGCGCGATCACGAGACCGGTTATGGCGATGATATTTCTCATGGGCTGATCCTTCCCGATGTCCCGCTGACGCGGTGGACTCACTGAACTTCGCGGATGTGCGGGAGGTTCCATACCACCCGGCGAGCCGATAAATCCTCTACCCATCGCCAAAATATCCGATACATCTGTGGGCCGCCAGTAACGCAATGGGGAGAATGACAGCCGTGACGAAAACCTTTGGAGCGATGTCGATCGCCGAGCTTTCCGCGCTCATCCAGATGGGCAAGGTCGATCCGATCGAGGTCACGGAATCGGTCCTCTCAGGTATCAAGGCCTATCCCGACAAGGCCGTGTTCATCTCGCTTCTTGAGGACCGCGCCCTCGCGGAAGCGCAAGGCTCCTCCAAGCGCCTTAAGGAAGGCCGCTCGCTCGGCCTGCTCGATGGCATTCCGATCGCCTGGAAGGACCTCTTCGACATCGAGGGCCTGCCGACCACCGCCGGCTCGAAAGTGCTGAAGAAGGCCGCGCCTGCGACGAAGGACGCAGCGATCGTCGATCTGCTGAAACAGGCCGGCATGGTCGCGGTCGGCCGCACCAACATGAGCGAATTCGCCTTTTCCGGCATCGGCATCAACCCGCATTACGGCACGCCACACAATCCGCATGGCAAGGATGCGCCGCGCATTCCCGGTGGCTCCTCCTCCGGTTCCGGCGTCGCGGTCGCAGCCGGCCTCGTGCCTGTCGCGATGGGCACCGATACCGGCGGTTCGATCCGTATCCCGGCTGGTTTCAACGGCATCGTCGGTTACAAGGCGACCCGCGGCCGTTATGCGATGAACGGCGTCTATCCGCTGGCGACCAGCCTCGATTCGCTCGGCCCGCTCTGCCGCACGGTGCAGGATGCGGTCTGGGTGGATGCCGCCATGCGCGGGCTCGCAGCACCGCAGACGGCCCGCCAACCGGCCCGACCGCTCGATATCGTGATCCCGACCAATATCGTCCTCGACGGCGCCGAGCCGGGCGTGGTGGCCGCCTTCGAAGCGGCGATCGAGCGCCTTGCAAAGGCCGGAGCCAGGATCACCCGCTTCGCCTTCCCGACCTTCGACGAACTCCCGAAGCTCATGGTCAAATACGGTCCGATGGTGACCGCCGAAGCCTTCGCCCTGCATCGCGAGAAGCTGTCGGGACCGGATGCCGAGGAGATGGACCACCGGGTGGTCGCCCGCACCCGCCTCGGAGAAAAGACCAGCCTGTCCGACTATATTGCCATCGTCGAAAACCGCGCCCGGATGATTGCCGAAACCGAGGCACTGGTCGGCGACTGCTTGGTCGCCATGCCATCGGTCGCCCATGTCGCCCCGCCGATCGCGCCACTGGAAAAGGACGATGAGCTGTTCTTCGCCACGAACGGCAGGACGCTGCGCAATACCGGCTTCGGCAACTTCCTCGACTGGTGCGGCGTCTCCATCCCGTGCGGCACCGGCGACGCCGGCATGCCGGTCGGCTTCCTCCTGTCGGCCAATGCCAATTGCGACGAAACACTGCTGCAGGCCGCCATGGCTTATGAGGAAATCATCAGAGGGTAGGAATGGCGGAGCCCGGATCGGCTCCAGCAGACATCAGCGCCCCCGCAAATTGCGCCCAGGTGCGCCGCATGGAAGAGTTGCCTCCCTGGACAGCTAACTAAGGAACCGTTTCCCCGTAACCGGGATCACGGCAGTTGCCTTTTGCTTGTTCCGATATCCTCGGGAGCCTAGCCTCTCCCCTGGATTTTGAGGAAAGTGGCGCACCATGCAACTCGATTTGAACGGCAAGACGGCATTGATCACGGGCGGCTCGAAGGGCATCGGCCTCGCCTGCGCCCAATCTCTCCTGTCCGAAGGCGCGCGCGTCGTCATCTGTTCGCGTTCCCAGGCGAATATCGATGCGGCTCTGGCAAAACTGCCCGGCGCGATCGGCTTTGCGGCCGATCTGATATCGGAAAACGAGGCGCTGTCGCTCGTCGACAAGATCGAAGCCGACGTGGGAGCGCTGGACATTCTCGTCAACTGCGCGGGCGCTGCGCGACGCACGCCGCCCCAGGACCTCAGCCCGGCCCACTGGCGGGCCGCGATGGACGCCAAATATTTCTCCTACATCAACGTCATAGACCCCGTGGTCAAACGGATGGCTGCCCGCCGGGCGGGCGTGATCGTCAATGTCATCGGCGGCGGCGGCAAGGTCGCATCACCGATCCACCTTCCGGGCGGGGCCGCCAATGCGGCGCTGATGCTGGCGACCGTCGGCCTTGCGAACGCCTATGCCGCCAGCGGATTGCGGATCATCGGCATCAATCCCGGCAATACCGAAACGGAACGGGTAACCGAGGGCCTTCGGGCAGAGGCGGCACTCCACGGCATCAGCGAGCAGGCGGCGCTCGAAAAGCTGGTCCAGCGCATCCCCCTCGGCCGTATGGCGACGCCTGACGAGATCGCCAACGTCGTCACCTTCCTGAGTTCGCCGAAGGCAAGCTACGTCACCGGCGTCGTGATCGGGATGGACGGCGCCCTCAACCCGATCGTCGTCTGACGGAACCTCTCGGACCCCGGCCGGCGTGCGCCACGCTGCCTTCCACTCATTTCCCTATTTCAGTCATTAAAGATGCAGGTCGATAACATGAGCAGCAATTCCGAGTTCCTTTGGTATATCCCGAACGATGTCAAAGCCGGCCATCGCGGCGATTCCTCCGCCGAGAACCACAACAGCCTGGAGACGCTGACCAGCCATGCCAAGGCGCTGGAGGAGCACGGCTGGAAAGGCGCGCTCGTCGGCACCGGCTGGGGCCGGCCGGATACGTTCACCATCGCAACCGCCCTTGCCGCCCGTACCACCACCTTCGAGCCGCTGGTCGCCATCCGCCCGGGTTATTGGCGGCCGGCCAATTTCGCCTCCGCCGCGGCCACGCTCGACCACCTGAGCGGCGGTCGAGTGCGGGTCAACATCGTCTCGGGCCAGGATAACCTCGCCGCCTATGGCGACAGCGAGGGCGATCAGGCGCATCGTTATGCGCGTACCAAGGAATTCATGCGGCTGGTCCGCCGGCTGTGGACCGAAGAAAACGTTACGTTCAGGGGCGAGCATTTCCGGGTCACCGGTTCCACGATCGAGCCTCGCCTCCAACCCCGCGGCGACCGCAGGCACCCGAAACTCTATTTCGGCGGCGCTTCGGAAGCCGCCGAACGGGTGGCCGCGACGGAAGCCGATATCCAGCTTTTCTGGGGTGAACCGCTCGACGGCGTGGGGGAGAGGATCGAACGGCTGAAGGCACTGAGCAGGCAGTTCGACCGCGACCTTCCTCCGCTTCAATTCGGATTGCGGATCACCACCCTCGTCCGCGACACGACCGAACAGGCCTGGGCAGATGCCGAGGCGAAGGTCGCCGAGATGGCCAAGGGCAAGGCCGGCAACTGGAACGACCACGGAAAGCCGGTCGCCGTTGGCCAGCGCCGGCTGCTCGAACTGCACGAGCGCGGCGATGTCCTCGACGACAACCTTTACACCGCACCCGGGAAATTCGGCGGCGGTGGCGCCGGCACCACCTGGCTCGTTGGTTCAGCGCAAGACGTCGCCCGTTCGCTGCGCAGATACGAGGATCTCGGCATCACCCATTTCGTGCTCTCCGACACGCCTTATCTCCAGGAGATCAAGCGGCAGGGCGACCAGTTGCTCCCGCTTTTGCGCCGCTGACGCGAAACGCCGGTTATTGCGGAACCAGTCGGTCTCTCCTCCGCCGTCAGGCCTCCAGACCAGCGTTATCTCATCGAAGACGACGGGCATTCTTCGACTGAAGCGGCGCCGCCGGGACTTCACCGACTGACAAAGAAAGCAACAGCTCCGGAACCATCGACCCGGAGCTTTTTTGATGTGGTGCGGGGCAGACACGCAGGCTTCCGAAGGTGGCAAGACAATTTCCGTGCGTCCCGGTCATACCTTTGGATAGGGGGAACAGTCCCCTTGTTCAATAGTCTCACCGCCTGCCTCGGCGTTAAAATTCCGATCATCGATACGAGCCGAGGGGCATCCTCCCATTTGCCTCCCTTCGACGTCGCGCCGACCCGAGATCAAGCACACTGAGAGTGAAGGAGACTTAAGGATGCACTCCCCACAGCCCGCGAAGGCCCAGTCCGCCCCCCCCTCGACAAGGCGCGACGACGTTTCAAGGTTTTGGGCGTCCGAGATCGACCTTGAAGGACTTGTCACCAGGCCGCCCATGGGCGATCCGGATCACTCCGGATCCGATCCGGCGCTCCGCCAGATCGCCGCCGGCGGCCTCACTCCCTGGCAGATGCGCAACGTGCAGACCTATGTCGACATGTATCTCCGCTCGACAATCCGCATCGAGGCCCTGGCAACTCTCTGCAACCTCAGCAGCGGCCACTTCCAGCGCGCCTTCAAGGCAAGCCTTGGCGAGACACCGCACAAATACGTCACCCGCATGCGCATGGAAACGGCCTGCCGGATGATGACCGACACCAACGAGCCGCTCTGCCAGATCGCCCTGGAATGCGGCATGACCGACCAGGCGCACCTCACCCACAGTTTCCGCCGCCTGTACGGAATTGCTCCTAATGCATGGCGAAAACAGATGCTGCGCGAAAGGTCTGGACAGAGCGGCCATGAGCCGGTCACTGTCGCGCTGAACTGACCAAATCGTTCGAATTTGCGGCGGCGCGGCTGCCAAGCCGATCAAAGGTGCCCCTGGCTGACGGCATTCCATCACAGGAGAATATCATGGCCCAGGAGCACCTGGATGCGGTAGAAGCGGCAATCGAAAACCTCGTGAAGCGCAGGCGCGAGCTCGTCGCAGCCCTTGTATCAAGCATCACGCAGACCCATACTGACGAGCTTCTGAGGGCGCAAAGCGCCTTGGAAGCGCTCTACCATGCAAAGGCCGACGAACAGCAGCGGATGCCATCCATCTAGGAAACTGGCGGCATCAAGAAAATCTGAACCAATGCCGGCTCTGCGCCAACGGCATCGGCGATAGGCCTCCCAGGCTAGTGATCCGGTTGATCGTGGCGATCAAATTCTTCGCACCCTGTTAAAATACCATAGGATTTATTCACCCGGTATTTCACGGAATATCTCAAAGATAGAGACCACCACAAAAGCTCCGCCAACCGATGACCCTGTATTCCCGTTTTCGCCAAGCTTTAATCATACCGCATATCAAGACGGCAATGCTCCGCACCCTCGCGGCTGCGATTGGAGCGATCGCGATTGTTTGGGTGTTGAGCCTGCTTGTTCCCCAACGTCCGTTCTGGGTAGAACTGACAGCCGTGGCGTTGATATCGGCCGCTGTTACATTTCCGCTTCAATTGGCGCTTTATCTGCGTAACGAAGCGCTTCGTGATACCCAAGAAGAGCTTCGGCAGGCGCTCGGTCGTGCCCCGGTCACAGGCACGATGCGCGCCGGCGAATTTGCGAATTCGGTCGAGCATGCGATAGAACGCAGACGCATAAGCAGCACGGAAAGCTCCGATGGTGTCTTGCTCGTTCTCAGGATTGATGATTTCGATGCGATCGATCGCCGTTACGGTCCACAATGGGCTGATACACTGCTTCAATCGATGGTCCGGATCGTATATTCTTCCGTGCGTTTTGGTGATCTCGTCGCCCGCCTTGCCTCGGACGAACTCGGCATCTATCTGCCCGGCACGTCAACGGAAAATGCCAGCAAGATCTGCGAGCGTATCCGCATGCAGGTAAGGGAAACCACGTTCACAGCCGGACAGGAGCGGCAGATATCGGTGACGGTGCGGCTTGGCGGCACCAGGGTCGAGCACCAAACCGACTTTCAGGCGCTGCGCGAGGCTGCCAACCGAGCCGCCATCGCGGAGGAGGAAGCCGGCTCGCCCCTGTTCCGGGAGCGGTTTTCTTGAGCGGGAAACCCTAGCGTCTGCCGCGCATATCCAGCCTTTCCGATCTTGAGGTCATGGATTTTCCTACCTCGCGTCGCCGTTACCCGTTTTCGTGGCCGCGACGCCGGCAGGGCTTAAGGCGCCGCAGCGCCAGACGCTATAGACCGGTTGGGTGTCCCAGTCATAATAGAAGGCCGCTCTCAGCCTTCCTTCATCCATCAGCTGTTCAAAGCTGCGGCGCACCGCACGAACCGCCACTTCCCGTGGGCGATCGTCGACCGGGCAGGAAAGTGCGGTGTTGGCAATGCCCCATTCGGTCACCCAGCACGGCTTGCCTTGACCTTCAGGCCGGCAGAAGTTGAGAAGCTTTCTGACATAGCGTGTCAGCGCCGCATCGTCCTTGCGTCCCGGATAGAGATGAATTCCATAGCCATCGACCAGCGCATCGATCCCTCGGGCCTGCAGGAGTGAAATGAACTCGCCGGGGTCGAGCCGTTCCATGCCGCGGCGGTCGGCCTCGCTTGTGCCGACATCGGAAAGCCCGGCCGAGATCAAAAGCGCCTCGCGGCTATGGACCGTCGCCCGCAACTCCTCCCGCGTGATGCGAACGGCACCGACATAGGCGTCAAGCCCGCGCCCGAACGCCGTGCGGTCTGCGACTTCCGAAACGTTGCGCGGCGTCCGTCGCCCGGGCTTTTCGTAGACGACGAGGTCGCCGTTGTAGGCGCTGTAGTTTATCTCGTTTCCGGGCTCAACGGCGTCGATGCGGATGCCCATGCCGTCGATGCGGCGAAGGGCCGAGCGCAACTGCGCCCGGTAAAGATCAAGGTCGAGATCCGAAAGCCGCTGAACATCCCAGACACGGCCGAAACCGGAGCGGGGACGTACCCCCGGGGGATAATAATCCCTGTTGCCGAGCTGGATCTCGAGAAGGACTTTCAGCCCCAGCCGGTCCGCGATTTCGAGCGCATCGATGCTCCTGTCCACCGGCATCGACAGCGAAAGCCGGACATGGGTGATGCCACTCGCCGCGATTTCCTTCAGGATGCGCTCCTGATCGGCACGAGAAAGCCAGGCGAGGTTTACCCGGTTGACGCCGATGCGATCGATAGCCACGTCGCGCGCGCCGGCCGGCGGCACCGGGGCAAACGCCCAGAGCACCGCCAGCGCACAGGCAAGGATCACGCGCATCTGCAGCGCCGCCTTCATCCGCTCATAGTCCGATCTGCCCCAGAGCACTGCGGAAATTCGCCTCGCACGCGGAATAACGGTCGATCACGGCCTGCGTGTCGATCTTGCCGAGGAAGTTGGCGAGATAGGCGCGCTTGTCCGTCTCCCTGTTCCAGGTGGAGGCCTCGATATAAGGGAAGCCGATGAATTCCAGCATTTCCCGCATCCGGTCGTCGACGGCGATCATCAGGGCAGGCGTGCCGGCCTGCATGCCGATGATACAACCATGGAAGCGGCGGCCGAAGCAGAGATCGCGCTCGGACATTGCCCCGCGCCACTGGTTCGTGTCGAAATAGACCAGCAACTCGTATTTCCGCTGCCATTTCTCCGAATGCTTGTATTCCGTGCCCCCGGTGATGCGCGCACTCGACCGGTCATAGGCGATGTCAGTGTCGCTGCCAGTCAGCGAAAGGTTGTAGGCAACAAGTTCGTCCTGCACGACATAGCTTGCGACACTGTCGGGCTTGAGCAGTGCGTGGGCGTCAACGATGGTGTCGGCGACGCTGCCGAGATAGCCGCCGAAGGCGATCTTCTGGGCTTCCGCCAGCGCCGGGTTGGCGAGCGCGGTCAGCGAACGTTTCATATCATTCGGCGAGAAATAGAGTGACGGGCAGCCCGTCGGCTTGACGAACTTCATCCCCTGCTCCCGCAGGAATTCGGCTGTGAAGTAACCTCGCGTGAGGAAGAAACTTTCCTTGTTCCGCAACACGTCCAGGAACTTGAGCGTACCGGCCGGCAGTTGATCCTTGAGGCCCTCTTTGCGCTGGATGCCGATGCCCATCACCACGATCGGCATCGTCAGCTTCGCGAAGATTTCCGCCTCGAGATCGGCGGAATAGCCGGGGCGCAGCAGATTGGCGGAGGCGAAGACGCATAGATCGAACTCGCGGTTCACCTGCTCGAAAATCTCGTTCGAGTCCCGATTGTTGGCCAGATGCCAGAACGGCAGATAGGTGACGTTATGGCCGCGCAGGCTCTCGGCCGCTCCCTCGCCGATCAGGTAGTTGCCGGTATTGGCGATCTTCCTGACCTGCGCGATCAGGTCCTTTTTTGTCCTCGTCTCATCGAAATAGGGCCGATGGATAACGGTCGTGCCGGAGACGTCCGCAATCGTCCGCTGCAGATAGGATGGAATGCCCGTAAGCAAGATACGCATGACTGTCCTCTGAACCGAAGGGTGATGGCTCGCGGGCCCTGGATAGGGCCTCGCTAAAGGCCGATGCCGATTTCGCGAAGCGTGGTGCGGAAGGCGCTCTCGCGATCGGAATACCGGTCGACGAGTTCGCTGGTGTTGAGCTGCGTCAGATGGTCGGCCACGAACTCGGCGCGATTCTCCGCCTTGTCGACCTCCATGATGTCGACAGCCGGCAGGCCAGTGAAGCCCAGCATCTCGCGCATGCGGTCGTCCACCGCCACCATCAGACTAGGAACGGCCGCCTGCATGGCGATGATCGAACCGTGAAAACGCCGGCCGAAATTGAAATCCATCGAGGAGGCCCAGCCGCGCCACTGGTTGTTGTCGAAGAAGGTGCGAACCTCGAACCGCTGCTTCTCCCGTTCAGTGCCGGGATAAGTCAGATCGCCGATCATCCGGCCCGACGCAGAATCATAGACACGGCCCTCGTCATTGGGCTCCACCTTCATATCGAAGTGAAGGAACTCGTCCTGCACGACGTATGGCGGTACGGTATCCTCAGGAGCGAGCGCATTCGCATCGAGGATCGCGTCCTGATTGCCGCCGAGATAACCCGAAAAAATGGTCTTCGCCTTACCGATCTTGACGCTCGGCAGCTTCTTCATCGACCGGCGCATGTTGTCCGGCATGAAATAGACGGAAGGGCAGCCGGTCGGGCGCACGAAGGAAAAACCCTGATCCTTCAGGAAGCCCGCGGACTCGTAGCCGCGTGTCAGGAAATAGTGCTCTCGCTCCTTCAGGACGGCCAGAAGCCGCTTCGTTCCTTCCGGAAGATTGTTTTCCAGGTCCTTGCGGTTCTGCAACCCGATGCCCAGCATGACGATCGGCATGTTGAGCCGGCTCAGCACATCCGCCTCGGCATCCGCGGAAAGCCCCTTGCGCAACAGGTTGGCGCAGGTGAAGACGCAGATATCGAAATTGGCGTTGAACTCATCGAATCCGCTGCCGCTCTTGCTCAGATTGTAAAGATGCCAGAAGGGAACCTGCTTGGCATGCGGCGCGAGCGCCCGCAGGGCGCCTTCGCCGATCAGGTAGTTCCCGGTATTGCTGATGTTGCGCAGCTCCTGCAGGAACTCCTCTTTCGTTTCCGGCTGCTTCTGCCGCTCCGAATAGGAGACGGACGAACCATGGGCGCCATTGGCAAGGCGCGTGTAGTGACCGGGAATACCCGTCACGAGAATTCGCGGGCGCATTCGACAAGACCTTTCTGTTTCAAAGGAGCGGCCCGGCAATCAGCCAGCTGCCGCGACCACGGGATTTGCCGCCGCCTGCTCGCGAAAGACCGCGGCGCGGGACAGTGACGAATTTTTCACGGACCGATCGCTCCACGCGATGAACTCCGAGAAGGAGGAAGTCCATGATCGGTGTGCGGCGGTTCTGATGCAGCCCTCCATGAGCGGCGCAAGTTTTCCGCGATTGCGCGCAACCTCTTCAATAATGCGTGCCATCTCCCTCACCATCTGAGGATCGGAAGCCGCGTTGATGAGTATGCCGTCCTCGCCGTCGCAAATGAGCTCGTCCACCGCGCCAACCGCGGTCGCGATGGGCACGCAGCCGAGTTGCTGTGCCTCGGCGATCATCAGCGGCGCGCCCTCCCACCGTGACGGCATGAGGAGAACATCGGCCCAGCCGAGCGCCTTGATGAGATCCTTGCTCGCAAAGACCGGCGGGCGCACGTCGACGCCGAGGTCCTTCAGCCGTTCACTCCAGGAGACCCTGGAATCGGCAAGAATTTCTCCCCCGATAGCCCGGGCGTCGAAGGCGACGTTGGCGGCCCGCAATTCCGCGAGCACCGCCGCCAGCCTGTCGATGCCCTTCTGCTGATCGAACCGGCCCATGTAGAGAATCCGCAAGCGGTCATCCTTGCGCTCGATCCGCCTGACGGCCAGAACCTCCGCCAGGGCTTTGGGCGGCACCGAAAAGCTCGCACCGTTCGCAACGGCGAAGACCTTCTCGTGCGGGACACCGTAGCTGTGCAGATAGATCTTGAGCTGTTCGGAACAGGTCAGGAAGGCATCGTAGCAATGTTCGTGGGCAATCGCTGCGAAGGGCTGACCGGCGGGCCTCTTGAAGGCCGTGTTGTCCACGACGTGCAGATAGCAGGCCGTGCGCGTGCCTTCGGAGCGCAGTCGCGCGATGAGGGGATGGACGGCCATCACGTGGTTGTTGATCACCAGGTCGAAACCGGAAAGCTGCCCTTTGAGCGCCTGCCAGTCGACAGAATGCTCCTCGGCGATGAAATCCTGTCCGAGGAAAGAACCCGAACCTCCCCAGGCCGGAATTCCCGCCTCCCAGAAATGGATGTAGTCGAAGCTGGAATCGAATTCGTCGATCACGTCCATCCGGGACGTGCCGAGCACGAAGAGGTGGGTCTCGTAACCGGCCGCCTTCAACTCCCGGGCCGCGGCATAGACGACCTTTTCAGCCCCGCCGAACGAGGCGTTCGGCACGAGCAGCGCCACGGTGCGCTTGCCCTCGTTGTGTCCGAGCGGCAGGACCGGCGATCCTCCGATCTCCTTGCGCAACGCCTTGTGGAGATCGGTATAGGGCACGAGCCGCGCCGGGCGCCAGGTCCACCGCCTGCCCGCCGTCTCGCGGAGGGGGCTCGAGGCAATCGCGTTGAGGCAATTGATCATCACCTGCTGAGGCGTGATGAGAGAGCGGCGCGGGAGGCTTCTTGGAAAAGGGAAGCGCACTTTCAGAACGGCCGATGTCGGCCATACCTGCTGGCTTGCGATCGAGGCGAACCAGTCCACGGCATTGTTCTGGACCACGTCCTGGACGATCCGGGTCGACAGGAAAACGAGATCGGCGGGGCCGATTTTTTGCGCGCCCGGCCCATGAATGACCGGCTCGATCTTGCGCTGGGCGGCATCGTTGGCGAGCTGGACGAAGACGACGTTGCTCACCTCGCTCAGACGCTCGAGATGAGCAAGCACGTTCGGCAGCATGCGCGAGCGTCGCAGAAGATCGAGCGCCGCGCCGCTTCCGGCGACCAGGAATGGTGGAAAATGTTCATTGTCCGGCTCGCCGATATTGCCCCAGAAGGCCGGAATGATGTCGTCGAGGCGAAGCATCGTCGGTGGCTTGGTGGGATCGGTGAAGAAGGAGATCGCTGTATCTTCCGTCCGCGCAAACAGGTAACGCGGGCAATCCTCGTGTTCGAAATCCACCAGCATCGGGCGCTGGAACAACGGCATGTGACGCTTGCGCAGGAAGCTGACCGACGTGGCGCGGTCGCGGTTCGCCTCCTTGAAGCGGCTTTCCGCCCTCAGCCTGTATTCGAAGACGGTGTCGTGGCAGGGGATGCCGACGAAACCGTGCTCGATGCACGACAGCCAGAATTCCCAATCCTCGAAACCGTTCTGCCGGTCGTCGTTGAAGCGGACGCCGTCCTTAAAAACCTCGATCGAGATCATCGATCCCGTATCGCAGATATTGTCGGTGATGCAGTGCACCAGCCGCGAATAGCGATTGCCGTAATGGGCGCGCCAGCTGACCGAAAATGTGTCGATATTCGTATAAACCCACCCGCAGCCGCTAGCGACGAGCTGCCGGTAAAGCGTTTCGATCGTGCCGGGAAGGATGCGGTTGTCGGCATCGAGGAAATAGACGGCCTTCGCCTCGGGAAAGTGCTCGATGACAAAATCGATGGCGCGATTGCGTGCGCCGCCCGGGCCGGCGTTACGGCCGAATATGACATGGATGCAAGGATGGGCCGCGGCGTAGAGCAGCAGCTGATCGAACGTCTCATGCCGCGGATCGCCGTCGACGGAGACGACGATGACGATCCGGCAGTTGCCGGGTTTCGAGGCAAGCACCGACTCGATCGCCTCAAGAGCAAGTGCCGCGTGACCGTAGAGAGGCATGGCCACGGCGATCAGGTCCGCTGGCTCCCTGTTACCGGACATCGGTGGCCTCCGTAAATTGCTTGACCATCCTGAAGCCCGACACTTTAAGCCAGGAGAAGTCGACGGAATCCGTCACTGCGCGGCTGAGGATCATCAGATCCATCGGGCCGCGTACCGGCTCGTCCAGCTGAATGTTGATATTGACGACCTCGCTGGAAGTGACTTCGCGCCATCCGCTGAAGAATGCCGACGGTCTGGCCGTGCCCTTTCGCGCGATCTCGGCGACTTCTGAACGCGCATTCGAATTTGCCGGCGCAAGCAGGAAGCTGACCGCCGCGGGCTTGCCTTCCGGATGATCGATAAAGGCCGTCACCGAAAAGGATATCGTTCCGGGCTCGACGGCGCGGCTGACCGCGCCGGCCGATATGCCGCTCGGCAATGGATGGCAGACGATGGCATGCTCATGCTCGAGGAATCGCACCGTCTGGAATTCCGGGACGATGGGCGTGACCGAAACGTCGGCGATCTGACTCAACGTAGCGACAGCCAAGCGATAGTCGACAGTGTACTGGCCTTCAAGCAGGTTGCTCGGCGCGATCATGTTGGGGGTTCTGGTGGGCTTGACCCCGGGCAACCCCGTGAACACCTTGAACGCCAGCGGGCGCAGGTCGAGATCCGGATGCGGAAGTTCCGAGCGCGCCGAATAACGCTCGCCGGCGATCGGATAGCCGAGCGAAAGGCCGATAGTCTCCGGCCCGGTCGCAGAGATCCGCAGCCGCAACGTGCGCGCAGCTCCCCCACAGGCGCGGGGCAGCGAGAAGAAATTCCAGTTCGGCACGAGCTGCGCATAGGGGACAGTCCACTCGGCAACCCCTTCGCCGCTCTCGAGATAGCTCAACGCGACGACAAGCTCTCCGCTGACTCTGGGCACCGAGTGAAGGTGAAGGGCAAACCCCGCCACGCCAAGGCTGGATACCGGCAGAAGTTGCTCGATAAAGGCTGCGGCAAGTAGCGGCCCGATGCCCTCGTCCTTCGGATCAGCATACGGATCGTGGGAGAAAATCTCCGAAACCGGCTCCCAGTTTCGCGCCTGGAACGCATCTTCGAGCGCCCGGTAGTTTTCCAGCAGTGTTTCTCGTTCCCTTCGCAGGATCGCAAGCTCCGAAGTGATCGAGGCGCTGTATCGCGCAAGCCGGCCGACGCTGCCTTCGGTCAGAGCCTGCAGAAGCGGGAGGCTTTCCGGCCTGTTTGCGGGATCAAGCCGGCGGATGGGAACGGCGGGGACCGTGCCCAATGGTCCAAGCAGCGCCAGACCCGCCTGCAGATCCGCCTCTCCCTCGTCCGAATAGGCGACGGCGACCAATGGAAAAGCATTCTGCAATGTCACCGGAGGAAGGCCATCGGCATCGAGGAAAACGACCTGATGCTCGATATCGCTTCCTTCGAAGCAGGACCGATCCCGGGCAGATGCCGCGATCAGCTTTCTCGTCACCAGTTGTTTCCCAATGCCGGAAGACGTCAAATTTAGCACGCACCGCCCCTGAAGAATTACCCTGCAACAAAGAACAAATATCCCGGATAACCAAACTTTATCAAAGTCATCCGGCGCCTTCGATGAGAAGCCTAACAACTAACATTGCAGCGCACAATAACAAAATTCAACCGATATAAAGAAATACACTCCAAATATACTTTAAAAATTGAAGTAATAATCATGAGGTCGCACCTTGAGTGCCTCGAAAAGACTTTCCGGTCAGCTTTTCAATGAGATTCTGTTGACGATTAAGGCATTCCGCCAGCCGGAAACGCCTCTCGACTGTCCGGCGCGCCGCAGCGCGCATCCCAAAATGACGTTCCGGATTCGCCAGGGCGCCGAGAATGGCCTCGGCGAGTGCATCCGTATCGAAGAACGGCACCAGAAGGCCATTTTTGCCGGAACGTATGACCTCCTGAACGGGCGCGGTATCCGATCCGATGACCAGCGCGCCACACGCCATCGCCTCCAGCACCGACCAGGACAAGACGAAGGGATAGGTCAGGTACAGATGCGCGGACGAGATCTGGTAGATCTGCCGTAAGACCGAATGCGGCACCGGGCCGGGAAAGACGATATTCTCCTGCGGTATGTCCAGCGACTTGAGGAGGTGATCCTTCCACGCCCCGCCGCCCGGCGGCGGCACGCCATAGCTGACACCGTCTCCTCCGACGAAGACGAACAGAGCATCGGCCCGTTGGCGCACGACCTTGGCGGCCGCCTCGAGAGCCTGCGGGAATCCGCGATACGGCTCGAGATCGCGCGCCACAAAGGTGACGATGGGAGGACCATCGGCACTCAGCACGCGTCCATCCGGAAGCGTAGCCGAAGCTGTCGGGTCGGGTCGAAACCGCGCCGTATCGATCCCCTCGTGACACACCGAAATGCGCCCCCGGGCGTCGGCAGGATAGAGACTTCTCTGCCAATGGGTGGGGCTGATGCCGGCCTCGATGGCCTCGAGGGACAGGAGTTGCGCGACATTGCGCAGCCGCAGCCTCTTGCGCGTCTCCAGATCGGGCCGATCGTCGGGGGAGAACCCGATATCTGCCCCTTCCGACCGGTAGAAGAACTCGCAATACCCCAATGCGGGCACCTGCGGGAGCACATCCTTCAGGAACATCATGCTTCCCCAGCCGATATGGCCGACGACGACATCGGGAACCATCCCCTGCCGCACCATGGCATCGAGCGTCTCGGCGACGCGATGACCGATTCGCGCATGGTGATCGGGAGTCCCCATATGTCGGGCCATATGGGGATCTGCACGCGGCCCCGCTTCCGCTCGATGTCGAACGACTCGAACGGAAGGGATCTTCTGATCTATGGTCTCGGTGATGAGGCTGACCTCGTTGCCCTGCTGTGCGAGTTGGGCGGCCAAGGCAGCGAACTGACCGAAACCCCGTCGGTGAACAAACGCCACGTGCATCGCGTCTATTCCCCCACGGCCAAGGGCACGCCCTCACCCACCATTCAAACGCCGTACCGTGGGGTACTGCCCCAAGCCAGCTCGAGCTGATGCAAAGTCTGGAATGCCGTTTCAAGCATCCGTTGCTCCTGGTCGCCACGATTCACCGCGCGCTCATAAGCCATCGCTGCGTCACGGAGATTTGCCCTGAGCTGCCGCCCCTTCTCCGTCAGCTTGATGCGTGCGGACCGCTTGTCGCGCTGGGAGGCAACCCGATCGATGTAGTCACCATCGCCAAGCTGTTTCAGATAATAGGAAACGTTGGAGCCGACATAATGCCCCCGATCCAGGAGTTCGGCGACCGAGAGTTCCGAATCGCCGATTGCCAGCAGAATCATCGCCTGTGCCGGCCCGATATCGTCGACCCGAAGCTTGGTCAGCTCCGCACGGATCAGGCCCGAGAACCGCCGGCTTGCCCGCTCCATGAGGCGAGCGAGCTCGAAATATGTAACCTGTTGGAGGTCCCCCAACTCTGCATCCTGAGGATGCTTGGGGTCTGTCTGTGCCGTCTGGCCCATTTGAACTGTCAGTTCGCCGTTCAGATCAACAGGCAAATTAAGCACAACTTCTTCTTTCATCCCACTCTCCATTTCAGGAAAATACTTCAAAAATTGAAGTAATATTCAACTACGCCCATTCCCCCCAATTGCCATGAGCTTGCATAAGCCCTCCGTTATGTGCCAGATTGGAGGAAGCAATACTATCCTTCGGTTTAGCTATAACGAAATACGTCCTCCGACTGATTGATCTAACGTTAACTTGAGGCAAATTGCCATGCGCGATACTGTTCAAAATGGGACAACAATCAAGGGGCAAATCCGGGGAGGTCGAAAACAAAGCAGCCCAGGGTTGCTGGTATCACAAGCAAAACGTGTATTTCTGTCGGGATTGTTTTATGCCGCGGCACTGAGCGTGTGCCTGAATTTGTTACAACTGACGATGCCTCTGTTCATGCTGCAGGTCCATGACCGGGTGCTCAACAGTCAGAGCATGGACACGCTTGGAATGCTCATCATTCTGGCCGTCGGCGCCCTTGTCGTGCTCGGTGTCCTGGAATTCATCCGTGCCCTCTCGTTCCAGGCCATGGGAGGTGCGCTTGTGCGCCGACTGAACATGCCCGTCCTGGCCGCCGCCGTTCAGGCCTCGGTCGACCAGGGCCTGTCGCGCGCCACCCAGTCGCTTCGGGACATCTCGGAATTGCGAAGTTTCCTGACCTCGTCAGCAGTCACTGCGCCCCTCGATGCGGCGTGGTCGCCGATTTTCCTTGGCGCCCTTTTCCTTTTGCATCCGCTTTTTGGTCTTATCGGAGCCGTTTCCGCCGCTCTGCTCCTCTGCGGCGGGCTGATTACGGACATTTTGACCCGCCAACTCACCAAGGAGGCGAATCAAACGAATATCGAGGCGGTGTCCAAGATCGGTGCTTCGCTGCGACATGCCGAGGCAATCGAGGCAATGGGCATGCTGCCGGCCCTGGCGGCCCGTTGGCGCGCCCTGCAACTGGAGGCCCTCAGCGCCTTTGAAACGAGCGGGCGCAGGAGCAAGGCGATGTCGTCCATTACCCGCAGCCTGCGCTATTCCATCCAGATCATTACCCTATCGGCCGGTGCATTTCTGGTGCTGCAGCAGGAAATCACGCCCGGCGCGATGATGGCATCGAGCATCCTGGTTGGGCGCCTCCTGATTCCCTTCGATTCGCTCATCGACAATTGGCGGCAGTGGGTGCTGGCGGCCGGGGCCTGGCATCGTCTGGAGGCCATCCTCACGGCGGACGTTGCGATCCGCCAGACGATGCCGACGCCGCATTCGTCGGGCGACATCGTGGTCGACAAGCTCATTTACGCAGCCCCCGGCCTGGATGTGCCGATCATCAAGGGCATTTCTTTCTCCCTCTCTCCGGGCGAGGTTCTGGGCGTGATCGGCCCTTCCGCCGCGGGCAAATCGACACTTGCGCGCCTGCTGGTCGGCGTTCTGCGCCCCACATCCGGCGGTGTCTTCCTCGACGGCAACAATACCTATCTCTGGGAGCGCAGCTCGTTCGGCCAGATAGTCGGATACCTGCCGCAATCCGTCTCGCTTCTGGAAGGCACTATTCGGGAAAACATCGGGCGAATGGCGGACAGCGATCCATACAAGGTACTGGAGGCGGCGCGGCTGGCCGACATTCATGAAATGGTCGGGCGCCTGCCGCTCGGCTACGATACGCCGGTCGGCGACGGACATCTGACCCTTTCCGGAGGGCAGCGGCAGCGTATCGCGTTGGCGCGCTGCCTCTACAACCAACCTCGCCTCATCGTGCTCGACGAACCGAACGCGAATCTGGATGCGATCGGCGAGCGAGCCCTTATCCGCGCGATCCAGCGCGCCCGCGAGAGTGGCGCCATCGTCATCATTATCGCTCACAGGCCGGCCATCATGCAGGTCGCCGACAAGCTGCTCGTGCTTGAAAACGGCCGCATCACCCAGTTCGGACCGCGTACGTCCGTGGTTCCGGCCACGATGCCGGGCGAAACAGCCCGGGAGGTAGCCGCAATATGACCGGGCACAAACCCCTCATGATTGAGAAAAAGCAGCTCGCGATCCGCGCCGATCTCTCCGAGCGCCAAATCCAGCGATATCAACCGGCCTTGCCGAATGCCGGCCCATCGAACCTGGAGTTCGACCAGTTTGACAGCCGTTCACCGCTGCGCGGTCTCGTCATTGCGGGGCTCGCCACGATCCTCGTGTCCTTCGGCGGATTTTTTGCCTGGGGGTTTTCGGTCGAACTCAGCAGCGCGACGGTCGCCAACGGCACGGTCATCGTCGATTCGAAACGAAAAACTATCAGCCATTTCGAAGGCGGCGTGATGAACCGATTGCTGGTCCAGGAGGGCGACAAGGTTACCGTCGGTCAGCCCCTGATCGAACTGGAGGATACGCGCGCCCGTTCCAGCCTCCGGTCGCTTCAGGCCCGGCGCATTGGCCTGATCGCCAAACTGGCTCGACTGAAAGCTGAACAGAATGACGCGCCGCAAGTCAGTTTTCCAAGCGATTTCGGCGACGCCTGGGGTGTTACGATCGACGACTCCGTCAGGGCGGAGACGATATTTTTTGAAAAGCGGCGCGAGACCAAGCTCGGACGCGTCGAGGTCCAGAGAAAGACGATCGAGGAACACCTCGAACTGGCAGCGTCATACGACATCCAGATCGAGGCGACCGACCGGCAAATCGGCTTCATCAAGGAGCACCGCGCGGCGATGGACTCATTGGTGAAGATAGGCGCCGCACCGCGTACCCAGATCATCGAGATCGACTCCAGGCTCAGTGAGCTTGCGAGGCAACGGGGCGAACTCGTCGGCAACAAGGCCCAGTCCGAAAAGGCCGCAGCCGGCGCGCAGCTTGCGCTGACTGGGATCGAAAGCGACTTTCAGTCGACGATCGCCGGCGAAATCGCCACCGCACGGGTCGATCTCGCCGACGTCGAACAACAGATCACCGCTTCGAAGGACGTGCTGCGGCGCCTTGAGATCCGCTCTCCGCAGGATGGCATCATCAGCAACATCTTGGTGCGCACCCCCGGCAGCGCGGTCACGCCCGGCCAACCGTTGCTTGAGATCGTTCCGGAGAATGAGCCGCTGCTGGTCGAGATGCGCGTCAATCCTCGCGACATCGACAGCATCGCCGTCGGCTCACATACCCAGGTCCGGCTGACGGCCTATAATCAACGGTCCCGCCTGCCGATGGAAGGTACGGTCATTTATGTCGCCGCGGACCAGTCGGTCGACGAGAAATCAAACAGTGCGTTTTTCGTCGCGCGCGCCAAACTCGACCCGGCATCGCTCAAGGCAAACCCTGATGTGCGCCTCTATCCCGGCATGCCGGCAGAAGTGCTGATCATCCACCAGCCACGCCGCGCGATCGACTACATCACCTCCCCCGTCCTCGAAAGTTTCAATCGCGCTTTCAGGGAAGATTAGTATCTGAATGGAAAGAAATGCTGCACAGCAGAAATTGTTTCGAATATTGAATTGGTTTCAAAGTAAAATACGGAAATTTTAATTTATATAACTGGAGATTATTGGGGTAATGTGCCGGTAATATTCAATTCAGGAAATATATTTCCCAACATCTGGCATTTTGTCTCGAGACATGCTTGCGCTTCCGTTTTTTGCAGTGCACATTTCAAGCGCGAAATCGTCGCACCCGCGCCGACAACGCACTCGTACAAACCTGAAGAGGAGAGGCAGATGGCCACATTGGAAGGCGGAGCATACGACGATGCCCTGTTCGGTTCCCGCTTCAACGACTTCATCCGCGCCCATGGGGGCGATGATTTCGTAAACGGCGGTAACGGGCACGACATCGTGTTCGGCGGTGAAGGTGACGACATCCTGTTCGGCGGAAAGGGACATGATACCCTGTTCGGCGACGAGGGCGACGACTTGCTGAACGGTGGAGATGGCAACGACAATCTTGTCGGCGGCTGGGGTGATGATCTTCTTTACGGCGACAAGGGCAACGACACCCTGCTCGGCGGACATGGCAATGATCTTTTATCCGGCGGCAAGGGTGCTGACATCCTCTACGGCGGCGACGGCAACGACATCATCGATGGCGGCGCTGGCAACGATATCCTGGTCGGCGGTGCTGGCCATGACGTCTTCGTGTTCGGCGGCGGCGGCGGCAATGACGTCATTCTCGACTTCACCGCTGGCGAGGATATCCTGCAGATCTCGAAGGGCATCAATGGCCTCGACGTGACCTCGCCGGACGATCTGGCCTCGCGCGTCACCCAGGTCGGCGGCAATGTCGTCGTCGATCTCGGCCATGGCGATACGCTGACATTGGTCAATGTCGACGCTGACGACATTCATGCCAATCCCGAGAACTACTTCACCGTTCACTGAGCATGATTTCTGCGCGCCCTGCCTCCTCCCGCGGGGCGCGCAACTCCGATTCAGAGGGGCCGCGTGTGACGTTCGACGAAGCGATAGACGACGCCACGGGCGTTTTTAGAAACGCAAAAATCTTTCGGCTCGGCGCGGATTTGGCAATCCTTGTCTGGGATCTCCCCTCGCCCCTTCCCGCAACCACCAAGTGCCTGTTGTCGATGGATCGGTCACCGGTACCGCTGGTCAGCATGATGCTTCCACTCGGCCACGGAAGACAGCGCATGTTCTGGGCGATGCGACCGGAACAACAGCCGGTAAACGCGGACATCTGCACGGAACACGGCGACATCGTTGAAACCGTCGTGATGCAGCCGGCGCACATGCTCACGCCCCTCGATGTGGAAGCGCTGTTTACGGATCTTGCGCCGGGTTCCCGCATCAAGTTCGTCAACAACCTACTGACCGTCTGGCGAAGCGCCTTCCGCATCGCTGGCGACCATCTTTTCCATATGATCGTTGAAGACGCCCTTCATGCGCTCGTGCCCGAACCGCAGGCCGCCAGCATCGTCTGCCAGGTTGCCCAAGGACGCCATCTGATCGAGACGGCGATCAATCCGGACCTCGGCGACATTATAGCGATCTATGCGATCGGCGCGACTTCGATCGCACGCATGGCCGTAAAGCCTGTCCTCGGACGCCGAGCGAAAAGCGGTCTTCAACCGTGCCATTTCATCGCAGAGGCGCCTTTTCCCTCTCCTCCGTTTCTCATCGTCCTCCTGAGCAAGAATGGTGCCGCAATCCGCCAGCTTGCTGACGACAAGCCTCGCCATCCCAGCCTTCAGAACTGGTGGAGCAAAAACCGTGAGGCGGTGGAGCTGCGCGAAATGATCGTCCGTTGCCTCGCCGCCCTGCCGGAAGGCAGCGTCGCGACGGCGATCGACCTTCAGGTCAACGCCCCGCTGCCTGCAACCCGGGTTGCCAAGTCGTCGATGCACCCGTCCGGGGAGGTCGATCTCGCCCTGGCGCTCGACGACGGCCTTCTGGCAGGCGGCTGGTTCCATGCGCTGTCATCCGCCTTCGCCGGCATCGACTACGTGAGGGAGGACGGCACGGCCGTACCGCTTGACGCAAACAGCTACAAATTCCCGGCATGGGCGGAAGGCAAGGACGAGAAGAGCAAGACCGATGTGACCGGCTTCGTTGCCTGGATCCCGCTGCCGGAATCCACCGGTCCGCTCCTGCAGCCGCGATTTCAGTTGCGCCTTGCTTCGGGAGCGGTCAGGCCGCTGATACCGAAGCCGCAGCCTTTCGAGCCCGCAACGCAACGAAACCATGTCCTGCGCGCCGTGCCGCCGCAGCATGCGGTCGACAGTGCCTTCCGCACGATCCTCGCGCCCGCCCTGCAGGACATAGAACGGCGATTGGGAAAGACCATAGAGGTCGACACCACGAAGGACTACAGCCTGCCCGAAACCACACCCCTCGTTTCGATTGTCATCCCCCTCTACAAGGTCCTCGATTTCCTGCGCTTCCAACTGTCGGGAATGGCCACCGATCCGTGGCTCGTCGCCAATGCCGAGATCATCTTCGTCCTCGATTCACCGGAAATCCAGGATGAGACGGAGCACCTGCTGGGCGGCCTGCACCTTCTGCACGGACTGCCGATGAAGCTGGTCGTCATGAACCGCAACAGCGGCTACGCACGGGCCTGCAATGCCGGCGCACGTTTTGCCCGCGGCGCCATTCTGGTCATGCTCAACTCGGATGTCGTGCCAAAGGGACCAGGTTGGCTTCAGATACTGTCGCGGCCGCTGCTGGAAAACAGCAGGCTGGGCGCCATCGGCCCCAAACTACTCTTCGAAGACGGATCGCTGCAGCATGCCGGCCTGTATTTTGGCCGCGACCAGCGCGGGATCTGGTTGAACCACCATTTCAACAAGGGCATGCCCGGCGACTATGCGCCCGCCCAACAAGCCCGCGAGGTTCCCGGCGTCACCGGCGCCTGCCTCGTGACCCGCAGGGCCACCTACGAGCGCGTCGGCGGCTTCACCGAGGACTACGTGATCGGCGACTACGAGGACAGTGACCTCTGCCTCAAGATCCGCCGTCTCGGGCTCCAGATCGCCTATGAGCCGGCCGCCTGTCTGTATCATTTCGAGCGCCGATCGATCCGCCGCAGCGAGGACTATATGCGCGGCGTTGCTAGCCAATACAATTCGTGGCTGCACACGCAACGCTGGGAAGACGACATCACCGACTTGATGGCCAACCCATTCGGCAGAGATCAAGATCACCCCGCCACCACGAATGGGAGAGACCGGGAAAGGAACGCAGCGTGACACAGATAGCACTCGTGCGCCCTCCCAAGCCGGCTCGGCTGGTCGATGAGGACCGCGTTCGCTGGCTGCTTGAAGCCGTTCGGGGCAACCGTTTTCTGCCGCAGCCCGAACCCACCAATGTCTTCGTGGGCGACGGTGATTTTCGTGCGATAGGCGCGGAATTTCTCGGGCACTTCATCCGTATCGGCGGCCTGCGCGAAGAGGCCCGCGTGCTCGACATCGGCTGCGGTATCGGCCGGATGGCCGTGCCGCTTACCCAGTATCTCGATCCGCAAACGAGCCGCTACGACGGCATCGATCCGGTCGAGGGCGGCATCGACTGGTGCCAGCGGACGATCACGCCCGCCTACTCCAATTTCGCCTTCCAGCGCCTGGATATCGCGCACGAACTCTACAACCCGAACGGCAAGGTCAGCGGCAGGGCCCTGAGACTACCCTTTCCGGATCAACATTTCGACTTCGTCATCATGACGTCGGTGGTCACTCACCTGCCTCCTGCCGAAGTCCTCGTTTACCTCGCTGAGGTTCGCAGGGTCCTGTCAGTCGGCGGGCGAATGTTCATGACAGCCTTCGTGGTCGACCGGATCGCGGCGGCAGACGAGCACGGGCGGCGCGATCCGCGCCTTGCGTTCCGCCGCTATGGCGAAAGCCCGTGCTGGTTCGTACCCAACCAGGCGCCGCTTGCGGCGGTCGGCTTCGAAGACGGCTTTCTGGACAAGGCGCTCGAACGGGCCGGCCTCTCCGTCGCCTTGAAATCGCTTGGCCATTGGCGCGGCACCAAAGCGGCTCACCATCAGGATTTCATTGTGGCGAAGCGCCGGGGAAATGGCCGATGAGCAAGCGCATTCTGGTCGCTGCCCACAACCATCCGTCCCTCCACCCGGGCGGAACCGAGATATTCGCTCACGACCTGTTTCGCGCCTATCAGCGCGAGGGCCACGAAGCTCTGTTTCTCGGTGCCACGAACCACATTCATCGCGAAGCAAGACCTGGCACGAGCTTCCAGAGCATCGGCTCAGCAGGAGACGAAATCCTGTTGTGGTCCGGACATTTCGACCGCTTCTTCATGAGCCAGATCGACCTCTACGGTGTCGTGCCTGACATAGCGGATCTGCTGCGCGATTTCCGGCCGGATGTGGTCCATCTCCACCACATGCTGCTGCTTGGCGCCGAGTTCCCCCACATCGTCCGCCGCACCCTGCCCGACTGCCAGATCGTCATGACGCTCCATGACTACTACCCCATCTGCCACCATGACGGCCTGATGGTGCGCACTGGCAGCAAGGAGCTTTGTCATCAGTCCAGCCCGGACCGCTGCCATGCCTGCTTCAAGGATATTCCGCTCGATCGCTTTGCCTTGCGCGAACGCCACCTGAAGGCCCTGTTGAGCACGGTCGACCACTTCGTCTCGCCAAGCGCCTTTTTGCGGGATCGCTATGTGCAATGGGGACTGGACGAAGATACGATCAGCGTCATTCCCAATGGCATTCCTGCCCGCAAAGCCGGCCTGCGAAGAGATCTGCTTCAGGGCGGGAAGCCGGTCTTCGGATATTTCGGCAATCTCAACCCCTGGAAAGGGGTGACCGTATTGCTCGAGGCGGCGCGTCAGCTTCTGGCCGACGGCATGGATTTCGAACTTCGCGTCCATGGCGGCGCGCCTTTCCAGAGCGAGACGTTCGTCGAGGAGATCAATCGGCGCTTTGCCGAAACATCAGGATCCGTGCAGGCCCGAGGCCCCTATCGACGCGAAGATATCGGCGATCTGGTGGCCGCGGTTGATTGCACCGTCGTTCCGTCCGTCTGGTGGGAGAACGCACCGTTGGTCATTCAGGAAGCCCAGGCGCAAGGCCGTCCGGTCATCGCCAGCAATATCGGCGGAATGGCTGAAATGGTCGAGCATGGCGTCAACGGCCTGACCGTCCCACCCAATGATGCCCGTGCGCTCGCCGCGGCGATGCGTGACATCCTGGAAGACCCGAAACTGCTGCACCTGTTTGCGCAAAACGCCCGCAAGCCCGACGACATCGATACGACTGCCCGCCGCTATCTCAAGTGGATGGAGACGGCACAGGTTCAGGCATTGGAGAGCGCATGACCAGTCCCGCCGAACGACCGGATGCCGCATCCGAACAGGACAACGTCAAGCCGATGAACGGCCGTGTGGACGCCGTCGACATGGGTACGATCTTCGGCTGGGCATTCGACCCGATGGCGCCGGACCAGCGTCTGACCATCCGTGTCTTACTCGATGGCAAGGTGATCGCAGAGACTGTTGCCGATCGCAACCGTCCAGACCTGCGACGCAACGGTATCGGCGATGGCAAGCACGCATTCGAAATCGCGCTGCCCGATCCCCTCCATTCGCGGGCCAACGATATCGTCGTCATGGCGCGCAATGGAAGCGGTTCCGAACAGGCGCTTCGCGTTCCGCAGCCGAACGAACAGGCAGCCGAAGCCCTGATCGCCGCGCCGCTGGCAAAAGTGCTCGACAAGCTTGATGTGCTGATGGCGTCGCAGCGGCAGTTGCAGGTCTCGCAGCGCTCCCTGCAGCGCACACCGGAAATCGATGCGGACAAGCCCGAAACCACCGACCTGACTGAAATCGGCAACGCCGTCGAAAACCTCAAGGTGGAGGTCAGCCAACGGCTGAATGACCTCGATGTCCACCTGATGCGGCTGGACGGGGTCGTGGCTGGGATGGAGAAGAACCTGAACGCATTGAAGAAGCGGGCGAACGCCGAATTCAAACCCATGCTGTTGCTGCTGTTCGTTCTCGTTGGATTTGCCGCGGGCGCCGGCCTTGCGCTGATTTTCAGGATCTGACCGAGGGAGCGCAAGGCATGCTGGTTACGGAACAATCCCCCACGGTTACCAACCCTCCGGTCACCGGCCCCCTGGTCACCAAACCAACGCCCGCCAAGCAGGGGGCGAGCAGGGCGATGCGCTCCGGAAGGGTTATCGGTTGCCGCGTCGACGAGGCAACCCTGCTCATTATAGGCCTCGGCCAAGTCCCGGCCGGCGACGTGACGGTTGGCGTCGGCGAAAATCAGGCCGATACGCGAAATGCATTTGTCTCGGAATGGCGATTGGCCGCATCCTCACCGCGGGCCAAGCACGGCTTTGCGGCGCTCCTTCCGGCAGGGGACACGGACCTTGCCATGACCACGATACGCTTCGGAGAGACGGAGAAGGAGACGGGCACGCCCTACATCTTTGCGCCCCGTCTTGCCTCAACGGAGGAAGCGGCCGCCCTCATGCTCGAGTCCGCCGGATCTCAGTCGGCCGCCGTCATAAACCGGCTCGTAGACGCTCTGATGACCGGCAATCTCAGCCGCCGCAGGCTTCTCACCATAACCACGCTTTTACAGGCGACCCACGCCACTGATGGCTTCGTCGAAGTGATCGGCGAGAGCCATGATGGCGTGACATTCCTGCAGGGCTGGAGCCGCGGCATGGCACCGGGGCCTTGCCGGATGTCCCTGATCGGAAGGGCAATGCCGGTGGTCGCGGAATGCGGTATTGCCACGTTTACACGTCCCGACGCTCCCGATGGCGCCGCTGGTTTTGTCGGCCTTCTCGAGACGGACGAGGCTACCCGCGCTACCGACATTGAAGGTCTGATCTTTCGAGGGCGCGCCGGTTGGAGGCATGTTGCGGTCCACCCTCGAAAGCGCATCGCCGATCCGCAGGAAACCCCCGAACATATCCGGTCGGTCCTG
Organism: Neorhizobium sp. P1_A6; assembly: GCF_056406795.1. NCBI lineage: Bacteria > Pseudomonadati > Pseudomonadota > Alphaproteobacteria > Hyphomicrobiales > Rhizobiaceae > Neorhizobium > Neorhizobium sp. P1_A6. The sequence continues at coordinate 251,508 of NZ_JBFTZM010000005.1, read as the reverse complement.
ATGCGCACCCACAGCACGCCGGACGTGCTCCTGTCCCTGCGGGCCGCCGCCAACAGTTTCGAGGGCAAGGAAACCGTCTCCGGCCTGTCCTATCCCGTCCGGATGGGGATAGACAGTATATTCGAGGCCGATGCGGGAAATCTCCTCATCTCCGGCTGGCTGTATGACCCCGATGGCCACGTCGCGACAGTTAAGCTGCGCCGACGCAATGCTGCAATCCGCCTCGACGAACACTGGACGCGCTTCGATCGCCCCGACGTCGCGGACAGTTTCAACGACCAGACGCACCTTGTGCCGGGTCTGCGGGGAGATCAGCGCGCCCACGGCTTCGTTGCCCACGCCCAGTTACCGGGCGAAGATCCAGGCGCGTCCCTTTATTTCGAGCTGACGCTGCAGGATTCGCGCCGTGCGTTTCTGCCGGTCAAACCGACGCGCCTTTCGGCACGTTCGGCGGCATTGCGCCAGATCGGCTCGATCGATCCCGTCAACAGCGCGCTGCCGGCGATCGTCGATACACACGTTGTTCCGTTCCTGACACGATCATCAGGAAGATCAGCGCCGGCCATCGAAACGATCATCGACGCTGGATTCTTCGATGAGGAAAACGGTCTGCCGATCATCATCGGCGTAGGCGAGAGCGAGGAGGACATCTCCCCGCTGCTTGCCCTGCTCGCACTCGATCCGGAAACCCGGGGCGCGCCAATCGTGATTGCCATGCCTGCCGAGCGGTTTCGCAGGCAGGCCGCCCGCCTCAAGGAACTCGCGCGTTTCTATCGCCTTTCGGTCAGGTTGGTATCGACGAAGGGAACGGGCGACGTCTACGACATGCTGGAAGCGGGCACGCAGGCGCTTTCCTGTGAAACGGTCGTGTCGCTCTCCGCCTCACTGATCCCGCACGGGAGAGGCTGGTATGGCAAGCTCGTCGCTGCTGCTTCCACGATGAAAGGAAGCATCATCTCGCCCGTCCTGGCTTACGAAGACCATTCTGTTCGCTGGGCGGGAAGTTGGATCGACGACGGCAATGACGACCAGCCGGTCGTGGGCCGCTACGCCGGATATCCGCTCAAAGCGGTTACCGACATGAACGTGACTCACATCGCAGCGGCCTCGCTCGAATGCTGCATCATGCCCCGCGACGCCCTGTCGGGCGCTGGCAGCTTCTGCGGTGGCTATCTCGGTGCGCAGGAAAAGGGTGTGGATCTAGGCCTCCGCCTCAGCCGGTCCGGATTCGACTCCTATTTGCTGCCGTCCGTGCAGATGTGGGGCTGCGACGACGCCCGCGCCGGCGATAGTCCTGCGATGGCGGCCTTGGTGGAAGAGATTGACCGGAAGATCTTCAAGAGCCAATGGCTGCCTATCCTCACCGTTGAAAAGCACCTGGAAAAGAGGCCCGCATGAACGAGCAGCTTCGCGTCCTTGTCGTCTCGCATGCGCATCCATCGGTCTCGCTCGGCGGGGCGGAAATCGCGTCCCACAACCTGCATCTCGGCCTGAAAGCATTGCCGAACGTGGAATCGGTTTATCTCGCTCGGATCGGTCACCCGGTGCCGCGACACGCCGCATCTGCGCTGATGAGCCTGCGCCTCGTCGAGGACGAATTGCTGTTCCACACGGACGATTACGACCACTTCTTCCTGTCGAACGGCGATACCCGGGCGATCAGCCAGGACCTTTTGCGTTTTGCGCGCGATCTGAGGCCCCATGTCATCCATTTCCATCATGTTCTCGGTATCGGCCTCGAAGCACTCTATGCTTTGCGAGAAGCGTTTCCGCACGCCGCCATCATCGTCACGTTCCATGAATATCTGTCGATCTGCCACAATCACGGGCAGATGGTGAAACGGCCTTCCGGCCAGCTCTGCGAAACCGCCTCCCCCGTTGCTTGCCACGGCTGCTTTCCCGAGATCCCCGTCTCGCGTTTCCTGAAGCGGGAACTGTTCGCCCGCGGCATGCTCGGCCTTGCCGACGCTTTCATCTCCCCCAGCCGGTTCCTGGCGGATCGCTACGCCGCATGGGGCATCGAAAGAGACAAGATCAGCGTGATCGAAAACGGCATCGCCATGGAAACAGCGGCGCCCGCGCGCGAGGTTCAAGGTCCCAAGCCGCGCCGCAATCGCTTTGCCTATTTCGGACAAATGACTCCATTCAAGGGCGCCGATATCCTGATCGACGCCGTCTCGCGTATCCCGAAGGAGATATGGGGCGAAGACTCCTGCCTGATGATCTTCGGCGGCAATCTTGAGCGACAGCCGGTCGAATTCCAGGAACGGATCAAGAAGCTCATCGCCGACGCCGGCAACCGCGTTCGCTTCTACGGCGCCTACCAGAACGCGGACGTGCCACGTCTCATGCGTTCCGTCGACTGGGTGGTTCTGCCGTCCGTCTGGTGGGAAAACTCGCCCGTTGTCATCCAGGAAGCTCTGCTCCACCGCAGGCCGATGATCTGCTCCGATATCGGCGGAATGGCCGAAAAGGTGCGTGACGGAAAGGATGGCCTGCACTTTCGCGCCGGCAGCAGCCAGGATCTCGCGGATCGCATCGTCGAGGTGCTGGGCGATGGCAAAATCTGGGAGCGGCTGCGCGTTTCCATGCGCCAACCCGCCGACCGCGCCGCCTGCGCGCGGGAACACGTCAAGCTCTATCGCACATTGCTGCGGCGGAAACTCGATGCCGCGATCGCCGAGAGCCCCAAGCTTCTGTCGCCCGCGCTTTAAGACGCTCGCCTCAGGAAACGCCAAGAGGACCGTCCTTCTTCGCGACGGCCGCCTTGTCCGGGCAGACTCGGCAACATTCGGATCACGAATGCAAGGCACCGGCCGCTCTGAGCCGGGCGATACGGCCGTCCAGTTCCTCCAGCCGACGGCCGAAGCCGAGATTGTCCGGCTGATACGCCATGGCGTCCGCAAGCATGGCCCGCGCCGCCACAAGCTCACCGTCGCGAATATGGCGATTGGCCCGGTGGTAGAGGAAGTTTGCCTGCTCGACAGGAGAGAAATTTGGGCCAAAGCGCGCGTGAAACCTGTCGGCCCAGGCCCGATGCCGAGCTATCGCCGTCATGGCGATCTGATAGGGCCGCATTGGCGCGGTCACGCGCGCTGCGCGGGCGAGACCGCGCAGACCCGGAAGATCGTCTCCGCGGCAGGCCTCGATCACCGAGAGCGCGCGCGCCGTCCCGGTAAAGGCGCGAACGGTGCCATGGCCGGTCATATGGACCGGCACCAGTTGGGTCCTTTCCTGTAGCGCCGTGATCCGAACCGCGTGCTGGTGATCGACGGTGTGAAACGGATCGAAGAACAGATAGGCCCGGCCGGCCGCGTGATCAGGCGCGATCCCCATATTGGCGTGGAGATCGGGCGAGAAATGGCGCGTAAACCTGCCGTCGAAAGGAACGGCTTTCGGATCGATTGAGACTTGCGGGCAGAAGGCGACAGCCACTGTGGCATTGAAGCGCCTCCGATAGCGCAATGCCGCATAGCCGCCTTGCGAATGCCCGTAGAGGATCCGCTCCGATGTCGCATGAAGGATAGGCGCGGCCGCCTCGACGGCCTTGACGACGCTCGCCGCTGGAAACCAGTTCGGTCGCCTGCTGATGAAGCCGAGCGCCGAAATGCCGGCCTTCTCACACAATCGCTGCCCCCAGAAACGACTGCCGTTCGCCCTCATCTCCATTTCGTTAAATGTGACGAGAAGATAGGGAGACGACCCGGAATGATGTATCACCTCTAGGTTTTCATCCGAAAATATGATCATACGGTCACCATCAAGCAATTACAGAATAAAAATAATTCAATTTTTGAACTATATTTATTCCATCGCGCGATTTTCGTAAAATGTTGCTTAACAACAATAACATATTTACACGCTCTATAGGAATATCTATTTGTTAATCTCCTATTCTTGGCTATGGGAATTTTATCCGGTTCGGAAAATACCAACCGCACCCTGCGTTCACACAAGATGTTTCTCGCCTGCATGCGTTCCCCTGGAGAAGACGAGACCGGCTTCGTTGCAACGGCACAAAAACGAAAAAGCTCTTTGAGATGGCCTAGCGGTCTGAGTGCGAGGAAGACATGCAATTTGAACGAACGAAAATCCCCGACGTCGTGCTGGTGACGCCCCAAAAAAATGGAGACCATCGCGGATATTTTTCAGAGACTTTTCGGTCTGACCTCTTTGGTCAAAACATCGGTGCCTTCAATTTCGTCCAGGATAACCAGTCGCTTTCGGTAGACGCTGGAACGGTGAGAGGACTGCACTTTCAGGCTGAACCTCACGCCCAAGGAAAGCTGGTCCGGTGCATCGCCGGTTCCATCCTCGACATCGCAGTCGACATCCGGAAAGGCTCACCAACTTTTGGGCAATATGTCCAGGCGGAACTGACCGCCGAGAACGGTTGCCAGGTCTGGCTTCCGGCCGGGTTTGCGCATGGGTTCTGCACTCTTCAGCCCAACAGCATCATCTCTTACAAGGTAACGGACTACTACAGCCGCGACCATGACCGTGGAATATTATGGAACGACCCGGAGCTCGACATCAGGTGGCCCGTGACAGCAGAAAGCGCCGTGCTTTCGCAGAGAGATCGGATGCAACCGCGTCTCGCGGAGCTTGAGACGACGTCATTCACAATAGCTGATGGCAGCTAGGGGACATACAATGCGCGTCCTTGTTACCGGCGGAGCCGGGTTCATCGGATCGGCTGTCGTGCGTCATCTGGTTCTCGTCAGAAACTACGACGTCTTGACCGTAGACAAGCTGACTTATGCCGGCAACGTGGCGTCGCTCGCCACCGTCGAGAACAATCCGCGGCATCGTTTCCTTCAGGCAGACATTTGCAATCGAGCGGCGATGCAGGAGGCGTTCGACAGTTTCAAACCCGACCGAGTCATGCATCTGGCGGCGGAGAGCCATGTGGACCGCTCTATAACTGGCGCCCGCGACTTCGTCGAAACCAACGTCGTCGGCTCATTTACCTTGCTGGAGGCAGCCCGGCACTACTGGCAGGATCTCTTCGGCAAAGCGAAAACAGACTTTCGCTTTCTCCACGTCTCAACCGACGAGGTTTATGGCTCTCTCGGCGAAGACGGATTGTTCACCGAAGAAACCCCCTACGATCCCTCTTCTCCCTATTCAGCGTCCAAAGCAGCCTCTGATCACCTGGCCAAAGCGTGGGGCCGCACCTATGGCATGCCGGTTATTGTCTCCAACTGCTCGAACAATTACGGCCCTTATCACTTCCCTGAAAAACTGATCCCGCTGATTGTGCTGAATGCTCTAGAGAGCAAATCGCTGCCAGTTTACGGCAACGGCGCCAATATCCGCGACTGGCTATTTGTCGAGGACCACGCAAGGGCGCTGGACCTCATCGCCGAACGCGGCAGGATTGGCGAAACATACAATATCGGCGGCCGCAACGAGCGGAGCAACATAGAGGTGGTCAAGCGCATCTGCTCGATCATGGATACCCTCCGGCCGCAGAAAGCCCCACACGAGCGACTGATCACATATGTCAGGGACCGGCCAGGGCATGACGCACGTTACGCAATCGACGCCACGAAGCTCGAGGTGGAACTGGGTTGGGAGGCGGAAGAAAACTTCGATACCGGGATCGAAAAGACGGTCAAGTGGTACCTAGAAAACAAATGGTGGTGGGCGCCGCTTCGTCAGGGATACGGCGGTGGCCGGCTCGGCCTCCTTAACCGATCCGGAGGCAAATGATGGCACGGCGGTATGTGGTCACCGGACGTGGCGGGCAGGTCGCGCAGTCTCTGATCGAGCGAGCCGAGCGCCACGGCGAGATAGAGATTATTCCGCTCGCAAGACCCAATCTCGACCTTGCCGATATCGGAACGATCGAAAAAGCTCTTGTGGAAGCGAGACCTGAACTGATCATCTCCGCAGCCGCCTATACTGCCGTCGACCAAGCGGAAAGCGACGCCGCCAAAGCTTTTGTCGTCAATAGTGCGGCCATAGATGAGATCGGTCGCGTCGCGACCAAGCTCAACGTGCCGATTATTCACTTGTCGACGGACTATGTCTTCGACGGCAGCAAGACTTCGCCTTATTATGAGAGTGACCCCGTCGCGCCCCTCAATGTTTATGGTCAATCGAAGCTTGAGGGCGAACGTCGTCTGGTCGCGTCGGGAGCAGATTACGTCATCCTCAGGACCGCATGGGTCTACAGCCCCTTTAACAAGAACTTTTTGCGCACGATGTTACATCTTGCCGGAAGTCGTGGCGAGCTCGCTGTCGTCGCCGATCAATACGGCAATCCGACATCTGCACTCGATATCGCCGATGCCATATTAACGGTTGCCGACAATTTGCTGTCGTCACGGGACGGACGCCTCCGCGGTATATTCCACTTGGCGGGAAGCGGTGAGGCCAGCTGGGCAGACTTTGCTTCCGAGATCTTCCGCATATCCGTCGAGATGGGTGGCCCGTCAGCGATCGTCCATCCGATCCCGACTGCGCAATATCCGACACCGGCTCGCAGGCCAAACAATTCGAGGCTGGATTGCAGCAAACTCGAAAGGGTTCACGGTGTCCGTCTGCCCAACTGGAAAATCGCGACTGCGACTACATTGCAAAGGCTCTTGGCCTGCGATGCGCCGGAAAAACAGGCCGGCATGGAAAAGGCATCCGAGGAGAGTTGTCGATGAAGGGTATCATTCTGGCTGGCGGCAACGGGACGCGTCTGCATCCGATGACGCTTGTCACGTCGAAACAGCTGATGCCCGTCTACGACAAGCCGATGATCTATTATCCGCTCTCAACGTTGATGCTGGCCGGAATACGCGACATCCTCATCATATCCACACCGCATGATCTGCCCGATTTTCGCAACCTGTTAGGTGACGGTTCGGCTTGGGGAATCTCGCTCTCCTATGCAGAACAGCCTTCGCCTGCAGGTCTTGCTCAAGCTTATATCATCGGTGCCGATTTTGTCGGATCGGATCAGTCCTGCCTCATCCTCGGTGACAACATTTTCTACGGCCATGGCATCACCGAGCTTTTTGAAAGTGCGGCGGCGCGCAACGATGGTGCGACGGTGTTCGCCTATCATGTCCACGATCCGGAACGTTATGGCGTCGTGGAGTTCGACAAGGCAATGAAAGCGATCTCGATCGTCGAAAAGCCGACGGTACCGAAATCCAACTGGGCGGTGACCGGGCTCTATTTTTACGACAAGGACGTGGTCGACATTGCCGCAAACCTCAAGCCGTCGCTGCGGGGTGAGCTGGAGATCACCGATGTCAACCGGGTCTACCTCGAACGTGGCAAGTTGAACGTCGAACAGATGGGCCGCGGTTTTGCGTGGCTCGACACCGGCACGCCCGAGAGTTTGTTGGAAGCAGGGAATTTTGTCGGCACCCTGCAGAAGCGGCAGGGCATCAAGATCAACAGCCCTGAAGAGGTCGCCTGGCGCAGAGGCTTTATAGATGACAACCAGCTGGAGGCCGTCGGCAAGAAGCTGGGCAAAAGCGAATATGGCAGATATCTACAAACGCTTTGTAGGTAAGTTTGGTATTCGTAACATCAATTTACCAGATGCATCGAGATCACGCTGGATCCAGTCAGACCTTGCCGACCCGCACACGCGCAGGCGAGGCATCATGCAGCCTGCGCCAAGCGCGGCGAAATTGCCTTGCCGATGAAAATCCGGCCCGTTCGGCAACGCTTTCCATATCCAGCCTCGAGCCGACAACGAGCTCCCTGGCGAGGGCTATGCGCATGCGGTTGACATAGTCGATCACGCTCATGCCGGCATGCTCGTTGAAAAGCCTCGACAGGTTGCGGGGACTTGTCGCGGCGACCTGCGCCAGCGTTTCCAACGACCAGTCGCGCGACGGGTCCGAACCGACCGCATCCTGGGCGCGATGAATGGCAGGATGAATATGATTGCGCCCTTCGAGCCAAGGCGAGAGCTGCGGATCGGCGCCTGCTCGGCGCAGATAGATGACGAGATTGCGGGCAACCGCCAATGCCGTCGCATGACTTACGTCGCGCGCAATAACGGCCAGCATCAGGTCGATGCCCGCCGTGACACCTGCGCTCGTCAATCTCTCTCCGTCTTCAACATAAAGCCGGTTTTCCCGGACACGCGCCGTTGGCGCAAAACGGGTCAGGTCGGCGAGCAGGCTATAATGCGTGGTGCATTCATGGCCTTCTAGCAAACCGGCGCGCGCGGCAAGCAGCGCACCGGAGCAGATCGTTGCGAGACGAATGCCAGGCCGCACGCTTCGCCTCAACCATTCGACGATTTCGGTTTCCAGCGGGGCATCGGTGTTTCTTGTGTCAATGATCGCACCCAGCGGCTCGTCAACCGCGCCCGACACGACGACGAGAGTTCCATCTGGAAGATCCGCAGGCAAAGGATTGATTCCGGTCAGGCCGAGTCCGGTCGAACTGAGAATGTCGGCGGACGGTCCGATATAGGTGATGGAGAATCGAACCGCTGCCTGCTCCAGGTTGGCTCTTCGCAACACCTCCATTGGTCCGGCGATGTCCAGCAACAGAGTGCGCGGCGGCACAACCACATAGACAGGGACGCTCCGCCGCCGTTCTTCTTCTGTCATGCTGCGGCGCGCTTCGGAGCTTGAGCCAGCGCCTCCTCGACGGTCGCAATCCGGGCGAAGCGATCGGCCAGCACCAATTCGGTGCGGGCACGGATTTCCGCAGCGCTCCATTCGCGGCCCGTAACATCCGTCATCGGAAAGGTTAGCGTCGCCTCGCCGACATAGTCGACCGCATAGCCGAGATCGGAAGCATGCCGGGTCGTGGTTTCGCAGCATTGCTCGGTGCGGATACCGGAAACAATGAGGCTACGGATGCCATGCCCCGTGAGCCAGACATCAAGTCCGCTGCCGACAAGCGCGCTATGCCGGCGCTTGCGGAAGACGGCGTCCGCGTCGATGCGGAGCGGCGCAAACGGGCGAACGAGGCCGGAGGCTTCGGAAAATGCTCCGGAATCCTCGACGTGAAAAATCTGGATGACGGGAAAGCCGGACGCTTTTGCACCATCGATCAGGGCCTGTTGGCGTTCGACATAAAGCGCGACGCCCTCCTCACGGAAGTAGGGGCGATGACGGAAGGATTCCTGAGCGTCGATGACAAGAAGTGCGGTGCTGGCGGACATTTTTGTTATCTCCAATGATGAGTATGAAGATAGTTCTAGCGCCTCATTCATAAATGATAATGTCCGTTGTGGACAGATAGCGGACATATCACGCCAACGCGTTGTTTGGCCTGTGAGCTTTCTCCGGCGACTATGGGTTTCCACTCGGTGCACCCTCGGCCCAGGTTCCAATTAACATCGTCATAAACCGCTCGGCCGCCGGAGAGAGGGTGCCTCCACGACGGCGAACGATCCCTCCTGATCATCGACAGGATTCTCGACGTGATCGAGAGCAAGCTCATCAAATGGCGGCCAAACGCGGCGGAAGAGCGGCCGGCGTGATGCTTTGGAGGCCGGCTCATGCCGGCCTATCTCCAATATGCAACTGCTACCCCAAGAGGCGTTCGGAAAAGCCAGGATCGACCGTTGCATCATGACGCGTCACCTTGGCGACCACGATCCGGAAACCGTTCCCGCGCCAGAAACCGTCGGGCTCAAGGCTACCGCGATAGGTGCAGCAGGCCTTTAGCTTGCCGCTGGAGAAACAGCCGCCGCGCAACACTCTGCGGACGGACGGTGCAGCGTCCGTCGTCTCGCGACCGTCGTCCGCATAGGGATATTTGAAACTCGGCGTCCCCATATCCTCACCCCAGAGCGTTGTGCCCCATTCCCAGACCTGACCGGCCATTTCGTAGCACCCGTAGGGGGAACGCCCCTTGGGAAAGAGGCCGACCGTGCAGGTATTGTTGAAACCCGCTTCCTCGGAATTTGCGGCATCGTCGACCCAGGTATTGCCCCAGGGATAAACGATGATTTCGTCGCCCACATCCGGCTGATCGCCCCGCGCAGCGCGCTCCCATTCCGGTTCCGTCGGCAGACGAATGGTCTCGTCTGCCCCGATCCGGCCTCCGGCACGCCAGCGCGCCGTCAGCCAGTCGCAATAGGCTCGCGCATCCCGCCAGGTCAGGTCCGCGGCCGGCGCATTGCGGCGATCCTCGGCAAAGCCGTCCGGGCTGCGCCATAACCGTCCGGTTTCCACGACAAAAGCGCTATAGGCGGCGTTCGTCACAGGATAGAGACCTATACGGAAGGCATCGACAGACACCTGATGCGGCGGCGCAGAGTTGGGATGAGTGTTGGAACCGAAGGTGAAGGTACCGCCCGGCACATCCGCCAGCGCATCAAGATCGCGCGGATCACCCCAGACCGACAGTTTGCGGCCCGCCTTTTCGCGCTCCGGCGCGGACAATGCGCCATCCCGGACAATTGCCAGAAGGTGATTTGCGACGAGATCCCGCAGCGAGCCAGGTTCCGTCAGCAGATCGGCCGCAAGGAGCGCACCGCGCCGTACCTCGTCGCCGTTACCCTCGATGAGAGCTTCGATCAGTGCGCTTGCCCGTTCCGAGCCGGATAGTCGCAGAGCAAGACTCCTGAGCACCGGTGTCCAGAGATCGGGGCGTTGACGGAAAGGCTGGACGGCTTCTTCTGCAGACCGCGAGGCGAGATGGCGTGCGGCAAGCAGCTGGCGCACACGCGTGACCGGCAGAACTGTGGGATCGTCAAGCTTCCCAGTCAGCGCGTCGAACGCCAGCCCGGAGAGGAACGCCGCCGTCCCGACATCGCCGCATACTTTTATAAGCCAATCATCAGTAATCGCTTCGGCAGTCTCGCCGGCATTCTCGCCATTGATCGCCATGGCGAACTGAGCCGGATTGGCCGCGGCATCTCCCAGCGCTATGCCTGTCGCATCGAGATCAAGCCCGGCGAGCCGCCTGGCTGCATCACGGCGCTGGACCTTCAGCAGCGGCAGGAGGTCATAACGCACGAAGCCCGATGGAAGCGCCCACCCCTTGACGACGGAAATCTCGCCGAGTGCCAGCAGGCGAATGCGTGGATGGAGCGCCTGAAAGAGCAGAGCTTCGCTCAGAAGTGCAAGGCCGTCGGCACCCGCGGCGTCGATACCATCGAGCATAACCAGCAAGGTCGCATCCGAATTCGCCCATGCCTCGGCAGACAGGAGGGCCTCGTTCTCCGGCAACGCCGCTTCCATCAATTCCGTGAACGTTTTGCCGGCTGTCACCGACACATAAAGCGGCAGGACGTCTTCCAGCCCCCAGCTTTCATCATGCACGGCACCGAGATCGTTACGCGACAGAGGTGCCATCACAGGCCTCTCGCCCGCGAGCCTGAAGGCGAGATGGCGCGCGAAGCTCGTCTTGCCGCTGCCCGTTTCGCCCGCCAGCAGCAGCGCGGGATGGTCGCGGGCCATTTCCAATGCCGAAAAATAAACGACCGGTTCCGGCTCCGCCTGCTCCTTCAGCTTGCGCAGGCCCTTGGCGGCCTTGTCCTCGAAGCTGAAATTGACGAGCAGCGGGATATAGCCGGCCTGCAGATCGGCCACCGAACCGTCCGGCAGCGACAGCAACGGTGCCTGTCCGAATTCATGAGCCTTCGAGAACAGCGTGTCACGCATCACGGTCGGTACGGTCATTGATCGGCCCCCATCAGAACAATTTTGCGACATCCGGGTTATGGAAACGCTGGATTTCGATTGCGTAGCCGGCCGGGTCCTCGAAGAAGAAGTGTTCGCAATAGGTGCCGCGCAGCATATCCGACAAGCCTTTCACCCCGGCTTCCTTCATGCGCTTGTGCCAGCCTTCGACATCCTGCGCGACGATGGTCAAGAGGACCGCGCTCTTTTCCTGATGTTTCAGGTGGCCGCGGTTGCCGTCGACAATGCCGAAATAGCACTTACCGGCGATGCGATAGATGCGCGCCAGGCCCTGGTCCAGCACCAGTTCGAAGCCGAGCACCTTCTCGTAGAAGGAAGCGACGGCATGGATGTCTTCGTAGTAGAAGAAGGTGATCGAATAGTCTTTTTCCATCGTCTTATCCTTGGATCTGCGAATGTTGGGCTCAGCGAATGTTGAGCGTGCCCTTGTGATCGATCGATAGTCCGCCGATGCCTTTACGCGCCGCAAAGACATCGATGGGATGAACGAGATAAAGCCAGGGCGGGTTCTGATGAAGTCGGGTCAGGCAGCGCGCATAGGCCAGTTCCCGGCCGGCGTCATCGACTGCGTGGTTGGCCGCTGCGATCAGCGCCTCGGTCTCCGGGTCGTCGTAACCCTGCCACCACACGGCTTTCGTCTTGGCTGAAATCTTGTCGTTCAGGATACGGTAGGTGCTGTGCGGCGAGGAATCGAAGATCGCCATGTCGCCCATTTCCTTGCGGCCGATCTGGCGCGCATATTCCGGCCGGTCGAGCTCCGTCTCGACCTTGACCTCGAGCCCCACCGCCTCCAGCGAAGCCGCCACGAAACGGCTCACCTCCGGCGAACGTTCGGGCATGAAGGTCGGCGTACGCAACTGGATTGGTCCGCCCACATCGACATCATCCAGCAGCCGTTTCGCCTCTTCCGCGTCGTAGCCGATGGGAGAGAGGTTCGCCTTGCCGGCTCCGAGATGGAAGGGGCTGACGATGGTCGAGGACGGCACGGCAAGACCATGGAAAATCTCTTCGGCAATCGCTGCGGTATTCACTGCATGGTTGACAGCAAGTCGCGCCTGCGCCGAGCGGAAGACGCCCTGGCTGCAATTCAGATAGTACATGACCGACAACGTATTGATCGCCCTGCCCCAATCAAAGGCAGTGTCCAGCACGAGGCGGCCTTCCACCCGTTCCAGATTGAGCGCTGCATCGATACTGCCGTCCCTGAGCTGAGCATAACGCGCTTCCGCATGTTTTTCCGCCAGCGCCACGATGCGCTGCGGTCCGGCTTCGCCGTTCACCCGCTCCAGTATGGCGCGCTTCGACTGTTCGAATTCCACCATCCGATAACGCCCCGTACCGAGGATGGGCCGACCGTCGGCATTGAAACGGCAGATGTAGAATTCGGAAAAGATGTCGAGAATATCGGCGATAGGATCGGGATTTTCGACACGTACGACATCCGGGCCTTCCGCCGTGATGCGCGCATCCTTGAGGTAGCGCGCATAGGACCATTTCATGCCGAACGTATCGACGGCTTCCAGGATGCCATCGAGGAAGCCGATGATGTCTTCCGCCACGCAGGGCTTACTGTCATGGAAGATCGCGCCTTCGCGGATATGGAAACGCCATTCGCGGCCGTCAGCCGAGTGGGTCCAGCGGTCAAACAGCCCCGGCCGCACGAAACCGTTGTGCCATTTCAGCAGCGGTTCGAAAACGAGGTTCTTCAGCGTCAGCACGCTGGTATCGTCGGTGACCCGCGTTGGCGGCAGGAAATCCACTTTTTCCAGACTGATGGTAAGCGTGCTCACGGGCAACCTCAATCGAGTTCGTTGCGGCGACGCGGATTGAACCAATCCGCCAGACTATCGCCGATCAGGTTGAACGACAGAACGGCCAACAGGATCGCCATGCCGGGAGCAAGAGCCACCCAAGCGGCGCTGCGGACGAATTGCAGGTTGGCGGAAACGTCAGCACCCCATTCGGCCAGCGGAGGCTGGGCACCGAGACCCAGAAAGCCGAGGCTGGCGGTTTGCAGGATGGCACTGCCGAGCGCCAGCGTCGATTGCACCAGCAAAGGCCCTAGCCCGTTGACGAAGATGTAGCGCAGCAGGATTCGATGGGTCGGCAGACCAAGTGAAACTGCGGCCTCCACATAGGGTTTGACGGAAATGCTCAGCGCCTGACTGCGCGCGACCCGCGCGAACTGAGGCGCCAGCGTGATGGCAACAGCAAGCATGGCATTCTGGAGGCTCGGTCCGAAAGCCGCAGCAAGAGCAATCGCCAGGACCAGCGCCGGGAAAGCCAGAATAGCATCGACGATACGCATGATGATGCTGTCGGGCCAACCTCCCACGAAGCCTGCCAGCATCCCGAAGAAGACGCCGATCACGAAGGCGATGGCGACCACGCCGACGCCGATGGTCAGCGTCGCTCGGCCACCATACATGATGCGGGTCAGTACATCGCGGCCGAAAGCGTCGGTACCAAGCCAGTGAGCAAGTGTCGGCGCGTCCAGCTTGTGGAGGATATCGAGCTTGGTCGGCGTATAGGGCGAGACCAGTGGACCGATGGTGATCAGGCCAACGAGGGCGACTAAGATGACGAGGCCGACCACCGCCAGCTTATTGCGTCGCAAGAAGATCAGCAGTTCACGCATGATCACCCCATCTTCCGGCGAATGCGCGGATCGAGGACTCCATAGAGCAGGTCCACGATGATCGATGTGAGGACGAACATCAGGGCGAAGACCAACGTCGTGCCTTGAATGACCGGATAGTCACGGTTCTTGATCGCTTCGAACATGTAGCGGCCGATGCCGGGCCAGGCAAAGATCGTCTCGGTCAGGATCGCACCGCCGAGCATTTCCGCAAATTTCAAGCCGATGACTGTGATCGCCGGCAGCAGCGAATTGCGCAGGCCGTGGTTCAGCACGACACTCGAACGCCGCACCCCCTTGGCCCTGGCGGTGCGGATGAAGTCCTCACCCATCACGTCGAGCATGGTATTGCGCACGAAGCGGCCGAGCGTGGCGGCGAGAAACGAGGCGAGCACCGCAGTCGGCAGAATGAGGTGTTGAACCGCACTCCATGCCGCCGCGAAATTACCGGTAATGACGCCGTCGAGAATGGCGAAACCGGTCACAGTTTCTACCGTCAAAAAGGAACTCATCCGTCCCGATACCGGCAGCCAGCCAAGATAGGTCGCAAAGATCAGCTGCAGGATAAGTGCCAGCAGGAAAGCAGGCATCGACACGCCGATCAGCGAGACGACCCGGGTAACGTGGTCGAAGATGGAGTTGGGCCGAACGGCCGACAGCACCCCGATCGGAATGCCAAAGATGATGGCGACAATGACGGCCAGAACCGAAAGCTCGATCGTCGCCGGCAGGCGCGTCAGGATTTCGCCTGCCACGGGCAAGCCCGACTTCAGGGAAAAACCAAGATCACCCTTCAACAGACCAAATACGTAGTTGGCAAATTGCAGGACCACAGGCTGATCGAGATCGAGTTGGGCACGCAGCGCGTCGATCTGCTCCTTCGTCGCACCCGGACCGAGCAGCGTCACGGCCGGATCGCCGGGTATCAACCGGACCAGTGAAAAGACAATCACCAACACGATGCACATGACGGGTATCAGCGCGATCAGGCGGCGTATGATGAAACTCGCCATGCTCTCCAACTCATTGCAAAGCCGCCCGCACCGGCGGATAGACACCTTCCCGTCGTGCCAGAACAGGGAAAGCAAGGAGGCAGGCAGCCCGAAGACTGCCCGTCTTAGTCTTGGGAGAAGACGATCACTTCTTGGAGACGGACCAATATTCGTTGAGTGGGGGCGCGCTGTTGACCACAAGGCCCTCCACATTGGCACGCTGGAAAACGATCAGCTTGGGGCTGAACAGATAGGCGCCCGGGACTTTCTTGGCGATCTCTTCCTGCGCCTGGAAGTAAAGCTGCTTGCGGGCTTCCAGGTCGGAGGTCTGCTGAGCCTTCAGGATGAGATCGTCGAGCACCTTATCCTCCGGCATGCGGAAGGTCATGGCCGTGTTGGCGAGCGACGAGAGGTAACCGATGGTGATGTGGGCATCCGGGTCGTTGTACCACGGCTGGCGTCCGTCGAGCGCAACGTCGAACTGGCCGGAAGTCTGCAGCGCCCGCAGCGCCGGGAACTCGGTCTGCTGGATTGTGGCGTTAATGCCGATATCGGCAAGGTTCGCCTGCACGAAGGTGGCAACGGCACCCCAGAGCGGCCCCTGGAAGCTGTAGAGCTTCAGGTCAAGGCTCGACGGATCGACCTTGGCCTCCGCCAGCAGCTTCTTGGCGAGCGCCGGATCGTATTTCGGAGCCAGTTCCTTCATCTTCGGGTTAAAGGCCCAACTGTTCGTGGTCAGCGGACCATAGACGCGTTCGGCCGTGCCGCCGAAAACGCCCTTCAGCAGGCCGTCGTAGTCGATCGCATGCGTAATCGCCTGGCGTACCTTGACGTTGGCGAACGGGCCGTCCTTCTTGTTGTTGTTGAATTCGAGCTGACGAATGATCTGGCTCGACGTCTCGAGGATCTTGATATCCTTGTTCTTCTTCAGCGCCTCGATGTCCTCGGCGGCGATTGCAGACAGCTGGCCCTGCTGCTGGACGATATCGACACCGCCGCTCTCAAGCTCCAGACGGCGGGTGGAGGCGTCCGGAATGACGCGATAGATGATCTTCGAAAGTTTTGGGGCACCACGGAAATAGTCCGGATTGGCTTCCAGAACGACATTCGTATCGGCCTGCGCCCCTTTGAAGACGAACGGACCGGTACCGACCGGATTGGCGGCAAACTTGTCGCCGAATTTCTGCACGGCCGCGGGGCTGACGATGGCCGATTGCGGCTGCGCCAGAATGGACAGGAAGGCCGGGTAAGCAGCGGAAAGCGTGATCTTCACCTCGGTCGGGGATACGACGGCGATATCCTTGATCAGGTCGAACGTCGCCTTGACGTAGGAATTGGTAGCCTTGGTGCGCTCCAGCGAAAACTTCACCGCTGCCGCATCGAAAGGTGTGCCGTCCTGGAACTTGACACCATCCCGCAACTTGAAGGTAAATTCCTTGCCGTCGGCGGAAATGGTCCAGTTCGTCGCCAGACGTCCTTCGAGCTGCTTGAATTCCGGCGACGTCCAGGCGACCAGCGTATCGAAGACGTTGAGGATGATTTCGCTGCCGACAGGCTCCGCCTTGTTGCCGCCGGGCTCAAGGCCGACCGGATCGGAAGGAACCGCAACAACAAGCGTCTTCGACCGATCTTGAGCCTGCGCGTATGTGCCTGCCGATATCAGCGGCACGGCGACCACCGCTGCCGCAAAACCCTTCCAGATATTCATGCTACGACCCTTCTCTGGCCATGAGCTCTTTGGAACCCGTTCCCGTATATCGCATCAATCAGCGCCTGCATCCAACTGATATACTACGAGATATATCAATCGAATTTGAGCCTGTAAAGTCGAAGTGGCGCTGCTTTAGACAAAGAATATCTGCGCATATTTTTTGTGCCGAATGAGCGGTCCCCTCTCTACAACCGGCCACAATAGGAGAATTTCACGCCAAAAACGCTCGCCGTTTGAGCATCCTTCAATCAGAAAGGATCGGCACCCGTAATCACGGGACGCGTCGTATCTGAAACCCATGCGGACCACGATCCGGGATACATCGCCGCCGGTAGTCCGATGGCGGCAAGCGCAAGCACGGTGTGTGCGGCCGACATGCCGGCACCGCAATAAACGCCGACGTCGCAAAAGCCGTCGACGCCGAGAGCGCGGTACATTTCCCTCAGCGTAGCGCTGTCGGCGAAGTTGCCGTAGTCGGTAACGTTATCTGGGGCAGGCGCGCTGATCGCATGCGGAATATGGCCCCGCGCAGGCTGACCCTCCGCAACGGGACCACCGATGTAATTAGGCCGAATGCGCGCATCGAGAAGGATGCCCTCTTTCCCGAAGCGAAGAGCATCGCTCGCGTCAAACTCAGGCATGTGCCCCGGCGACAATACAATCGTGCTCGGCTGGACAGCGGTAACGGCGTCCGTCGTCGGGAGCCCGGCCGATACCCAGGCCGGAAACCCACCGTCTAATACGCGAACATCCGGCAGGCCCGCCCATTTCAGCACCCACCAGGCGCGGGCAGCCGTCATGCTGCGGTCCCCGTCATAGATGACGATCGTGCTTTCCGGCCGCAGCCCCCATCGGCGCGCCTTTTCCTGCAGGATATCGATCTCGGGAAGCGGGCGCTGCCCACCCTCCGCGGAGGGTGGCGATTGAAAATCAGAATAGGCTTCCGTATCGACCGCGCCTTCGATCCGCTGCCCCTTGAAGGACAGCTGGCCGGTATAAGGGTTGATCGAATGGACTGCCAGAACCGTCACATCCGCGCCGGATTTGCGCAACCCGTCTAGGTCGAACGGCGTGAGAAGAACTGATTTGCGAATGTCATCGGCCATGACACCATCTCCCGGAAATGGTCACTCCTTGAAATTATCCTCCTTCATTCGAACCTCCTTGGCAAGATGAAATATCTTACGTAATATCTTACGGTCACTTGACAGATATGGCCGTAGTGGAACGTGCCAGCCATCGCGCGGAGGTCGTGTATCTGGGAGAGATCGTCGAAGTAGGCTCGCGCGTGCAGATCTTCAGCAGCCCGCGGTCGTGAAGCAGAACTGACATCTCAAACGCCAGAAACGGCCCGTTAAAGCGAGATGCCTGGCTGCGGATTGGCGACCATCGCCGCAAACAGCCCCTTGCGGGTATTCTCGTTGTGCTCGATCATCGCAAGCCGGGCCTTCTCGCCGTCACGCTGCCTGAGAACCGCCACGATATGATGGTGGTCGTTAATCGTCTCCGGATTAATGTCGCGGATTCGTGTTCCCATGTAGAAAAGCCGGGCGCATTCCTCCAAGTGACTCATCACCAGCGAATGCAGACGCGGATTGCGCGACCCCTGAGCAATCGCAGAATGAAACATCTCGTTCGACGTCACGAACGTTTTGGTGCTGACATCTTCACCGACGACGTAACTGGCATCCGCCAACCGATCGAGCGCATCGAGTTCGTCTTCAGTCAGGCTTTGGGCGGCCAGAGCCGCTGCGGTCCCTTCGAGAACGCCCCGAACTGCAAAAAGGTCGTCCATATCCTTCAGGGTCACCGGAGTAACCCGATAGCCGCGACGGGGAAAAGCCTCCATCAACCCTTCGACGCAAAGCCGCGCGAGCGCTTCCCGCACCGGCGTCTTGCTCATCTGCAGCTGATCAGCCAGTTCCGGCTCGGAAACGTCCACACCAGGCGGAAGTACACCCGTTATTACGCGCTCACGTAATATCGCATAGGCCTGCTCCGTCAGCGATTTCCCACGCTTTTCAGATGAAACCGCCGACCTGCCAGTCCTGTTCACATCTCTCTCCATACCCCCGCGGGCCCCAACGCCTCTGCCTGGCCATGGATTTGTCTCCAGTGCCGAAAAGACGGGCGATGATTTCTAACATGGAATTCGATTGCGCCAATCCCGACCAGCATGTTTCGATACATGCCACGTCAGTAGTATACTACGTGGCATATCTATTTTGCGCAACACGCCCCTCTGGCGCCGAAATCGCTGCACGCTTTCGCGATCTGCATTAGCCGAATGTGCTGGTCCACTTGCCGCTGGCATGTGATTGGGCCATGGCGTGGACCACTCTCTCGATTTGGATGCCGTCCGAGAAATCCACGAGCCTCGCGGGTTTGCCACTCAGCGCGTTCAGGATCTCGTTGGCCTCGATAACCTTGAGTTCGTTAAAGCCAAGGCCATGGCCGGGTGCGGGTACGAAATGATTGTACGGAGTGTGGATGGGCGCGATCAGGACGGTCCGGAAACCCTGTATTTCTGCTTCGTCCGAGCGTTGGTACAGTTGGAATTCGTTGGCCCGCTCCTGATCGAAAAGAATGGACCCCTCTGTTCCAAGGATCTGAAGTGCAATCCGTCCCTTGCGCCCCCAGGCAGACCGATTGACGATCAACGTTCCTGTTAGCCCTTCCCGAAAACGCATCAGCGCAGAGGCGATATCAAAAGTCTCCACCTTCTTATCAACACCGTGAGCATCCTTCAGCGTCTCGTAGGGACGCGCCGCATCGGCCATGACCTCCACGGGAAGACCGCACAGGCGCTGCAGCAGAGACAAGGGGTGCACGGCAAAATCGTCGAGTGCCCCATGGCCGGACTCGGCCCGATGCTTGAGCGAATGCAGCATGTCCGGCGCTGCCATGAAGTCCTCGTCCATCTCGACGCGGATATTGGTGACACGCCCGATCCGCCCGTTCTTCACCAGCGTTTCGATCTGCCTGAATGCCGGGCTCTGAATGTAGTTGTAACCAAGAACGCAAAGACGATCGGTGCGCTCTGCAGCCATCAGCATGGCCTCGGCGTCTTGCAGCCCAGTGGACATGGGCTTTTCGCACCAGACATGCTTTCCCGCATCGAGCGCCGCAGTCGCCATATCTTTGTGGAACTGGTTCGGCGAGGTGATTGAAACGATCTGAACGTCGGGATCATCGATCACGGCACGCCAGTCACCCGAGGATTTCTCAAAACCGAATTCGGTTGCGCGCTGTTTCGCAAGGGTCTCATTGACCTCGCCGAGATGAACGAGGCGCGGTCGGATGTCCGTGCCGAAAGTGGCCGCGACCGAGTTCCACGCCAAGGCATGGCACTTCCCCATATACCCGGTACCAATCAGTCCAATGCCAAGTGTGTTCACGTTAAATCCTCGCCTAGAGTATTTCGGCGAGGCTGACGGATTGCCCCGACGCGAGTGACCGTGTCGCCGCTTCCGCCAACGCAAGCGCATTGACGCCGTCATCCAGCGAAACCGGCAGTGCCGATCCGGACGTGATGGCATCGACAAACGCATTCCATTCAATGGAATAGGCGCGCATATAGCGCTCGAGGAAGAAGAATTCCGGCTTGGCGCCCGTCACTCCGTCCCGGGTGGACTTGGTGATGGTGTTCTCCAGGATGTTGCCGGCGGACAGCAGCCCATCGGAGCCCAGCAGCTCGATGCGTTGATCGTATCCGTAGACCGCGCGACGGCTGTTCTTGATGACGGCGATGCGGCCATCGGCGAACTTGAGCGTGACGGCGGCGGTGTCGACATCGCCCGCCGCACCGATCTCGGGATCGACGATCGAGCTTCCGATGGCCGTCACCGTCTCGGGCGCGCCGCCGAAGATCCAGCAGGCCATGTCGAAGTCGTGGATCATCATATCCCGGAACAGGCCGCCGGAAACCTTGATGTAGGACACCGGAGGCGGTGCCGGATCGAAGGAGGTAATCGACAGCAATTCCGTCTTGCCGATGTCACCTCGGTCCGCGGCAGCCTTGAGCGCCGCGAAGTTCGGATCGAAGCGGCGATTGAAACCGATCATGACCGGTCTGCCCGTGGCAGCCGCCGCGATCTGGCAGGCGCGGGCCCGTTCGAGGCTGAGATCGACGGGCTTCTCGCACAGCACCGCCTTGCCGGCCTTCGTCGCCGCCTCTATCAAGTCCGAATGGGTGTCCGTCGATGTGGCGATAAGCACAGCGTCGATGGCGGGACCGTTGATGATGTCGAGGCTGGAAGCAGCCTCGGCTCCATACTGAGACGCGAGCTTTGTGGCGGCGTCCGTGTTGACATCCGAAACCGCGACCAGCGCACTTCCGGGATTGGACGTGATCGCTTTGGCGTGGACATTTCCAATCCGCCCCGCGCCGAGAAGACCAACTTTCAGCATTTTCGTTCCTTCTGACATGTGATCGCACGGGCCTGACAAACGGCCGCGCAACGAGGAGAGTGTTAAAGGGTAAAGGCTTGGCGGAAGCGGCTCAGCGCCAGCTCATCGTCCTCGGCCGGCCAGGCCTCAAGCCCGATGACGCCGGTGTAGCCCATGGCGTTCAGCGCGCGGGCGATGGCCGGGTAATTGATCTCTCCGGTGCCGGGCTCCATGCGGCCGGGCACATCCGCCACCTGGATTTCGCCGATGAATGGCAGCGCCCGACGGCAGAGCTCGATGAGATTCCCTTCGCCGATCTGGGCGTGGTAAAGATCGAGATTGAGCTTCAGCGACGGACGATTGATCGCAGAGACCAGGGCGATCGTGTCGGCGGCCTTGGCGAAAGGCGTTTTCGGGTGATCGACCGCTTCGTTGAGGTTCTCAAGAACGAACGTCACGCCTTCTTCCTCACCGAGATCCGCGATGCGATTGAGGGTGTCGCGTGCCTTCAGCCACATCGCGCCAGTGACGCCCTCCGACTTGAGCACCGGCAGCCCCTGCCCGTCGAGACCCGTCCCGTGCAAGTTGAGCCGGGGGCAACCGAGTTCCTTGGCAACGGTGATAGACAGACGCGCCGTCCTGATGAGTTCATCGGCGCCCTCATCGTCCGCGAGCGTGCCGGTGATGTACCCCGTCATCGACGAGAACGTCGCGCCGGACCGGGCAAGAGCAGGAATATCATGCTTGGTCCAGTCCCAGATCTCGGCGACGAAGCCAAGCTCGGTGATCCGCTTCAGCCGCTCCGTGAACGGCAAAGAGCGGAAAACCATTTCTGCACAGACAGCCAGCGTGAAGGGCCCCGGATGTGCATGCTCTTCTGTCATCATTACAATCCCGTTTCGTGAATTAGATGGTGCCGCCGAGCTCGTTGGAGAGCGCCTGCAACTCTTTGCCCCCGGCCATCATGTTTTGAAGCTCATCGATGGAAATCTCGCTCTTGGCATAGGTGCCCAGCGTCTTGCCGCGATTGAGGATGGTGAAGCGGTTGCCGACCGCGAAAGCGTGGCGCACATTGTGCGTGATGAAGATGACCCCAAGGCCCTTCTGCTGCACATGGTTGATGTATTTGAGAACCATGGACGTCTGTGCCACGCCCAGCGCAGATGTGGGCTCGTCGAGGATGAGAACCTTCGCCCCGAAATAGACCGCACGCGCGATCGCCACGCATTGCCGTTCGCYGCCGGATAAGGTTCCGACCGCCTGGTTCGGATCCCGAACATCGATCCCGATCTTGTGCATCTCCTCCCGGGTCACGGCATCGCAATGTTTGAAGTCGATGTAGCGGAAGGGCGGGATACCCTTGCGTGGCTCGCGCCCCATGAAGAAGTTGCGCGTTACGGACATGAGCGGAATCATGGCCAGATCCTGGTAGACGGTGGCGATGCCGGCATCGAGCGCATCACGCGGGCTGGAGAACGTGACAGGCTTTCCATCGACGAGCAGCTCGCCACCGGAAGGCTTGACCACGCCGGACAGCGTCTTGATCAGCGTCGACTTGCCGGCGCCATTGTCTCCGAGCAGGCAGAGAACTTCGCCTTCCAGCACCTTCATCGAGATCCCGGAGAGCGCAATGACGGAGCCATAGTGCTTCACGATGTCCCTGGCTTCGATGATCGGGGCCGGCGAATTGGATTGGATGTCGGCCATGCTCAGCGCTCCCCTGTAACCTTACGGCGAATGAAGTTGTTGAAGAGGACGGCAAGCAGCAGCATGGTGCCGAGAAAGACCTGAAACCAGTCGGAGTCGAACTTCGTATAGGTGAGGCCGATGGAGACGAGGCCGAAGATGATCGCTCCGAAAAAGGCGCCTATGGCCGAGCCGTAACCGCCTGTCAGAAGGCTTCCTCCGATGACGGCTGCGATGATGGCTTCGAACTCCTTCTGGAAACCGCGTCGCGCGTCCGTCGATCCGGCATCCAGCACCGTGATGATGGCGACGAGAGCAGCGGCGCATGCGGTCAAGGCAAAAAGCCCAGTCTTGACGCGATCGACGGGTACACCGGAGTTTCGAGCGGCATTGGCATCACCTCCGACGGCAAAGATCCAGTTTCCGACCCGGGTGCGCAGCAGGACCCACGTCGCAACGCCGGCAACCCCGACGAACCAGACCACGGAGACAGGCACGCCCGCGACCTTCGGCATGCCATTGTCGAATTTCTCGATCAGGTTGTTTTCGGCAAGCCAGGCAAAGAAACCCTGGAAGGCGAGGCCTGAAAACAGGCCGGCAATGGAGGTGTCTCCAACGGCTTCGCTGATACCGCGAAGCTGCGTAGATCCGCCGGTCGCCCATTTGAGGCCGACCAGTGTCAGTCCGCGCAGGATGAACAGGAAAGCCAGGGTGACAATGAACGAGGGAAGCCGGGTGCGGATGACGATCTGACCGTTCACCGCGCCCAGCAGAGCTGCGAAGAGCAAGGTAAATAGGATCGCGATCCAAAGTGGCTGGCCAAAATTGACCAGCAGGCCACCGAAAATCAGGCCGGCGAAGGCCACCATCGAGCCGATGGAAAGATCGAACTCTCCGCCGATCATCAGCATGGACGCCGCAATGGCAAGAATCCCCAGCTGGGATGCCGGCGCCAGGATGGTCATCATTCCCGACAACGAAAACATCGAGGCATCGGCGGTAAAGAAGAAAAAGATCACCACCATGACGAGGCCCGCGACTGCGCCAAGTTCAGGGCGCCGCATCAGGCTTGTCAGGACACTGACCTTCTTGAGGCGCTCGTCAGATTTTATCGATGCGGCTGGAGTTTTGCTAATTTCAGTCATGGTTCCTCCCGTGGGCGTCGCACGCCACAGCCATGCAGACAACGCGTAGGGTTGGTCGGCAGCCCCTCCTGCTGAAGGAGCGGCCGACACGTGCTAACGCGACAGAGGGTGGATCAGCGGATGCCCTTCGCCGACAGTTCGACGACCTGAGCCGCCTTATCCTTGGTGATCAGATTCGGACCCGATGGAACGTTGCCGCCGGGGATGAGGCCATATTTCGCATTATTGGCCAGAAAGACGGTCGACAAATAGCCCTGCAGGAACTGTTGCTGGTCGATCGCGAAGGCAGCTTCGCCGGCAGCAACAGCTTTCAGGAAATTGGCCGAAAGATCGAAGGTCGCCACATTGATCTTGCCGGTCTTGCCAGCGTCCTTGACCGCTGCGAGCGCAGGTTCACCGGCGGTGCTTGCGCCGAGAGCCATGATGGTATCGATGGCATTGTTGGCGCTCAGTGACGCCTTGACCTTGGCGCGAACTTCGGCCGGATCATTGGACACCGGCAACACGGTAACGGTACCGCCGAAGCCATCCGAGAAGCCCTTGCAACGCAGGTCGAGCGAGACGTTACCGACCTCCTGGTTGACGCAGATGCCGGTCTTGCCACCCATCTGTTTCAGCTTTTCACCGGCAGCCTTGCCTGCGCCGTACTCGTCTTGACCGACATGCAGCAAAGCACCGAGTTTCTTGGAAACATCGGACCCGGAGTTAATGGAAATCACCGGAATACCGGAAGCCACCGCCTTTTCGATCGAGCGTCCGAGAGCCGAAGCATCCGGGATCGACACGATCAGCCCGTCCGGCTTCTGGTTCACCGCAGCGTCGATCAGCTGGCTCATAGCCACCATGTCGAATGTCTCAGGCGCGCGATAATCGACCTGAACGCCGGCATCTTTGGCGCCGGCTGTCACGCCATTCTTGACCACCGACCAAAAGGGATCGTTTGCTTGGCCATGCGTGACGGCGATGATCTTGATATCTTTTGCGTATGCGAGACTGTCAGCACCCGCAACGGCTGCAACGATCGAAACGCCGAGCGCGAGTTTCTTGATAAGCGATTTCATGCTCTTTCCTCCCATTGACGCGGCTAGGCCTGCGTCGCTCCTCTATCCGACGTGGACCTCCCCCCGCCGTTTCCATTGCTAGGCCGCAATAGATTTTGCTACCGGTAGCAACCGTAAAATTCATATCAGTTAGCCTCAATATGTCAACTCAATAATTCCAATTTTTGGCACAACGGAATATCCATTCCACGCGATAAGTCAGGGTGAGGTCAGTATGGCGAAGCGAGTAACAGCGGAAGATGTGGCGCGATCTGCAGGTGTCTCGAAGTGGACCGTCATTCGCGCGTTTACGCCGGGGGCTTCGATCGCCGAAAAAAGTCGATTGAGGGTTCTGGAGGCCGCGGAGAGCCTGAACTACCGGCCGAACTTGCTGGCACGCAGCTTGGCGACCAACCTGACACACCAGGTCGCGATCCTGGTCGATGATTTCAAGAACCCACACAAACTGCCAGTTCTCGAGATTTTGACTTGGCAACTTCAGTCAGAAGGCTTGTTGACGGTCCTTATCAACATCAATGAACATTTCGACCACGTGCAGGCGCTGTTGGATGCCGGCCAGCGTCAAGTCGATGCCATCATCTTGTTCGGCACGGCGTTCCGACCAGAGATGCTGGAGGACGATCGGATACAGGGCGGGGCCCCGCTTTACGTTTTGGCCCGCGATAGCCAGATACCGAATGTCCCCGCGATCACATGCGATACGCCGCTGGCGATGCGAGAACTATGCGAGTATTTTTATTCTAAAGGATATCGACGTCCCGCTTTTCTGTCCGGCGCCAAAACCCTTTCCACCGCGTTGGGCCGACGCCGCGCGTTCAACGCTTTCTGGGAAGCCCATGGCGCTAAGTCTGTGCTTGGTGTTTCGGCAGCATCCTACAGTTCAGGACACGGATTTGAGGCCGCAAGGATCTTGTTTCAGGAGACCCCACGCGAGCAATGGCCGGATCTTCTCATGTGTGAAAACGATGCTCTGGCCTTCGGCGCGATCGATTACGTCCGCAGTACCCTGAAACTCCGTATTCCGGATGATATTGCGATTGCCGGTTTCGACAATACTCCCCTCGCCGCCTCCCCTGCCTATGACCTGACGACATACGAGCAGCCCGCTATCGAAATGGTAGCGGCAATCCTGTCTATGATACTCGGGAGAGAGCCACGAGAAAACAAAGCCTTCAGGGGGAAACTTATCCCAAGATCAACTGCTTAGCATTCGACAAATACGACCCCGCGACAGGATCGGAATGGCGGCCTCGAAGGGGCCGGCGATCCCCGCTCGGTCAGTTCGCCGACGGTCTGTGCCATGCCGGCAGGTGGAGGGAAGTTCAGTCGAAAAAGCCCGTATCCTCTTCCCTGAGATATTTCCTGGCCCCTTCAGGGTCGATATCGAGGCCCAGACCCGGCGCTTCCAGTAGGTCCACCATGCTGTCCTTGACGATCTGCGGTGGCAAGCCGATCACCAGGTCCTCCCACCAGGGGTCGGAGGCGGTCGGATATTCGAAAGCGACGTAATTTGCCGGCAACGTGGCGCAGACATTGATCAACGCGCCAAGCCCCAGCAGGCCGTTGGCGGTGCCGTGCGGTGCCATTAGGATCGAGTGCATGTAGGCGTGCTCGGCGACCCATTTGAGCTCGGCAATGCCGCCAATATCGGCTGGATCGGGGCCGATGACGCGTACCGCCTGCGTCTCGATCAGTTCCTTGAAATTGTGCCGCAGGTAGATCTGTTCCCCAGTGTGAATAGGCGTCGAGGTTGAGGTTGTCAGCTCCCGATAGGCCTGCGGATTGACCCACGGCACGTAGTCGCCGGTCAGCATGTCCTCGAGCCACATCAAATTGTACTTCTCGACCGCGCGAGCGAACTTGATCGCATCGGGCAGCATCCAGCCCGGGCCGCAGTCGAGCGCCAGGCTGACCTTGTCGCCCAGCACTTCCTTCATCGCGATCACGCAGTCGAGCATGTGATTGAAACCACGCTCGCTGATCACGCCCTGATCCATGGCACCGTGATAACCAGCCTTCTTCTGCGTCACGCCGTAGTGGAAGTCCTCGACGGTGTCCTTCATGTTGGAGTGGAACGAGATTCCTTGCTTGACCATGAAGAAGTTCTGCGGCTGCTCCATCATCCATTTGACGTCAGCGGCGTAATCCTCCGGCCGGTCGCCCGTGCGTGTCCGGCGGACCGAACCATTGTAGACGCGCACCTTGTCCCGCACCTTGCCGCCGAGCAGTTTATAGACGGGCACGCCCGCGGCCTTGCCGGCAATATCCCAAAGCGCATGCTCAATAGCGCTCACCGCCGCGCCGTACGGCTTGAAAGAGCCGCGTTGGCGAATCTTCAGCATGACTCTCTCGACGTCGGTGGGATCCTCGCCGATCAGCGCCTCGCGGAAATGCAGCACCCAGGGCTTGAGGTAGGGCTTGGTAAATTCGACTTCACCCAAGCCATAGAGGCCTTCGTCCGTAACGATGCGGACGATCGGATGTCTGCCGATAACGGCGCAGCGGAGATCGGTGATCTTCATCTTCGTTCCTTTTAGCCTCAGCTCCAGGTGCGATCCCAGGAATACTCATCGTCCCAGTGGTCCGTAGGCTGCCAGATGCCGGCGACACCCGGCTGCAGATGCTGCGAGATCACCTCGTCGACAACGTCGTCAATCCCCAGGCCCGGCTTGTCCGAAACGGTGATGAAGCCGTCCTTCACCAACGGCTTGGGAAGGCCGGTGACGATATCGTCCCACCAGTCGACATCGGCGGAATGGTATTCGAGCGCCATGAAATTTTCGGTCGCGGTGGCGACATGCGCAGCGGCCATTGCTGCGATCGGACTTTCCGCCATGTGGATGGCCATGGCGACACCACGGTCCTGCGCCATATCGCCGATCTTCTTGGTCTCAAGAATACCCCCACTGGTGAGCAGGTCCGGGTGGATCACGGAGACGCCGCCGCTGTTAAGCAGAGGCTCGAAGCCTTCCTTGAGGTATATGTCCTCACCAGTGCAGATTGGCACCGTGGTGGCGTCCTGCAGTTGTCGGTATTGCTCGGTATACTGCCATGGGATCACATCCTCGAGCCAGGCGGGCACGTATTTTTCAATTCGCCTGGCAAGGCGAATGCCGTTCTGCATCGATATATGGCCGATATGGTCGATCGCAAGCGGCACATCCATGCCGATGACCTCACGAACCTCGGCAATGTATTGCTCCAGGAAGTCGAGGCCCTTGTCGGAAAAGTGGAGGCCGGTGAACGGGTGCGGGACGTTATGCAAATCGTATACAGCGTTGCGGAGGCGCCGCTCCTCCATGGTCTTCAGCGGACCGCGGCCGGGGTGGTGGCGGTACC
Organism: Neorhizobium sp. P1_A6; assembly: GCF_056406795.1. Taxonomy (NCBI): domain Bacteria; kingdom Pseudomonadati; phylum Pseudomonadota; class Alphaproteobacteria; order Hyphomicrobiales; family Rhizobiaceae; genus Neorhizobium; species Neorhizobium sp. P1_A6. The sequence continues at coordinate 222,920 of NZ_JBFTZM010000005.1, read as the reverse complement.
CTTCAAGTGAGCCGGCAGGAGACACGACCGCACCGGGCACATCCGCGATCTGCATCAATCCCAAATCCATCTTGAGGAAGGTGAATCCGAGCTCCATGCGCTGCTTGAGGCGTTTACCGGTCTCGGTACCGCTCGGCACGGTAGCGTCGGTATCGCAATAGACGCGCACCTTCTCCCGAAACCGGCCGCCGAGCATCTGGTAGACAGGGACGCCATAGGCCTTGCCGGCAAGATCCCACAAGGCGATTTCGACCGCCGACACGCCGCCGCCTTGCCGGCCGTGCCCGCCGAACTGCTTGATCCGTCGAAACAGGCGATCGATGTCGCAAGGGTTCTCGCCAAGCAACCGGCTCTTCAGCATCAGCGCGTAGGTGGCGCTGGCACCGTCGCGCACCTCGCCAAGCCCGACAATGCCCTGATTAGTGTAAATCTTAAGCAGCACCGAGGTGAACGGCGCGCCGACAATTTCGGCTACCCGCATGTCGGTGATGCGAAGGTCGGACGGCTTGGAACGCGTGTTCACCCGGTTGAGCGCCTCGTCGGCTCCATTTGCTTCTGGCATGATTTATCCTCGTTCTGGTCGGCGGTGCTCGTCGTCACGCACGCTGAGGCGGCGTAGAGCGTTGTTAGCTAGTGCAGCTCTATCTCGTGATTTTGAAGGTAGTCGCGGTTCATTTCGACGCCGAGACCAGGCCTAGGCGTAAGCTTGAGGCTGCCGTTCGAAACATCGAGTGGTCTGTCGATGAGGTGATCGTATTTGCCCAGGTTCCACTCTGACGTTTCAAGTTTGTAGAAATTGGGAACGGTCATCATCACCTGCGCTCCCGCAACCACGTTGATCGGCCCTGCGGCGTCATGCGGCGAGACCGGGATGTAGTAGGCTTCGCATAGGGCGGAAATCTTCTTGAGTTCGGTAATGCCGCCGGTCCAGGTGACGTCCGGCATGATGTAGTCGGCGAGCTTGTTTTCGAGCACCGGCACGAAATCCCACTTCGTGTGGCCGCGCTCGCCCCACGAGATGGCGGCGCTGACCTTCTCACGGACCTGCTTGAGAGCGCTGAGGCTCTCCGGTGGACAGGGCTCCTCGAACCAGTCGATCTGACCAGCTTCCTCGAGGCTCCGACAAAGGCGAATGGCGGTGGGAACGTCGAACCGGCCATGCGCATCGATGAGGATGTCCACATCAGAGCCGGCCGTTTCGCGGATCAGAGCAGTGAGTTCGGCGGCTTCGCGCTCATCCTTGCGGGTCATGCTGCCATCGAGGTAGCCGTCCCGTTGTTCGCGAGACTGTCCATCGGCAGTGCGGCCCTGGTGGGGGAAAGGATCGAACTTGAGCGCAGTGTGGCCGGACTCGACGATGTCCCGAATTTCCCGGACCACAGCCTCTTTGCTGGTAAACTTGGCCTGGTTGGGATGGGTGTAGAGCGCGATTTCATCACGTACCGGTCCGCCCAACAACTCGTAAATCGGCTGACCTAGAACTTTGCCTCGGATGTCCCAAAGGGCTATGTCGATGGCACTTACGCATTCGACTGCGGCGCCACGACTGCCCATGTAGGTGAAGCTGCGGAATATCTTGTGCCACAGATACTCGATACGTGCCGGGTCCTCGCCTGTCAAAGCGGCACCGATCTGCCGCAGGATCGTGCAGAGGGCGCGATTGGCGAGCTTTGTCGTGGTGGTGATCTCTCCCCAGCCGCTCACCCCCTCGTCGGTCGTCACTTCGACGAACAGATACTCTCCCCAATAAGACGCATCGGATCTGATTAGCCACGGCCGAACGCTGGTGATTTTCATCTCAACTGCCTTTATCTGAAGTGGTCGTCATGACGTTGTTCAAGGCTATGAATTCTATCCTGCCCAAGCGGCGCTACGCGCACGCATGTGTTCGAGGATGTGCCGCCCGGAGCCTTCGACATGGCGTGCGATGAGTTCGGCCGCCTCGTTCGCATTTCCCGCTTTTACATGCGCGATGAGCTCGCGATGTTCGCTAAGGATCGCGGCACGCCGGGCAAGCGTGAAGTTGAAACGCCGGCTCACGGCTCGAAGCACTTCGCGATGCTTCCACCAAAGCTCGGCGGCATGGTGGTTGTAGTGCTTCTGGTACATTACGGTGTGAAAGGCGGTGTCCAACTCGCTGTGCCTGAACGTATCGGCAAAGTCGTTCTCTTCAATCAGGCCTTGGATGCGTTCGAGTTCAGCAATGTCCTCGACGGTGGCCATATTCACGAACCATCGCGTCAGTGCCGGCTCGATCAGGACTCCTATCTCGTAGATGTCCCGAACAAAATCCTGATCTATAGGCCGGACGCGCGCTCCACGGTTGGGAACGAAGGTTACGAAGCCCTCCCCGCGCAACAGTTGCAGAGCCTCGCGCACGGGGTTGGTTGAGGTACCGTGGCGCCGGGCAAGATCGGTGACCACAAGCCGCTCGTTGGCAGCGAGCCGCCCTTCGATAATGTCGTCCCTGATCAGTTGATAAAGCGACGCGCCTTCGCTGGAGGCCCCGATGGCGTCGATCCCTTCGGGTGGCTGCGCTTTAAAATCACTCGTAACGGCCAAAGCTATCCCCAATCAATACACAGATTGCTCGGATATCACGCAAGGCTTCCATAAACAATGTACGATTTCTTTAGTTGACAGGTAATCTGTGATCTGAAAACGTATGATATGGTCGAAGGGATACATTAGGTGGAAAGTCCCACGGCCGGGGAGCAAAGACCGCTCGCTTCACACAGAGCGGCATGGGAGAAATCTGGGAGGATACCTATGACGAGTACTTCACTCGGCGGTGCTGTCGTGCGCGGCACTGTGTCCACTGCTTTGCTGGTATCGTTGATGTCTGCGTCTGCGCTGGGTGCGCCGGTCGACTTGAGCAAGTGGTCGCCGCAATATGTGCGCTCCATTGCCGGTACACAGGATTTTGACACGGCGGCCGACTGCGCCAAAGTCACCCCGCTCGACTACAAGGGGCGACTGACATTCTGGTATCAGGGTGTGTTCGAGGGCGACCCCGACCTGCTGCGCCAGTATTACAAGGACTTCTTTGCGACCTTCCGCAAAACCTATCCGAACATCCAGCTCGAGGATCAAGCCCTCACCTACAACGACCTGCTGGACAAGTTCCGGACCGCGCTCCTTGGCAATGCGGCGCCCATGGCGGTCCGCCTACAAATCCTGGGCGGCACCGAATTCGCCTCGAAGGGCTATCTGCGGCCGCTCAAACCCGAGGATATCGGGTATGCGACCGATGATTTCTGGCCCGGTGCAATGAAGGCCGTAACCTGGGAGGGCGTGACCTACGGTATCCCGACCAATAATGAGACGATGGCGTTCATCTGGAACGCCGACATCTTCAAGCGCGCGGGCCTCGATCCGGACAAGGCTCCGGCAACATGGGACGATGTCGTCAAATATTCCAAGCAGATCCACGACAAGCTCGGCATTGCCGGTTACGGCCTGGTGGCGCGCAAGAATGCCGGCAATACACCGTACCGTTTCATGCCGCAGCTGTGGGCCTATGGCGGCGGCGTTTTTGACGAGGCCAACGCGAACCCGACTTACAAGCAGGTCGAGCTGAACAGCGCGCAGAGCAAGGCGGCGCTGCAAGCCTCCTATGATATGTATGTTCGCGACAAGTCGGTTCCGGTTTCGGCACTCACCAATCAGCAAGCGGATAATCAGCCGCTCTTCCTCGCTGGCCAGCTCGCCATGATGGTCTCGCACCCGTCCGACTATAACGTCATGCTCGACTTGCAGAAGAAGACGACGGGTACCGACAAGGACAAGGCGCAGACCGTCATCGACAACATGCGCTACGGTCTGATACCGACTGGCCCGAACGGCAAGCGTGCCGTCGTGTTTGGCGGCTCGAACATTCACATCCTCAAGCCCGAATATGTCGAAGGCGGCAAGGTAGACGAGCCGGCTGCAAAGGCTATCGGCTGCATGTGGGCGAGCCCCGAATGGTCGCTGAAGATGGCCTATGCCGGCTCAAACCCGGGAAATCTCAACGGCTTCAAGACCAAATGGATGAAGGAGCGCTTGGACAGCATCAAGTTCCTTGATGTCACGACTTCCATGCTGCCTTACGGCATCCCGTTCCCGGCGCTGCCGCAGTCGCCGGAAATCATGAACATCATCGTCCCGGACATGCTGCAGAATGCGCTGACCGGCACCATGACCGTTGACCAAGCAGCGGAAGACGCAGCCAAGAAGGTGAAAAACCTGACGGCCGGCGGACTTTAGTCCATGCCTGACGATCTGACCGGCCGCGCTGAGGCTGCGGCCGGTTTTTTCCGAAAAATGGGGGCATGGCACCGTGACGATCTTGACTGGCAAGGCCGAGACCAGCCGTAGACTGCGACCCGAAGGGCCCGGTCTGCTGCGAAAGGTTTGGGAATATCGCGCCGACTACGCCTATGTGCTCCCTGCAATCGCCGTGATGCTCATCGTCATAGCCTATCCGATCTACTACACGATCGAGCTTTCGTTCTTCAATACACCGCCTGGCCTACAGCTCCGGGACAAGATTTTCGTCGGCCTTAACAACTACACCGCGATCCTCACAAGTCCGGTGTTCTGGACGGTCACCCGGAACACGCTTATCTGGACAGCGGGATCCACTTTGATCTCATTTGTCCTCGGGTTTGCCAGCGCACTGGCGCTCCATCGTGACTTTGTCGGCCGTGGCATCTTGCGAGCCATCCTGATCATTCCCTGGGTCATCAGCGCGGTCGCCGCGTCCTATATCTGGAAATGGATCTACCATTCGGACTTTGGGATTATCGGCGCGGTACTGGTCGGCCTGGGATTGGCCGACCGACCGCCGAATTTCATCGACAGCGTCAACACGGTGCTGCCCTCCCTGATCGTCGTCAATATCTGGCGGGAGTTTCCGTTTGCCATGATCATGATGATGGCTGGCCTGCAAACAGTACCCGATCAGTTGCTGCGCGCGGCAAAAGTCGACGGAGCCAATGCATGGCAGCGGTTCTGGCACGTCACCTTCCCGCACCTGAGAAACGTCTCGACCGTGACGATCCTTCTCCTGGCAGTGGCCAACTTCAATTCCTTCATTATCCCCTGGATCATGACCGGCGGCGGGCCGTCGAACGCATCGCATATCTGGATCACCCACATTTATGAGCTCGCCTTCGGCCGCCAGCGCTGGGGAGTGGCATCGGCCTATTCAGTGCTGCTGTTCCTGATCCTGATGTCGCTCGGCTACTTCTACGTCCGTGCGCTAAGCGGCAACGAGCGGAAGGATGGGAGCGCATGAGCACGATTGCTGAGACTGCTCCCCGAAGCCAGGCCCGTCGCCGTGTGCGCATCGACGGATGGCGGTGGGGTGGACGCATCTTCCTCGCGTTCATGCTGCTTTACACTGCGCTGCCGATGATCTGGATGCTGATCACCTCGATCAAGTCCGGCTTCGCAGCCATGCAATTCCCGCCGCAATGGTGGCCTGACCAACCGACCCTTGCCAGCTACGAGAAGCTCCTCGACCCGCAAAACAGCGTAGGCCAGGACTTCCTCCGTTTCTTCTGGAACAGCCTTTTCGTCTCCACGACCACGACTATCCTTTCGGTGATCGTGGCAGTTCCTGCGGCCTACGCGTTTTCGCGCTTCACCTTCCCGGGTCGGAACTTTCTGTTCTTCGCCGTCTTGCTTCGCAACATGTTCCCGGCGGTGATCTTCCTCGTGCCGCTGTTCATCCTGATGCGCGCGATCGGCTTGGTGAACACGCATGGGTCGCTCATTCTCACCTACCTCACATTCGGCCTGCCGCTGGCAATCTGGCTCCTCAAGGGCTTCTACGACAATATCCCTGTGCAGCTCGAGCAGGCGGCGCGCATCGACGGGGCAACGCGGTTCCAGGCCTTTGTCCTGATCGTGATGCCGCTCTCGACGCCGGGCATCATCGCCACGGCGATCTATTCCTTCATCGGTGCGTGGAACGAATACATCTACGCCTACACATTCCTCTCCAAGAATGAGCAGTTGACACTGCCGGTCGGCATCCAGCGCTTCTTCTCGGAAAATACCACGGACTTTCCGGGCCTGATGGCGGCGAGCTTCATGATGAGCGTGCCCGTCGTGGTCCTGTTCCTCCTCCTCCAACGATATTTCGTACGCGCCCTCACGGAAGGCGCAGTCAAGCACTAGGGAGTTGCCGGTGGCCCACGTGGTCCTCAATGATCTCGTCAAGACCTATGGCAGCTTCAAAGCTGTCAACAATGTTTCGCTGACGGTCAACGACGGCGAATTCGTTGCGCTCGTCGGCCCTTCGGGCTGCGGCAAGACAACCACCCTCAATCTTGTGGCGGGGCTCATCCCCATCACATCTGGCGACATCGTCATCGGCGAGCGGGTGGTCAACGACCTCGACCCCAAGGACCGGGACATCGCAATGGTGTTCCAGAACTACGCGCTCTATCCGCAGAAATCGGTCTACAAAAACCTGGCGTTCCCGCTGCAGATGCGCAAACTGCCAAGGGACGAGATCGACAAGAAGGTCAGGGAAGCAGCGCGCGTGCTCGACATGACCCAGCTGCTCGAGCGCAAGCCACGCGAACTTTCGGGCGGGCAACAGCAGCGCGTGGCGCTCGGCCGTGCCCTCGTCCGCGATCCGGCGGTATTCCTGATGGATGAACCACTCTCCAACCTCGACGCGAAGCTGCGCGTGCAGATGCGTTCGGAGATCAAGCGTTTCCATCAGGACCTCAAGGCAACGATCATCTATGTGACGCACGACCAGCTCGAAGCCGTGACCATGGCGGACAGAATGGCGGTGATGAACGGCGGTTACCTTCAGCAATACGCTTCACCGGCGCAGGTGTTTGCACATCCGGTGAACATGTTCGTCGCCAGCTTTGTCGGCAGCCCGGCGATGAGCCTTGTTCCGCTGGAGGCATCAACGGCGAGCGGCGACACTGTGTTGACAAGCGCGGAGGGCTGGCGCCTCGAGCTCTCGCCACACAACGCCCGGAAGGTCGCGACGGCAACCACCAAGAAAGTCGTGCTCGGCGCACGCCACTCGACGATCAAGCTGCACAAGAGTGCGGTGCCAGGAAGCGTTCCTGCCAAGGCCTACACGGTGGAGCCGACCGGAGACGTCACCTTCGTACAGGCGTTCCTGTCTGGCGCCATCGTCAACGTCAGCGTGCCGCCGACCATTGCCGTCGCGCCCGACGAACCGATCTGGCTCGAGTTCGACCAGGAGCGGATGCATCTGTTCGACGGCGAAACAGAAATGGCCCTCATGGCCAGCTGAGACAGGCCAGATACGTGTGAAACAGGGTGTAGATGACTACGAAGCTTAAAATCACCGCTATCAAGCCCTATCCGGTATGGATCGGAATACGCAACCAGATGCTCGTCAAGGTCGAGACCGACAACGGCATCTTCGGATGGGGCGAGAGCGGCTTGAGCGGTCGCGAGAAGGCCGTGGCCGGTGCGATCGAGCACTATCGCGAGTTTCTCATCGGCCGCGACCCGATGCAGATTGGTCGGATCTGGCAAGAAGTTTATCGCAGCCAATATTTCGAAGGCGGGCGCGTTCTGCAGGCGGCGATTTCCGCCATCGACATTGCCCTTCACGACATCAAAGGCAAGGCGCTGGGGGTGCCGGTCTACGAACTGCTGGGCGGTAAGCAGCGCGACCGCATTCCTACCTTCGCTTCGACCGGTGACGAGGCCGAGGGCGATATTGCCATCGAACGAGCCCGCGAACTACGCGCGCAGGGGTGGCAGGCGATCCGTTTCTTCCCCATCGGGCAAAACAACAAGGACATTTTTGAGCCCCGCGAGTCGATCGGCGCTACCGCGAATATGCTAAACAAGGCGCGAGAAGCGCTTGGCGATGACGTCGTCCTCGGCATCGACTATCACCATCGGCTGTCGGTGGCAGAGGCGGCGAGCTTCTGCAACAAACTCGGCCGGGGCGTGCTTGATTTCCTCGAGGAGCCAATACGGGACGAGACACCGGAAGCTTACGAATCCCTGCGCACGATGACCGACATCCCGTTCGCCATCGGCGAGGAATTTGCCAGCAAGTGGCAGTTCCTGCCCTACATCGAGCGCGGCATCCATCAGTTCAACCGGCTCGATGTTTGCAATGTGGGCGGGCTCACCGAAGCAATGAAGGTCGCTGGTTGGAGCGAGGCGCACTATGTGGACCTGATGCCGCACAATCCCCTCGGCCCGGTCTGCACGGCCGCGACCATCCATCTCGCCGCCGCGGTACCGAATTTCGCTTGGCTCGAGACCAGGGCGCCCGAAGCAAAGCTGGGCTTCGATAATTCCGACTTCTTCCCCGTGCAACCGCGGCTCGACGGCCCCGACTATCCGGTCAGCGATCTGCCGGGGCTCGGCGTCGAGGTCAACGAAGAGGCGGTCAAGGCGGAGAGCTTTCGTTTCTGGGAAGCGCCTCACCTGAAGCGCCGCGACGGTTCTGTCACAAACTGGTAGTTTCATCCACCGGAGCCTAAAATGACGCAGACACCCGATATTACGCGACCGTCCAAGGACCTGATCGACGCACTGAAGGAAATCGGCGCCGCGACGGTTGCCGGCACGCTTGGCCACATGGGCTTCCGCAATCCGCACATGGTTGGTCCCGTGCCGCAGAATCGCGGGAAGTCGATCGTCGGGCCGGCCCTGACGCTTCAATTCATGCCGCAGCGGCCGGATCTCTTCAACGAAGGAGAATATGCCGATCCGGAGACGCAGTTGCACCGGCATGTGCTCTATCACGCGCAGGAGGGCGATGTAGTCGTGGTCGATGCGCGTGGCGATATGAGTTCGGGCGTCTTCGGCGATATGATGTCGACCTATTTCAAAGGCAGAGGCGGCGCTGGCATCGTGATCGACGGGTGCATGCGCGATCGGCCCAATGTCGAGAAACTGGATCTCCCCCTTTGGCTGCGCGGCTGGACGCCCAACTACCATGTCCAGACCAGCATCTACCCCAATGCCGTCAACGTTCCGATTGCCTGCGGCGGCGTCACGGTCATTCCCGGCGACATCATCGTCGCCGATGACGACGGGGTGGTGGTGCTTCCGGTTTCAATGGCCTCGAAGGTAATCGAAGAGGCACAAAAACATCACGAATGGGAAGAATTCTCGCGCGAGAAGCTTATGGAGGGTGGGTCGTTGCAGCGCTACTATCCGCTGCATGACGATGCCCGCGGAGAGTACGAAGAGTGGCGCAAAACAAACCGCTTGGGACCAACTTAGCCAATGGATTACCCCAGGCGGGCGGCGAATTTTCCGGGGTGTCACCAGGCCCGGCCATGCGCATCGGCCATTCGGAAAGTAATCTCGTGTTGGCGCAAAGATCGAACGCAGAGCTGGATGATCTCCCCTAAGCTCGACAGGCTTTTACCGGAGCGGCCGCCGAGGCCGGTATCAAGGTTCGGGATCAGTGAAACACCATCTTCGTCCGCTTCCGTACAGATCCCGTGGGTTTGGCAATATCTGTGGAAAGGGTATCTCCCATCACCTATAGTTGCCCCTTCAAAGGAGGTGGATATGACATATCACAATCCTTTCCCAGCTCGCGCAATGACGATGGGAGACATTTCTCTCCTCAGACACGCAGTCATTGTCGCGGCCGAAAGCTCGGAACGTAGTGCGGAAGCGGTCGCGCCCATCGTGTACGATCTCTACTGCCGCGGGCTTAAAGATCCGGAGAAACTTGCCGAGGCCGCGGGCTTGCTCGCCGCGTCTCGTTCCTTGAACTGACCATTACCCAGGGCGGGGCGGCGGCCGGAACCTGTCATTGCACAGGCCGGTCGCAACTCCCAGCGGAACCTTATAGCCCCACAAGGCGGCGGCCCTTTCGTGCCAACCGATATCCTTGGTTAACCGCCTAAACGAGCGAGTTCGGTGAGATAGAAGTTCAGGGACCCCGGCGTCGCCTGCCGCTAACCGTTTACCGCAGCGGCAAGGACGACAACACGAGGCAACGTGCAAAAGGACAGCCGCATCCTGCGGCCGCCTGCGGTCACGGCCTCGCGGCGAGCAAGATCGACATTTATATGCTCGTAACCCAGAATTTCCCCATCAAGCGGGTACGCGGCTTTGTAGGCCGCCTCCTTCGCGCTGTAGAGAACGCGCGTCGCAAAACGCGCTTCGACCCCCGAGAGGACATCCCCGGAAGTCAGTACAAGGGCGGCGACGTCGTCCGGCAGCGGTTCGGCCGGCTCGACATCAATGCCGAGCGAGGGCACGTGAACGCTTCTGGCAATGGCTGCGACCGCCATTTCCGCATCATGCGCGAGAGAGCCGACGAAGCCCCGGGGCCAGAGCGGTGCTCCGGCGGGGGAACGCCCTATGGGGCCCTCTTCCGCATCTTCAAGCGCCAGTAGACATCGGACAAGCGAGCGGGCGGTACCGCTCGCTCGCCGGGCCGCAGGTTGCCTGGAGGTAATGGCGGCCACTTCGTCAGGCAGGAGCAAGGCTTCGTCATTTGGGCCGATCATGCGACAACCGAGCCGGACAGTCGGCGGGGCAAGCCGCTTCATCTCCGTCAATAGCGCAGCTTCTGCCGCTCCGCCGTTCATTTGCCCGCAACCGACTTGAGAAAACCGCCAGGCTTTGCGGGATTGCCGCGCCAGATCGAGTTCGGCTGAAGGATTTCGCCTTTCATCACAAAGCAATCAACGTCGGCGAGTGCTCCATCTCCCATGGTTACGCCGTAATGAATGAAGGCCGCGGGGCCGAGGGTGCAACCGTTGCCGATGCGGATGAAATCCGACTTGAACGCGCCTTCCTCCAGCGAGTGTGCCTGAATGACGCAGCCTTCGTTGAGCGTCGCGTCGTCGCCGATCTCCACCAGCGATCTTTCTGTTAGGTTCGCGCCGCCATCGTAGACGCGCCTGCCAATCTTGACCCCTAACGCTCGCAGTATCATTGGACGGAACGGCGTGCCGGCGAAGAGCTGCACAACCGGCGAATCCGACAGCTTCCAGTGACGCTCGTGACGCCAGAAGGCGACATCGTAGATGGTGTTCATCTGCGGCTGAAGCTTTCGGAAGCGCAGGCTCGCCCACTCCAAGAAGATATGGAACGGAATGGCAAACGCTGCCGTCAGTACGACCGCGACGAACAGAGCCATCTGGGCCCACTCCGTGTAATAGTTCAGCGCCCGGTCCCAAATCGCCAATGTAATGAACAACACTGTCCATTGCGTGGCGATAAACATCAGGGCGGTCGTGAGATTGTGCCTGTTCTTGTGCGGGAGACAGCCGCGGCGTTCGGCGTCGCTGACACCTTGAATGAGTTCTTTATCGCGCTTGACAATTCGCGGGATCTCGAAAGGCGGCGAACCGAGCAGGCCCACGTTTTCGCGTAACGGTCCATCGATTGGTACCATCACTTTTGTGCCAAGCAGCACGTTATCCCCGGTCCGGCTATCCGGCGGATAGAAGATGTTGTTCCCGAAGTAATTGCGCTCGCCGACCTTGGTGTGCTCCAGCCTGAAGGCAGAAGCCGACTTGTGGACGTTGATCATGTAGAGCCCGTCCGAAACCATCGTTCCGGAACCGATCTCGCAGAACAGCGGATTGTCTTGCTGCTGATTGCTGCCGAAGTTCGAGCCGGTTTGCACCACCTTGTTAAGTTTCCAGCCAAGTGCCCGCATGTAGTGGACGATGGCGGAGCTGTCGCCGAATATCAGGTTGAGAAAGCGAGCATTGGTGGAAGCCTCGACGATAGACTGCAACCAGAAATGAAAGCCATAGAGTCGGTAGGTGCGCCCGGGCTTCAGCATTAAGCTGAACAGGCGCGGCAGCACGAGCGCGACGAAAAGCAGCGCGCTGGTGAGAGCAAAGAGCGTCACGGTCGTGCCGACGGCGACGATACCGATAGACTCCTGATAGTCGTCGCTGACATTTTGCCAGTAGCTGTGGAACCACAGAGGGAACGGGGTGACAACAGCGAAAAGTGTGATGAGCTGTACAGCCTCGTAACTAAAGCGTCGCATCTTCGAAAGGCTAAGGGTCGGGGCTTTGCAGTAATCCGCCGTGGTCGGTATCGCCGGGGATCCGTGCCAGTGGGCATCGTCTGGAATGTGCTCTCCTCGCTGCAGCGAGGACGCATGGCCGAGCTGTGCTCGCTCCCCAACGGATGTATCAATATCAATCACCGAACCTACGCCGACGAAGGCGTCGCGGCCGATGGAGATCGATCCCGTATGAATATAGCCGGCCTGAGCGCGATAGCCGAGGATCATGGATTCCTTGCGCAGTATGGCGTTGTCCCCGATGGAGATCAGGTCGGTGCAGACCGGGATCGTGCGGGACTCGATGGTAGCGTTGCGGCCGAGACGGGCACCGAGCAAGCGAAGATAGAGGTTGTAAAGCGGACTGCCGCGAAAGAGGACGACCGGCGCTGTACGTATGAGCGTCTTGACCACCCAGAAGCGGTAGTAGCGAAGACCCCAAATCGGAAAGCTCTCTGCTTTCCAGCGGCCGACGAGCAGCCACTTCATCGCAACGGCAAAGCCTGACATACCGAAAAAAACCGCTGCCGACAATATTGCACAGCGCAGGTAGAGCTGAACCGGGTCGTCGAGCGTGTCATAGACCCAGTTGAGCCCATAGTTCAGCATCCAAAGATCGAAATAGCCGAAGAGGCAATAAAAGGCGATCTGCGCGGCGCCGCTGGTCCAGTAGGCGAGGTTCGAGGCGCGGTGATTGAGGACAGGCTCCTCCACGGGTATCGCCTTGTCCTCAGGGCCGCGCAGGTGTCGCGCCAGAGCGGCGACCGTCGGATTGAGATAGATGTCCCGCATCGAAGCGCCTGACCACTCCTGGCGTGCACGCAGGCGGGCACAGAAGCGCGCCATCAGCAATGAGTTCGCGCCGAGATCATCAAAAAAATGATCCTCAACGGAGATGTCGTCCATCATCAGCACTTCGCCCAGCGCCACCACCAGATAGCTCTCGTCATCGGTGGAGGGGAGGACTTCCTTGCGCCCTGTGCTGAGCCGGAGGCCCATCGGCTTTGGCAGCCTCCCCGTATCCACCTTATCGGAGACTGTCATTGGCAATGCCACAAGCTCCTCAAGGAATGAGGGTACCATGTACTCCGGTAGGCGCCGGCGCAGTTCTTTAGCAAGATGGGCGCGAGAAAGAGTTCCGGTACCGGATTTTAGCGCATAATAACCAACCAGCTCCAGGCGGCCGGGCTCGACCTCCCAAGTGGTGACGGCGGCCTGCGCTATATCGGGCTGGTCGAGCAAGGCCGTCTCGATTTCACCCAGCTCGATGCGATAGCCGCGAATCTTCACCTGTGTATCGATTCGGCCGTGATATTCGATTTCGCCGTCTGTATTTATGCAGCCAAGATCGCCGGTACGGTAGATGCGTTTTGAGGGATTATTAGGCAGATCGAGAAAGTCAGGAATGAATTTCTGTGCCGTCAGATCCGGCCGATTGAGGTAGCCGACTGCAAGGCCGATGCCGGCAATGCCGATTTCTCCAAATTCCCCGGCCGCCGCCAATCGCGGCGCTTCGGCATCAAGGATCACGATAGAATAAGAGGGCAGCGGCGACCCGATGGTCACGCGGCGCTCGGGCGTCAGGTAGCCCATGGTCGCGGTCACCGTCGCTTCAGTCGGGCCGTATGTATTAAGGATGCGGCGGCCCGGTTTCGACCAGCGGGTCACGAGATTCTGCGGACAGGCTTCGCCGCCCACGAGTATGGTGTGCAAGCTCGGCACATCGCTTTCCAAGGACGACAGCAGCGTCGGCGAGCAGGCCATGCAGGTAATGGCGTTAGCGCGAAGGAAGTCGCCGAGTTCCTCGCCTACCAGCGTCATGCGGCCGGGCGCGGGGACGATCGTGGCACCGGCGACAAATGGCACCCAGATCTCTTCGGTGGAGAAGTCGAAGGCGATCGTCATGCCCTGATAGACACGGTCGCCCGGTCGATAGCCATATGCTGCGGCGGCAACGTCAACGAAATTGCAGATGCTTTGGTGGCGCACCGCCACGCCCTTGGGTCGGCCGGTCGTCCCGGATGTATAGAGGATATAGCAGATATCGTCGTCGGATCCGACGATATTGAGCGGGCTGTCCGATTGACGGGCGGTCTCCGGACAGTTGGCCGCAATCACGATATGTGGAACGGAAAGCGCCGCCGCGCGCGCCACATGCTCGGCCATTGTGACGACGAAACGAACATCAGCGTCCTCGATAATCAAAGACATGCGCTCTTCGGGGAAGGCAGCTGCAAGCGGTACGAAGGCCGCCCCTAACTTCATGACAGCGAGGATCGCTATATACGTCTCGGCCGACCGCTCGAGCAGCAGGGCTACCCGGTCTCCGGGCTTGACGCCGCGCAGGGCGAGTAAGCGCGCAAGGCGGTTCGCCTCAGCGTCAATTTCAATGTAGGTCCACATGCGCCCGCCGTCTATAACGGCTGGCATCGCGCCGTAGCGCTCGGCACAGCGCTCGAACAGGCTGGAGAGCCGTTCGCCTGGCAGGGAAACGTTCCGTGGATCAGGGCCACATAGGATCTGCGGCACCGCACCGCGCTCCGTCACCTCCGAATGGCCCGAATTGAGACCGCGCACATGGATCCCCGCGTCGTTCATGTCTAATATCCTGCTTGTACTGTATCCAGCGACGTGACGTTGGCGATCTCGCTTCCTTGCCGATGCAGGGATCGCCTGTGGCGCCGGCGTACAGTTTGCGGCCGTCGTCATTGTTAGCTTCGCGCGCCTTACGCGAGATTTCGTGAAAAGAAAAGCAGCTTTGTTGGGCGCGTCAAAGCAGGTCCCACTGCTATGAAACGAACTGCGTCAAGAGCGCTCCCTGGACTGAGACTGCCGCCCAGCAGACAGATGCTGCGCAAGTGAAGATCGGGGCCTTGCCCGCCAGCGCCCGCCGGTTGAGACGTTCGCTGTGTTGCACGAGCCGGGACCGGAAGATCTCCCTGAGTTTCGCCACTTCTCCCGCGCCGAAGACATGGCTGGTCGCAAGCAGAGACTGAGACGAGGAAATCGCGGAACCCAGACGCCGCAGACCTGAGATATCCGCTAACCGGCGGAAATGTCGACGCCATTCCGAGAATGCGCCGCTGAGACTGGTTTCGCTGGACTGAATGGTAGCGGGAGGCAGAATTGAACTGCCGACCTCAGGGTTATGAATCCTGCGCTCTCACCAACTGAGCTACCCCGCCACAGGGACTGCGGAAGTTCCGGCGTGGCCGGTTCCGCTTTGGTCGTGCGGCTTATAAGTCCCCCGTCACCAAAGTGTCAAGCAGGGTCTGGGCAAAAACCGACGGCAATTTCGTGAGCCCCGGTTAGTGCACGTTTCAGGCAGCGACGGGTGTCGAAAGCAGAGCCTTCAGGGCGATTTCGGCCTCGGCTGCGCGTTCCGAACGCTCGATGAAACCGCCGCCATAGACGCGCGCATCCGCACCTTCGGCCGAATAGAGCACGCAGGCCTGGCCCGGAGCGACGCCGGCCTCGCCGATCGCCAGATCAACATAGACGCCGTGTTCGTCGGAATGGAGGACCGCCGGCGTCGGCGGACGGGTCGAGCGCACCTTGGCGAAACAGGCAAATCCGCCCTTGGTATCCTCGCCAAGCGCACCGTCGCCGATCCAGTTGACGTCGCGCAGATAGACGCGATGGGTATCCAGCGCTTCCTTCGGCCCGACGATCACCCGGCGCGAGCGAGCATCGAGATAAACGACGTAGAGCGGCTCGCCGGTGGCGATGCCGATGCCGCGGCGCTGGCCGATCGTATAATGCACGATGCCTTCGTGGCGGCCGAGCACGCGCCCGTCCATATGCACGATATCGCCGGCGAGTGCCGCGTTCGGCTTCACCTTGCTGATGATATCGGCATATTTGCCCTGCGGCACGAAACAGATATCCTGGCTGTCGGCCTTCTTGGCGACAACAAGGCCCATCTCCTCGGCCAGCTCGCGCACCTGCGCCTTCGACATGYCGCCGAGCGGGAAGCGCAGGTAGTCGATCTGCTCCTGGGTCGTTGCGAACAGGAACCAGCTCTGGTCGCGATCGCTGTCGATCGGACGGAACAGCGCGCGGCGGTTCGGATTGCCCGGCGACGGATTGGCGGACGAGCGGATATAGTGGCCGGTGGCCAGCGCATCAGCCCCCAGTTCTTTGGCCGTCGCCAACAGATCGGCGAACTTGACCGTCTGGTTGCAGGCAACGCAGGGGATCGGCGTCTCGCCCATCGCATAGGCTTCGGCGAACGGGTTGATCACCGTTTCACGGAACCGCTTCTCGTAATCGAGCACGTAATGCGGGATTCCGAGGGTTTCGGAAACACGGCGCGCGTCGTCGATGTCCTGGCCGGCGCAGCACGAGCCGGCGCGGTGCACGGCCGCCCCATGGTCATAGAGCTGCAGCGTGATGCCGAGCACGTCATAACCCTGGCGTTTGAGCAGACCTGCGACGACGGAGGAATCCACTCCCCCCGACATGGCAACGACAACACGTGTGTCTTCCGGCCTCTTGTCAAAATCCAGCGTGTTCACGGAACTCTCTCGGTATCTCGAAGCCACCCGTCCAGATGATTGAAGCGGCGTGTTGAAGACCTGCGGCGGGATCGGCCGTCGAAGGCGATTATTGCCGGATATAGAAAGGATTTGTGGCCTGCGCAAGGAGGAGCGCGAATCGGCTCATCGGCCGGGCAGTTTTTCAAGCCGGGCCCAGAGGCTCCTGGTCATCCGCCCGAACTCCGTCTCGGGCACCAAGCTGCCGACGACGAAGATGCCGGCAAACAGCGTGCAGAGGGCGATGAGGCCGAAATAGAGCCTGACAAGAGTGCCGTGCTCCGCATAACGCAGGAACAGGCCACCATCGCCGAACAGGAAAATTTCCTGCCCGGCCATTGCCGAGGCAACCGCATAGGCCAGGTATCCGATGCCGCCAAGGAAGATCGCCCAGTTCAGTACCATCGCCCGTCTCCGCGCCTAGGCGGGCTATTCTAGGCCGCCGGCATGAACAAACGGTCAAGACCGCAATCACGACTGCAGCACGCCATGCCGTACCGCCTTCCCGGCAGCCGTCCTGACGCTGCTGGCCGCACCTTCCGCCCGCACCCGCGGGAGGCTTGCCGGATATTCGCGCTGAATGAAGTCGATGATCTTCTCGCGGACCTCGCATCTGAGATCGAAGGTTCTCGGAGCATTGGAGGCCGAGACGAGAATGCGGATCTCCATGACATTTTCCCGAAAATCCGTCACCTGCACGGCAACCACCCGCTTGTCCCAGAGTTTTGACGCTGCGGCAATTTCCTCGACCTTGCGGCGCACCGCACTCACCGGAACCGAATAGTCGAGATAGATCATCACCGTGCCGATCAGCGCCGTACTGTCGCGCGTCCAGTTCTGGAACGGCTTTTCCATGAAATAGCTGAGCGGCAGGATCATCCGCCGCCAGTCCCACAGTTTCACCACCACATAGGTGGAGGTGATCTCCTCGACATTGCCCCATTCGCCCTCAACGATCAGTGCGTCGTCGATGCGGATCGGCTGGGTGATGGCGAGCTGGATGCCGGCAAAGATGTTCTTCAGCACCGGTTGCAGCGCAAGGCCCAGCACGACGCCGGCGACCCCGGCCGATGCGAGCAGGCTGACCCCATATTGCTGCACGGCCGGGAAGGTCATCAGCATCGCGGCGATGGTGATCGCCACGATCATGAAGCTCGCAATCCGCTCAGCGATCCGCGACTGGGTGACATGGGTGCGGGCGAGCAGATTGTCTTCCGCATCGAGCTTGAAGCGGCGCAGATAGACGATCATCCATACATGCAGGGCGATCTTCACCATCCAGCCGACGACGATGATGAAGCCGAGCAGCAGCAGGTGACGTATCACCTCCGCCTGCCCGGCACTCAGCGGGGCAATGGTCGCGCCGAGCGACAGCGTCCAGGTGAGGATCGCCAGCCGCATCGGCCGCCGCGTGCGCGATACCAGCGACCGCCAGAACAGGTCCTTGTTCTCGACCAGCCGCGTCAGAAAGCGAAATCCAAAACGCTGGATCGCAAGCCCGATCAGAAATGCAATGGCCATGACACCGCAGCTGACAAGCCAGTCCGGCAACCAGGCCGTATCATTCCGGAATTCCTGAATGAAGCGTTCCATACCTCCTCAGCTAGGGTGCGATGCAGCATCGGAAAGAGCGGCCGCAAAAATTTCATGATTTGAGAGTCTTCTTGGCCTGGGGTGATTTGTGGCAACAGGGCGATCAGGACGGAGAGACAATGCAATTCGACCTCATGCGCTTTGTCGACGCGCAAGCGCCGGTCTATGGGCGCGTCATCGGCGAGCTGCGCGATGGCAAAAAGCGCTCCCACTGGATGTGGTACATCTTCCCGCAGGTGGAGGGGCTTGGCTTCTCGATCATGTCCCAGCGCTTCGCGATCGGCTCGAGAGCCGAGGCGACAGCCTATCTCGAACATCCCCTGCTGGGACCCCGGCTCACCGAATGCACCGAAGCGATGCTGTCCCATCCGGATCTTTCCGCACACGTGATCCTCGGCTCGCCGGACGATATCAAATTCAAGAGTTCGATGACGCTGTTCGAGGCCGTCAGCAAAAAGGGCTCGCCTTTCGGCAAAGCCCTTTCGCAGTTCTTTGATGGCGAGCGCGACGAAAAGACCGTCGCGCTGCTTCGAAGTTAGGCGGCCGCCTGGATCGCCGAGAGCTGCCAGTCGTTGGCGGGCTTGCGCACGAAGGTCCAGACTTCGACGGTTTCGGTCACCGCGTTCGGATCGCCTTCGGCGACTGCGCCGGTCTTGCGGTCCTTCATGTAGTCGACGCTCGAATAGCGCATCGCGACGGTCGCATAGTCCTGGCCGTTTTCGCGCCAGGCTTCGGCGAGGTCGCCCTGCAGCAGCTTCACGTCCTTCACCTCGTTCTTGACGCCTTTGGTAGCGTTCTCGCCGAGTTCTTCCGCCAGATAGGACATCGCCTCCGGCGTGGTGAGGCTGCGCAGCTTGGCATAGTCCTCTTCGCCATAGGCAGACTGGACGTTGGTCAACAGCTTCTCGAACTGGTCGAGGTCGCGGTTGGTGATGCCGATCTCGTCGGTTTCCGGACCGGCCTGACGCGGAGCGGCATTTTGGCCGCCGCCAAAACCGCCCTGCCCGCTGCCACCCAGCGACCCGATCTTCGGGATCTGGAAGGACGAGGTGTTCTGGCTCGGCGCATCATAGGCGTTGCGCTGCTGGCCAAACCCGGTGTTCATGCCCCCTGCCGGGCCGCCGGCCGTCTGCTGACGGCGGGCGAACCAACGGAAAGCCAGCATGGCGAGACCGCCGATCAGCGCGATCTGCAGCAGCATGCCAAGCATGCCGGCCATGCCGCCAAAACCGGTACCCATGAACATGCCGATCAGGCCGCCAAGAGCGAGACCGCCGAGCAGGCCGCCGAACATACCCCCGAAGAGGCCGCGACGAGGCTGCTGCGCTGCCTGCTGACCAAAGCCGTTCTGTGGCGTCGTGGCGTTCTGCTGCGTGTTGGGCGTCATCGACCGGTTGATGCCGGTCGGCGCCGTGGGCGCGGTATTTGTGGTCGCCGGAGCCGAGAATGTGCGCGTGCCGCGGCTGCCAAAACCGCCGCCGCTGGCGCGGCGCGCCTCAGCCAAATCCACGGCGGTCAAGGAAACCGCCATCCCGATCGCCAGGATCGCGAACAGGTTCTTGAAACGCCGAAGCTTCGATAACATCGTTTTCTCCTCATAAACCGCTCTATCGCGGTGTTCCCGGTCTATATAGCGACGGATGGTCCCGGATTTTAGATCCGCCATCCGTTTTTCCCGTCGAAGTAGATAACCAAGTTTGAAACGGGAGCCAAGCTCCAAAAATACAGCTCAAGGGTGTAATTTTCATATTGACCTGCGACATCCCGGCGCGGGCCTTCTTGCCCCGAGAGATTGTCCTTGCATCCCGCATTGCGCGGCATGCGGAATGCCATTACCTTTTGGCAAGGCACACAAATGCAAAGGAGGTTGCCTATGACACCGCGGGACGCCTGATCCGGCACTATCAAGACTTCTGCCTTTCAAAGGGCATCGATTTCGAAACCTTTGAATCCGTAAGGCCGCATGACGCCACCACGCTCTTCTGCAGCGCTGGCATGCAGCGGTACAAACTCCTCTTCTCCGATCCTTCCCATGAGGGAACCGTCGCAAACAGCCAGGCATGCCTGCGTCTGGGCGATCTGGACGAAATCGGAGACGGAACCCACTTCCTTCACTTCACCATGCTTGGCCTCTTCTCCTTCCGGGAGATGAGCGTTGGCGGTGCCATCGATTTCTGGCTCGAGTTCTTGGCGACGCTCGGTCTTGTGCCGGATCACGTCACCATCCATCCCGATCGCCTGGCCGACTGGACGCCGCTTTACCGCGGACGCCTTCCGATCGTCCCCGATCCGGAATGTACCTGGAGCGATGGCAGCATTACGGGATACAGTACCGAGTTCTACAAGGATGGGGTGGAAATCGGAAATATCGTCAATCCGCTTGGAACCTGCATCGATGTCGGCTTCGGCGCCGATCGTCTCGACATGCTCATCAACGGCACGCCGCCGGAGGATGTGCGCGAAACGCTCGGCAGTGCGATCATGAAGATCATCGAAAGCGGCTACCATCCGGGAAACAGGCAACAGGGTTACGTCCTGCGCAAACTGCTCCGCCGCCTTCATCGGATGGGCGGCACGCTCGACCATCCCTTCTTCATCGAGGAGGGCGAGCGCCAGGACCGGCTTCGGGCCAGATATCTCCACCTGCGGGAAAGGCATCCCGGCATGAGCCCAGAGTGGTGGTTCGACACCCATGGCATCGAGCTCTCCGACATGCAGGATATGCCGGACGGATAAATGACGAAGGCCTCCGGCGGTGTTTGCCGGAGGCCTTCGTATTGCTCGGAAAACCCTCACGACCATGACGGTCGTGAACAGCTTTCGTGACCTCAGTCGACGTTGAACGCCAGCGGCTTGGCCTGGCGGACTGCCGGATTGGCGGTCAGTTTCGCCAGCACGTCGGCCGGAACCGGACCATCGACATAAAGGAGAGCGATCGCATCGCCGCCTTCCTTGTCGCGGCCGAGATGGAAGTTGGCGATGTTGACGCCGGCATTGCCGAGCGTCGTGCCGATGAAGCCGATCATGCCGGGAACGTCGGTATTGGCGATGTAGACCATGTTGGCGCCGACATCCGCATCGAGGTTGATGCCCTTGATCTGGATGAAGCGCGGCTTGCCGTCGGAGAAGACGGTGCCGGCAACCGAACGGGTCATCGTGTCGGTGGTGACGGTAAGCTTGATATAGCCGTCGAAGACGCCCGACTTGTCGCGCTTGGCTTCGGAAAGGATGATGCCCTTTTCCTTGATCATGATCGGCGCCGAAACCATGTTGACGTCGGAGACCTGCGAACGGATGAGACCGGCGAGCAGCGCGCTCGTCAGCGCCTTGGTGTTCATGCCGGCCGTCGAGCCGTCATAGAGGATCTCGATTTCCTTAATCGCATCCTCGGTGACCTGGCCGACGAATGCGCCGAGCACGTCCGCCAGACGGATGAACGGCTTCAGCCGCGGCGCTTCCTCCGCCGTGATCGACGGCATGTTGATGGCGTTCGAGACCGCACCCTTGATCAGGTAGTCCGACATCTGCTCGGCGACCTGCAGCGCGACGTTTTCCTGCGCTTCCGTGGTCGATGCACCGAGATGCGGGGTGCAGACGACGTTTTCGAGGCCGAACAGCGGGCTTTCGGTGGCGGGCTCGACTTCGAACACGTCGAAGCCAGCACCGGCGACATGGCCGGACTTGATGGCTTCGGCAAGCGCTGCCTCATCGACGAGGCCGCCACGGGCGCAGTTGATGATGCGAACGCCCGGTTTGGTCTTGGCAAGCGCCTCCTTGCCGAGAATGCCGCGGGTCTTGTCGGTCATCGGCACGTGCAGGGTAATGAAGTCGGCGTGGGCCAGAAGCTCGTCGAGCTCGACCTTGGTGACGCCCATTTCCTCGGCGCGCTCGGCCGACAGGAAGGGGTCATAGGCAAGAACATGCATGCCGATGCCGATCGCCTTCTTGCAGACAATGCCGCCGATATTGCCGGCGCCGATGACGCCGAGCGTCTTGCCGGTGATCTCGACGCCCATGAAGCGCGACTTTTCCCACTTGCCGGCCTGGGTCGAGGCATCGGCTGCCGGAAGCTGTCGGGCAACGGCGAACATCAGGGCGATGGCGTGCTCGGCCGTGGTGATCGAGTTGCCGAACGGCGTATTCATGACGATGATACCGCGCCGCGAGGCGGCCGGGATATCGACATTGTCGACGCCGATGCCGGCGCGGCCGATGACCTTGAGATTGGTCGCGGCTGCGATCAGCTTTTCGGTCGCCTTGGTGGCGGAACGGATCGCAAGGCCATCATAATTGCCGATGATCTCGGCAAGTTTTTCCTTGTCCTTGCCGAGCTTCGGCTGGAAATCGACTTCGACGCCGCGATCGCGAAAGATCTGGACGGCGGTTTCCGACAGTTCGTCGGATACGAGAACGCGAGGTGCCATCAGTAGGCCTCCTGAAAAAGTTTCTGTCGTGAATGAGGAAATGGGCTCCGCTTCATCAGCGGAGCCGGATACGCGACCTGCTTTAAGCGGCGGCCTTGGAAAGCGCAGCCTTCTGCGTTTCGAAAGCGTAGGTGAGCCAAGGCATCAGAGCCTTCATGTCGGCTTCTTCGATCGTCGCGCCGGCCCAGATGCGAAGACCGGAGGGCGCATCCCGATAGGCACCGATGTCGAGCGCGACGCCTTCCTTTTCGAGGATGGACACCATGCCCTTGGCAAAGGCTTCCTGCGCGTCGGTATCGAGAGCGGCGACATCGGCGTCGGCGATCTTGAGGCAAACGGAGGTGTTGGAGCGCGTTGCCGGGTCGACGGCGAGGTTGTCGATCCAGGCATTGGCGGCCACGAAATCGTGGATGACCTTTGCGTTGGCATCGGCGCGCGCGATCAGGCCTTTGAGGCTGCCGACCGACTTTGCCCAGTTGAGCGCGTCGATATAGTCCTCGACGCAGAGCATCGACGGCGTGTTGATCGTCTCGCCGACGAAGATGCCTTCGATCAGCTTGCCGCCAGAGGTGAGGCGGAAGATCTTCGGCAGCGGCCAGGCAGGCACGTAGGTCTGCAGGCGCTCGACGGCGCGGGGGCTGAGGATCAGCATGCCATGGCCGCCCTCGCCGCCCAGAACCTTCTGCCAGGAGAAGGTGACGACGTCGAGCTTGGCAAAGTCCATGTCCTGGGCGAATGCCGCCGAGGTGGCGTCGCAGATGGTCAGGCCCTTGCGGTCTGCCGGGATGAAGTCCGCGTTCGGGACCCGGACGCCGGAGGTTGTGCCGTTCCAAGTGAAGACCACGTCGCGGTCGAAATCGACCGTGGAAAGGTCCGGAAGCAGGCCGTAGCCGGCTTCGATCTTGCGCGCGTCCTTGAGCTTCAGCTGCTTGACGACGTCGGTGACCCAGCCGGCGCCAAAGCTTTCCCAGGACAGCATGTCGACGCCGCGCTCGCCGAGCAGCGACCAGAGCGCCATTTCGACGGCGCCGGTATCGGAGGCCGGCACGATGCCGATGCGGTAATCCGCCGGCACGCCCAGAATTTCACGGGTGAGGTCGATGGCCTGCTTGAGCTTTGCCTTGCCGACCTTGGCACGGTGCGAACGACCGAGAGGGGCATCGGAAAGCGCTTCGAGCGACCAACCGGGGCGCTTCGAGCAAGGGCCAGAAGAAAAGTGGGTATTGTTCGGACGCAGGTCCGGTTTTGCGGCGTTTGCCATATGGCTATCCTTCCAGATAGATGGCCTCTCGTTGGGGAGAGGTGTCCCGCCGCTGTGGTTATGCCTGAGCGCCTTCACAGTCAAGCGGGTAATGTCGCCCACGGACAGATTTCTGCCGCAGCTTTGCCGCCGCAAACGCAAAAAGCCGCCCGGAGGCGGCTTTCGCTTGGAGATGGATAAACCTTACTTGTAGACGATCGGCTGCGGCGGGGGCTCGTAAGCCGGCGGCGTGTCGCAGCCGCCAAAGATGTAGCGGGCACCGACGCGGGCTTCATGCGAATAGAAACCCTTGTCCTTGCCCGGGCCGCCGCCCGTTGAGTAACCGAACATGTCGCCGCCGGCAACCTGACGGAAGCGGTAGCCGACATCGGCCTTGACGTTGCAGGTGATGTCGATTGACGCGCCGGCCATGAGCGCGTAGGTGAAGCGCCAGCTCTTTTCGCCGCCATGGCTCACTTCCGCGTCGCAACCGCCGCCAGCGTCGTCGCAGGACGTGTTGCGCAGGTTCGACCACTTGACGTAGGTGCCGCCGATACCGGCACCGACATAAGGCGTGAAGTAGCCATAGGTGCCCAGATCGACATAGGCGTTCGCCATCAGCGAGTAGGCATGCAGGGCAGCGAGGTCCGTTGACGTGCAGGCGGGGCCAGAGCCGCAACTTCCATGAGTAGAACCCCGGAATTTGCTGTCGAACATATAGTCGAGGGTGACGTCGGTGCGCAGGTAGCTGTTGATCTGGTAACCGACACCGCCCCCGAGCGTGAAAGCATCACGCAGATCGGAACGGTCGAATTCGGCGATCGCCACACCAGGTGTACCGGTACCCTGGTAGAAGTCCGTGCCGCGCGACTTTTTGAAGGAATAACCGACGTCACCGCGAAGGTACCAGCCGGTCGCTTCCTGAACGGTCACTTCGGGCGCATCCTGATAGGGCTCCGGCTGCGGCTGATAAAGATCGGCAGAAGTGGCGGCGCTCGCCGTCAGTGTCAGCGCAAACACGCTGGCCAGCAACTTTCTCATGGGTTCATCTCCAAAGCTCGTATCGCGTATGGCATGCAAGGCGGGCAGCCAACGGGTTGATCCGCTAGGGATGATGATCGACAAAGGTTAAGTCTCGCTTAACCATGCTCGTTTACCGCGCGTTTTCCTAAAACCGCCGGCAACTCTACAATTAAACTTATGTTGAAAGAGTTGGACAAGGCGCTCGCGCCGAACGGATTCCTCTTTTGTAGGCTGACCGAGCAAGGCAGGCCAAATCCACGCTAGCCGCCAAACTATTGACTTCACTTACTTTAGTAGAATCGGCGTTAGCAAAAGGTAATTTAAGCTTAGATAAACAATTAATTCTTTATAAACTATAGATGCATACTTTTAGCATATTCGGATCTGGGAAATACCGGGGGATCTGCAGGGGCCGAATGAGTGGAGGGCGTTTGCCGATGCGTTTCAATCGGGGACTCCTTGTTCACCGAACAAGCAATTTCAATCAAAATTGCCGCGATGAAATATCCTGATGCTCTTCCGGAGAAGATCGACCACGTATAGCTGCGACGCGAGGCGCCGCAAAAGAAAGAACTGTCCATGAGCAATGTCAAAACATTCGGCATAGCATTCCGACTGGCTGTCGGGTTCGGCTTTTTGCTTCTCCTGATGATCGGCCTGACTTTCTACTCCACCAGCCAGGTTGCGACGATCGACAACAACCTCGCAACCGTCAATGACGTCAACAGCGTCAAGCAGCGCTTTGCCATCAACTATCGCGGCAGCGTGCACGACCGCGCGATCGCGATCCGCGATGTGACGCTCGTCACGTCCGATGCCGAACGCAAGGAAGCCGAAGCGCTCATCGGCAAGCTCGCGGCCTCCTATGCGGAAAACGAAAAACGCATGGCGGACATGGTCGGCGCCCCCTCCGGTGCAACGGGTCAGGAAAAGGTAATATTGGCTGAAATCGCCGACATTCAGTCGAAGACCAATCCGCTGGTCGCCCAGATCATTTCACTGCAGCAGAAAGGTGATGGTGAGGCGGCGCGCAAGATCCTGCTGGAGCAGGCCCGTCCCCTCTTCGTCTCCTGGCTCGGAGCGATCAACAAGTTCATCGACTATCAGGAGGCGCTCAACAAATCGATCGGCGGCGATGTCCGCAACGCTGCGAGCGGCTTTAGAAACCTTGCGCTGGCCGCCCTCGGCATAGCCGCGCTGCTTTCGATCATTGTCGCCTTCTTGACTGCCCGCTCGATCATCGGACCACTCTCCAAGCTGCAGCAATCGCTGAAGGCCATGGCGGCGGGCAGCCTCGAAGGCGACCGGACGATCGAGGCACGCGGCGACGAGATCGGCATGCTCGCCCGCGCCGTGGCCGCCCTGAGGGATGCCATCTCCGTCAACGCGGAACGCGCAGCCGATGCCGAGGCGAAACGGACCGTCGGCGAACGTCAGAGGCTGGAACAGGAAGCGACCGAGCGCAACGCGGTCGCCGAACAAACGAGCCAGGCAGTCCGCCAACTCGCCGACGCCCTACAGGCTCTGGCAAACGGCGACCTGACGCGGGAGATCAACACACCGTTCATTCCCTCGCTTGATCAGTTGAGGGCCGACTTCAACGCCGCGGTGGCGAAACTTCGCGAAGCGATGCAGAAGGTCGCCGCAAATGCGAGTGCGATCGCCGCCGGTGCCCAGGAAATCCGCTCAGCCTCCGACGACCTTGCCAAACGCACCGAACAGCAGGCGGCCTCTGTCGAAGAAACCGCTGCAGCCCTGGAAGAGATCACCACCACGGTTTCCGACTCCAGCCACCGCGCCCAGGAGGCTGGCAACCTCGTGCGCATGACCAAGGAAAATGCCGAGCGTTCCGGCCGGGTCGTCCGCGATGCCGTCGACGCGATGGGCAAGATTGATTCGTCTGCCGTCGAGATCGGCAACATCATCGGCGTCATCGATGAGATCGCTTTCCAGACCAATCTGCTTGCACTGAACGCCGGCGTCGAGGCCGCCCGTGCCGGCGAGGCCGGCAAGGGTTTCGCGGTGGTGGCGCAGGAAGTGCGGGAACTCGCCCAGCGTTCCGCCAAGGCGGCAAAAGAGATCAAGGAACTGATCCACACCTCCAACGACCACGTGAAGAACGGCGTGGCGCTGGTGGGAGAAACCGGCAAGGCCCTGGAACAGATCGTCGTTCAGGTCCAGCAGGTCAACGGCAATGTCGAGGCTATCGTGGAAGCCTCGAAGGAACAGTCGACCGGCCTCAAGGAAATCAACACGTCGGTCAACACGATGGATCAGGGAACGCAGCAGAATGCGGCCATGGTCGAGGAAACAACCGCAGCGGCGCATAGCCTTGCCCGGGATGCGGAGGGCCTGTTCCAGCTCCTGTCGCAGTTCCATATCGGCGGCGGCGCTGTGACCGGAACCTCGTCACATCGCGGCTCGCCCGCACTCGCATCCGGCACCAGCCGCCCGACCACATCGCCTGCCCGCAGGATGGTCGCGAAAGTCGCGCAGTCATTCCAGGGCAATGCCGCCGCTGCAAAGCAGGATTGGGAAGATTTCTAAAGGCAGCAAGGACGGGGATTTCCGGCGATCCGGAGCTCCCCGTAAAAAATAAAGGCCACCCGCGAAAACCGTGGGTGGCCTTTTTCATTGAGACTATGTCTGTCAGGCCGCGGTGCGGACGTTGGCGATGGCGCCGACCAACCCGTCGACGATGCGCTCGATCTGCCCCCGGTCATCGCCTTCCGCCATCACCCGGATCAACGGTTCGGTGCCGGACGGGCGGATCACCAGGCGGCCCTTGGCGGCGAGCTCGGCTTCCGCATCGGCGATCGCCTGGCGGACGATCTGGTCCTCCAGCGGCTTGCCGCCCTGGAAACGGACGTTCTTCAGAAGCTGCGGCACGGGATCGAAACGGCGGCAGATCTCGCTGACCGGCCGGCCAAGGCGCTTTGCCCGCGCCAGGACCTGCAGGCCGGCGACGAGGCCGTCACCGGTCGTGCCGAAATCGGAGAGTACGATATGGCCGGACTGTTCGCCGCCGACATTGAAATCATGTGTGCGCATATGCTCGACGACATAACGGTCACCGACCTTGGTGCGTGCCAGATCGAGGCCCTTGCCGTTGAGGAAACGTTCGAGCCCGAGATTGGACATCACCGTCGCGACGATGCCGCCGCCTTTCAGCTTCTGATCCTCGGCCCAGCTCTCGGCAATCACAGCCATCAGCTGGTCGCCGTCGACGATCTCGCCGCGCTCGTCGACGATGATGACGCGGTCGGCATCGCCATCGAGCGCGATGCCGATGTCGGCGCGCACTTCATGCACCTTCTTCTGCAGTGCTTCCGGGCTGGTCGAGCCGCAGTCGAGATTGATATTCGTACCATTGGGCTCGTTGCCGATGGTCACAACCTCCGCGCCGAGTTCCCAGAGCGCCAGCGGAGCAACCTTGTAGGCCGCGCCATTGGCGCAGTCGATCGCGACCCGCAGGCCATGCAGGGTAACGTCGCGCGGCAGCGTGCGCTTGACGTGTTCGATATAGCGGTAGATGTCGCCCTCGACGCGCTTTGCCCGGCCAATGTCGCCGGACTTGGCGAGCTGCGAATGCAGGTCGCTGTCGAGCAGGTCCTCGATGCGCATCTCCAGCTCGTCGGACAGCTTGTAACCGTCCGGACCGAACAGCTTGATGCCGTTGTCCTCATAGGGATTGTGCGAGGCGGAGATCATCACGCCGACATCGGCACGCAGCGACCGGGTGAGCATGGCAACAGCCGGCGTCGGGATCGGCCCGAGCAGGAAGACGTCGAGGCCGGCAGCGGTGAAACCCGCCACCATGGCGTTTTCCAGCATGTAGCCCGAGAGGCRTGTATCCTTGCCGATCACCACCCGGTGGCGATGATTGCCGTTGCGAAAAATCGTGCCGACGGCGATGCCGACGCGCATCGCAAGATCCGGCGTCATCGGGTGGATGTTGGACTGTCCGCGAATGCCATCGGTGCCAAAATAGCGGCGTGTCATGTAAGCTCCTTCGTCATCGCGCCTGAGCGTCGCGGTCTTAAGCAGGGAATCGAACCCTGCAATATGTTAGACGGCAAAACCGGCCTGAAGCTTGGCTCATGCCATAGTTTAACGGCACAAGCACATAAATTAGCGTCAAAATCGATTATATCCCGTTACTAATAAATAAACCCTTCCAAGCAAAAGCCGCCATGGATCGCTCCACGGCGGCTTTTGATGTTAGTAGCAAAGGCTCAGTGCGGCTGCGGTTCCAGACCGCTTTCCGGTTCGCCGCCCTTGGGCTCGTCCTTCTTTGAGCCGGCGCTCGGCACGGCCGAACCACGGGTCGGAGGCGCATCGTCGCCGAGATCGCGCGACGGCTTCTGGCCCTTGATCAGCGCCTTGATTTCCTCGCCCGACAGCGTCTCGTATTCGAGCAGGCCTTCGGCGATCGCCACGAACTCGTCGTGCTTGGTCGTGAGAATTTCACGCGCCTGGGTATAGGCCTCGTCGATCAGGCGGCGCACTTCGTTGTCGATCTTCTGGGCGGTTGCTTCCGAAACGTTCTTCGACTGCGAGACCGAGTGACCGAGGAAGACTTCCTGCTGGTTCTCGCCATAGGCGACCTGGCCGAGTTCGTCGGAGAAACCCCACTGGGTGACCATGGCGCGGGCAAGCTTGGTGGCCTGCTCGATGTCAGAGGAAGCACCGGAGGTGATATTCTCCTTGCCGAAGGTGAGCTCTTCCGCGATACGGCCGCCCATCATGATGCAGAGGCGCGACACCATCCACTTGTAGCTCATCGAGTAACGGTCGCCTTCCGGCAGCTGCATGACCATGCCTAGCGCACGGCCGCGCGGGATGATCGTTGCCTTGTGCAGCGGATCGGCGACGGCGACATGCAGCGCGGTGATGGCGTGACCGGCTTCGTGATAGGCGGTCAGCTTCTTTTCCGCTTCGGTCATGGCCGACGAGCGGCGCTCGGCGCCCATCATGATCTTGTCCTTGGCGTCTTCGAACTCGCTCATGGTGACCATGCGCTTGTTGCGGCGCGCGGCCATCAGGGCTGCTTCGTTGACGAGGTTCATGAGGTCCGCGCCGGAGAAGCCGGGCGTTCCACGGGCAAGAACCTTGAGGTCGACATTCGGTGCCAGCGGCACGTTGCGGGCGTGAACCTTGAGGATGCGCTCGCGGCCGACGATATCCGGGTTCGGCACGACGACCTGGCGGTCGAAACGGCCGGGACGCAGCAGCGCCGGGTCGAGAACGTCCGGACGGTTGGTCGCGGCGATCAGGATGATGCCTTCATTGGCTTCGAAACCGTCCATCTCGACGAGCAGCTGGTTGAGGGTCTGTTCGCGTTCGTCGTTACCGCCGCCAAGACCGGCGCCACGATGACGGCCGACCGCGTCGATTTCGTCGATGAAGATGATGCAGGGTGCGTTCTTCTTCGCCTGCTCGAACATGTCGCGCACGCGGCTTGCGCCTACGCCGACGAACATTTCGACGAAGTCAGAACCGGAGATGGTGAAGAAGGGAACGTTGGCTTCGCCGGCGATGGCACGGGCGAGCAGTGTCTTACCGGTACCCGGAGGGCCGACAAGCAGTACGCCGCGCGGAATACGACCGCCGAGACGCTGGAATTTCTGCGGGTCGCGGAGGAATTCGACGATTTCTTCGAGGTCCTGCTTGGCTTCGTCGACACCGGCAACGTCTTCAAACGTCACGCGGCCATGCGCCTCGGTCAAAAGCTTGGCCTTGGACTTGCCAAAGCCCATCGCGCCGCGCGAACCGCCCTGCATCTGCCGCATGAAGAACAGCCAGACGCCAAGAATGAGCAGCATCGGCAGCAGCGTGCCGAGATAGCTGAGGAAACCGGAGGATCCGTCCGTTTCCGGGCGTGCGACGATGGTGACGTTTTTCGCCTGCAGCCGATCCATCAGCGAATCGTCGATGACGGGCGAATAGGTCTGAAATCCTGATCCGTTCTCGGTGTAGGTGCCGAGCACCCGATTGCCCGTGACGACGACATCCCGCACCCGCCCCGAATCCACATCCCGCAGGAACTGCGAATATGGGACCTCACGCGAGCTGGTCTGCGACGGCGCCGTCTGGAACATGCTGAACAATGCGACCAGCAGGAGGGCTATGATGACCCAGAGGGCGATATTACGAAAGTTTGGGTTCATTGAACTCCCCGGACTGCGACGGCCTGCTTCTTGAAGCGGCCGCCTTGCTTGCCGCATAACATAGGGTTGCGGCAAGTCCTTGCCAAGGCGAACAGGAGCCGCCGTCTACCTTTTCCGCGAGGAATCCTTAACTGGCAGCCGGGGAAAACCGTCGCATCCGAGCAAAACCGCAAACTCGATACCGAGATTAAGCTCGAACTGCGGCAAAAAGCGGTCGAAAGGCGCAAGCAGAGGTTGGACGATACTTCGTTCGGCCACGTCTTTGTTCTGCTGATCCTCCGTCAAAAGGAGGGCATTTGTTTCGATGAAGGGCATCGCCGCCACAGCGCGCATGGCGATCGCGGGCGGCACGCCGGGAAACAGCGCCAATGCTTCGTCGCGATCCGGCGCGGTTGCGCCGACGACGATCTCGTCCGGGCCGGCATTCGTGATGCGGTAGCGACCGTCCCAGATTGCCGTATCGCCGGGGGCAACGTGCAGCGGCAGTATGCCGCGGTTTTCACGGACGATATAAAGCCCGTCGCGGCGCTGGTCGAAGATCACCCGGCCGGCGGTGATCCGGCCAGGCTGGCCACCGTCGAGAAAGGCCATGATCCGGTCCATGCTGTCGCTGCCGAGTGCGTGCGCCCTCCCCCCGAGCACCGCGGCGAGCAATGACAGTGCGTGACGCCGCACGGCCGGCTCTCCTTGAAGCCCCGCAGTATCGAGATGCGCCAGAACACCCTGGCGGATCGTCACATGCTCGCGGACAAGACGCGCCGCCTCGTCGGAAAGCGTCGTGCGCCGCGCCGCGGCCACATCCTGGGCGGCAGCATCGAACGGGCTTTCCTGCGTCAGCCGCCCGCGGACCCGCACCCGTTCGTAATGCGGATCGAGATTGCTCGGATCGTCGATCCAGCCCTGCCCTTCTCTGGTCAGGAAGTCACGGATATCGGCCCGGCGGCTGTTGAGGAACGGCCGGAGCAGCCACCGGTGGCGATCGAGGAGCACGGCCTGCGCCATGCCGGCAAGGCCCGAATTTTCCTCGCCCCCGCTGCGGGCGGCGCGCATCGCGATGGTTTCCGCCTGGTCGTCGAGCGTATGACCGGTGAGAATGGCGGTCGCATCGATCTGGTCGGCAATCTCGACCAGTAGCCGGTAGCGAGCCTCACGGGCCGCGTCGGAAATGCCGGTCGCAGGCTTTTCTCCCTCCCAGCGGCGGATGAAATGGGGAATGCCAAGCCTGCCGCAAAGGGCAGCGACGGTGCGCGCCTCGTCTGCGGAGCCAGGTCTCAGCGCATGATCGATCGTCGCCGCGAAGAGCGACAGGCCGGAGCCGGGAGAATTGAATTTCGAGAGGGCGACCAACAGCCCGCTGGAATCGCTGCCGCCGGAAATGGCGACGAGAAGGCGCGCGGGTTTGGCGATATCGGCGATCAGCCGCTCGGCCGCCTGTTCCGGCGACAGGATTTTCGGGCCCGTGGTCACGGGAGGATCAGCAGGCGAGGCGCTTCTGTTCGCTGCCCACCTTGGCGAGCACGGCCTTGGGCGCGCTCGGATAACGCCGGGTGACTTCCTTGAGGGTTGCGCAGGCGGTGTCGGTGTTGTCGAGCGCGGCAAGCGACATGCCGAGCTTCAGCAGCATTTCCGGCGCCTTCGGCGACTTGCCGTAGGTCTGGTGGGCGTTGAGGAAGGTCTTGGCGGCGTCGTTGTATTTCCCCTGGGAATACTGAGATTCGCCGAGCCAGAAGCTCGCATCCGCCACCTTGGCGCCCTTCGGATAGGCGGCCAGATAACCGTTGAATTCTTTCTCTGCGAGCGGATAGTCGCCTGCGAGAACGTGGTTATAGGCGGTCTGATAGGCATCGTTCTCGCTGCCCAGCGAGGCGGTCTGCTGCGGATCGGGCCTGCCCGTCGATGCCGGCGGCGTCTTGCCGGAAATCTGCGGGCCGGTATCGACGCCCGGAAGCCCGGCAGCATTGTTGGCCCGGTCGTTGCGGCTGGCGCCACGCGGATTGCCGTTCTGGTCCATATCCATCGACCCGAGCGTCGTCGGTGGCGGAGCGCGGCCGGGCGCGGTCGCCCCGCCGACGCCCTGACCGGACGGCGATTCGATGATCCGTGCGACATCGTCGGAGGACTGGGCGGGAGCAGTCGTCTGCGGCAACGGGGGCTGGGCGGCGGGAGCGCGGTTGGACGCCACGGCCGGTTTCCCGGTCGCGTCGTCCACTTCGGTGCGCTTCTTCTTTTCCAGGTCCTGGAAGCGGAATTCGTTGTCTTCCTGCGTCTTGCGCAACTGCTCCTGCATCTGCAGCAGCTGAAAACTCATTTCCTCGATCCGGCCGTTCAACTGCCGGACTTCTTCCTGGAGCTGCTGGATACGGACGGCATCATTGCTCTGCGCCAGAATGACCGGGGGCGGAGTGGTTTCCCGCGGCTGTTCTGCAGCAGGCTGATTGCCGCCCTGGAAGAGTTTCGGCAATGCGAAAGCCCCAGCCGGGGCGCTCGTCGCCATCAGCCCCAGCATCGCTGCCAAGACAAGTTTCTTCATCTTTGTCCGTCCTGCTCTTTAGTCTGCGCCGGATTGGCGCGAGAGGAGATTTTTTCCAACTGCCGGCAAAAAGCAACCGAGCTCCCGGTCAAAAATCCCGG
The DNA here is from genome assembly GCF_056406795.1 of Neorhizobium sp. P1_A6. NCBI lineage: Bacteria > Pseudomonadati > Pseudomonadota > Alphaproteobacteria > Hyphomicrobiales > Rhizobiaceae > Neorhizobium > Neorhizobium sp. P1_A6. The sequence goes on along the minus strand of NZ_JBFTZM010000005.1, from coordinate 189,297 downwards.
AAAACAGGGCTAAACTATGGAAAAAACAAAAAGGCGGCCCGAAGACCGCCTTTTATTTTCGAGCTGTTGCTCGGATTACATACCGGCGCCGCCGAGAACGGTGACGGCGCGACGGTTCTGCGACCAGCAGGAGATGTCGTCGCAGACGGCAACCGGGCGTTCCTTGCCGTAGGAGATGGTCTTCATGCGATTCGCCGGAACGCCACGCGATGCGAGATATTCCTTGGTGGCGGCCGCACGGCGTGCACCGAGCGCGAGGTTGTATTCGCGCGTGCCGCGTTCGTCGGCATGGCCTTCGACGGTGATCGCGTATTTCGGATAGCGGCCCAGCCACTGGGCCTGACGGTCGAGTGTCTGCTGTGCGTCGGCGCGGATCGAAGTGCTATCCGTGTCGAAGAAGATGCGGTCGCCGACATTGACGGTGAAGTCCTGGGTCGAACCGGGCGTTGCAGCGCCGGCGCCGTTGAGGCCGAGCTCACCGGCATTGTTCGGCAGGTTCTTCTTGTTGGCGCAGCCGGCAAGCGCAAGCGCCACAGTCAGGGCGATAACGGCAGGATTGCGGGCGAGGATCTGCATGCGGCTCATCGCCGAAGTATCGGTGCGGCTCATGGCCGGTCTCTCCTTGATCAGTAACTTTCAGAGTTTCCAGATTCTAACCGGGTTCGGTTAACCATGCTCAAATTCTTATGGTTAACAAAATATTCCCGGTGTCCCTTTTCGTTCATTTTCAGCAGATTGGGGCGGGAAAGAGGCGGAATCCCGCCTCTTTCATCAAGGCGCCCTATTCGAGCAGCGGCGACCAGGCCGGATCCGAACCGTAGGAAGGCGTCTTGACCTGCAGCTCGTTATAGCCGGTCAGGTCGATGGAATAGAGCTGCGGGCCGCCGGCGCCGGCATTCTGGCGGAAGAACATCAGCACGCGGCCGTTCGGCGCCCAGGTCGGACCTTCGTTGTGGAAGCCGCTCGTCAGGATGCGCTCACCGGATCCGTCCGGCTTCATCACGCCGATCGAGAACTTGCCGCCCGACTGCTTGGTGAAGGCGATCAGATCGCCGCGCGGCGACCAGACCGGCGTCGAATAGGAACCGTCGCCAAAGGAGATGCGGGTCTGGCCGGAACCGTCGGCATTCATCACGTAGATCTGCGGACGTCCGCCGCGGTCGCTTTCGAAGGCGATGCGGCCGCCGTCAGGCGCATAGGAGGGCGAGGTGTCGATCGCCGCCGTGGAAGTGAGCCGCGTCGTGGTGCGCGAGCGTAGGTCCATCGTATAGATATTGGAATTGCCTTCCTGCTGCAGGCTCATGATCACCTTCTGGCCGTCCGGAGAGAACCGCGGCGAGAACGTCATGCCCGGGAAATTGCCGACCACTTCGCGCTGCCCGGTCTCCAGCTGCAGCAGGTAGACCCGCGGCTGGTTACCTTCGAACGACATGTAGGTGACTTCCTGCCGGCTCGGCGAGAAGCGCGGCGTCAGCACGATATCCTTGGTGTTGGTCAGCATGCGGACGTTGAAGCCGTCCTGGTCCATGATCGCCAGCTGGCGCTGGCGGGCGGTCTTCGGCCCGCTTTCGGAAACGAACACGACGCGGGTGTCGAAATAGCCGTTTTCGCCGGTGATCTGCTTGTAGATCGCATCGGCGATGATATGCGCGACGCGGCGCCAGTTTTCCGGCTGGGTGAAGAACTGCTGACCGGTCATCTGGCTGCCGGCAAACGTATCCCACAGGCGGAACTCGGCGCGCAGGCGGCCGTCGCCTTCGCGGGTGATACGGCCCGTCACCAGCGCCTGCGCATTGATGACCTTCCAGTCCTCGAAGCGCGGTGCTTTATTGGGATCGGCGATCTTTTCGATGAAGGCGCTTTTGTTGATCGGCGCGAAAAGCCCGGAGCGCTGCAGGTCCGCGGCGATCACCTGGGAAATCTGGGCGCCGAGTTCGTTGTTCGACAGGAAATCCGTCACCGCGATCGGCAGCGGCTGAATATTGCCCTTGTTGATGTTGATCTCGACGACAGCGTTGGCCGGGGTCGCGGCCATCAATGCCGTCAACATCCCCGCGGCCACCATCACGGCGCGAAAAAAAGAACTCTTGATCATTGAAACAAGCCTTTCAGCTTAATACGAGAGTTTCGGGGCAGGTTCCGTTTCATCTGTTTCTGCATCGGTTCCATACCTGCCCGGCTCACAATGCAAACTCCGACGGATCGAAGTTCAGCACCAAAACATTCCAACCTTTTTCGCCCTCATACTTTGCGGCGGGCAAATTCTTGAGCGGAGCGGATTTCATCAGGGCGCGGCGCGTGCTGCCCTCGACCGCACGCCGAGTTCCCTCAGGACCACCGGTGGCGGTCACTTCCGGCTCGCCGACGATATTGCCGGACTGATCGAGCTGCACCCGGATCTTCACACGGACTTCCGAGACGCCGGTCAGGCCGCCGACCAGCGCCCAGTTGCCCTGGATCTGTCCCTTGACGTTGTCGATCTCGCTGGAGCTCAACGCGGTACCGATGGTCTTCGTAGCACCGAGGCTGGCGACCTCCTTCGAACGCTTGGCGCCGCCGCCGGATGCCTCCTGCTTGTTCAGCAGGGCTGCGATCTGGTCGGCGTTGAAATCGCTCGCCATCGAAGACGACGACTTGGCGGTTTCCTGCTGCTTGCCTTCCTTCTTGTCGGAAGGTTTGACGGATGCGGTCGCCTTGTTGTCAGTCTTCGCCGTCTCAGCTGCCTTAGCCGTAACCGGCTTCGTCTCGGCCGGCTTTTCAGCCGGTTTCTCGACGGGCTTGGCCTGTTCCTTCGGCGGTTCGAGCTTCGGCGGCTGGGGCCTCGAAGCCGGCGCCGGAACCGATTGCGGCAACTCGCCTGTCTCGGACGTGTTCTCGCTCTGCAAAGGCGCGGGCGTCGGCTTGGTAGCCTCCGGCTTTGGCGGCGTCGGCTCAGGCTTCGGCGGGGTAGGTTCCGGCTTCGGCGGTGTGATCTCCGGCTTGGGCTGCGGCAGGGCAGCCATCTCGGTCGGCTTCGGCGCCGTCTCTTCCTTGACGATGTCCTTGACCTGGTTCTGTTCAGGCGTCGGGGTCGGCGTCGGCCGTTCCACCGGCTTCGGAGCCGCCGTGGTTTCGGTCGGCTGCGGCTTGGTGGTCGGCGTCGGCGGCGTCTTCAGGTCGACATTGTTCTCGCCGGCATTCTGGGCGTTGTCGACGATCTTCTGGTTTTTGGTTTCCTTCGGAGAAGGCTTCTGGCTGGGGGGCGCCTTCTTGTCACCCTGCTGGGTCTGGGTGATCGATTCGACCGGGACGATGTCGACGGGAAGCGCTTCCACGTCGGCCACGTCGAAAGACGCGGGCGCGCTCAGCGAAACAAGCGCCAAGCCGAGAACCAGCGAGTGGAGGACCAGCGATGTGCCGAGACTGACCTTCATGGCGCCGCGATCACTTCTCCTGTTCCTGCAGGGTCACGAGGCCGATATTCTTGTACCCGGCAGAAGAGATGCGGGCCATGACCTTCATGACGACGCCGTAGGCCGCGGTCGTATCGCCGCGCACGTAGATGCGCTCGTTATAGCCGGTCGTTGCGATCGCCTGCAGCTTCGGCACGATCTCGTCGAGGCCGATCGGAGTTTCCTGGAGGAAGATTTCGCCTTTCGGATTGACCGAGACGGTAATCGGCTGGGTATCGGCGTTCATCGCCTTCGCCTGCGTTTCCGGCAGGTCGATCGGCACGCCGACGGTCATCATCGGTGCCGCCACCATGAAGATGATGAGCAGAACGAGCATGACGTCGACGAGCGGCGTCACGTTGATTTCGCTGATCGCACCGCCGCGACGTCCGCCGCGCCTGCGACGACCGCCACCTGATGCCCTTGCTCCTCCGGCCGACATGCCCATGAGACGTTACTCCTTGAGAGCCCGAAAGGCTTTTACTGCGCCGCCTGGCGCGGCTGCAGCTTCTCGTCGATCTGGCGCGACAGGATGGCGGAAAACTCGTCCGCGAAACCTTCCATGCGGCCCGAAAGCTTGCCGGCATCGGCGGTGAACTTGTTGTAGGCGATGACCGCCGGAATAGCGGCGACAAGGCCGATCGCGGTGGCGAGCAGCGCTTCGGCGATACCGGGCGCGACGACCGCGAGATTGGTGGACTTCGAACCGGCGATCGCCTGGAACGACGTCATGATGCCGATGACCGTGCCGAAGAGGCCGATGAACGGGCCGGCCGAGCCGATCGTCGCGAGCGAGCCGAGGCGCGCCTCATAGGTTTCCGCCTCGCGCGACATGGTGACGTCCATCGCCCGGTCGATACGCATCTGCAGGCCGATCGGCGATCGCGCACCGCGCTCGAAGCTCTTCTTCCACTCGCGCATGGCGGCGACGAAAATCGCTGCAAGACCGGTATTCGTCCGCTCCGACAGCGTGCGGTAAAGCTCTTCCAGCGACTGGCCGGACCAAAAAACCTGTTCGAACTGGTCGAACTGGCGCTTGGCTTTGCCGAAGCTGATATATTTGTCGATCACGATCGCCCAGGTCCAGACCGATGCGCCGATAAGGCCGATCATCACCAGCTTGACGACCAGACCGGCCTGCATGAACAGCGACCAGAGGCTCACTTCGCTCGCCGCCGCCGCCAAACCTACGTGTTCCATCTACTATCCCCGAATCCAAACGCCCGGCTTTAGGGACCGGGCGGTTCAAAAGCGCGCTCAGGCGAGTATGTCTTTGATCGCTGGATGCGCTTAGCCCTAACCCCAAGATACCCTGAGCTCCAAGCTTGGCTTCTCGCTTTCAATTTTGGTCAAAGGAAGGCGTGCGTTGCACAAATTCCTCAATGCTCAGTAAGACACCATTATCGTTAACGAATGGTTTAGAGCGGCCTTGCAATTGCCAGTTCGCAGATCACTTCAAGTTGGAACAAGGAAAACCGGTGACTTGCAACTTAGTTTTTTCTCATTCAGGGAGTAGCACACCTGTGGAAGCGGATTTTTGGGGAATGACCATGTGGCGTGCGGTGACGATAGCCTTGACGATGTTGATCGCCACGTCGGCGCACGCCGGCTCGTTCGATTGCAAGGGCGTCCCCTCGCCCGATGAACGGATAGTCTGCAACGACCCGCTCCTTTCGGCATTGGACACGGTGCTTCCCAGGGTCCAGGAAAAGGCCGAAAAGGACAACAAGGCGGAGACCCGTAAGACGCTGCGTGACTTCACCAGCGACCGCTCAGCCTGCGGCTCCGACCGATCCTGCGTTCTCAGCACCTATATAGCGATCCTTGGGAAACTCGGCGGCGACAACAGCATTCCCGCGGACGTTACCGCCAATATAATCGCGGCAGGACGGGCCAAACCCTCGCCGACCCTGCCGCAGAAGATCGGCCAATGCGCCGTCACCAACGTGACTGCCGTCCATCCGCGGGTCGGCCAGGATCCCGTCAAGGACGAGGATTACAACTCCGGAACCGGCATCGAATATGCCAACAAAGGCTACCAGGTTTCCTATGCCCGCGAGGAGGCGTTGATCGCCTCCAAGCCCGGCGACAAAGTGACCATGTGCCTGATTTCCACTCCCAAACGCTGCCCGGCGGGCGACGACCGGGGCCGGGAATATTTCGTCACCAACGCACGCACCGGACAGAGCTGGGCAATGGCCGATTCGCAGCATGCCTGCGGCGGCCCGTAGGTCCCGTCTAAACCAGATTGACCTGCCCGGCCGGGCGCCCGAGGAACTTCTCCGCCACGCTCTCCGGCAGCCGGCGCGGACGCCCGTGCCTGTTGATGACCGCGATCACCACCTTCGCGGCGATCAGCAGCGTTTCTCCGCGGCGAATCTCCTGGTTGAGCACCATCTTGGCGCCGCCCGCCTTTTCCGTCACCGTCTGGATGATCAGGATGTCGTCCATGCGGGCCGGCTGCTTGAAGTCGATCTCCATACGGTGGACGACGAAGACCAGCCCTTCTTCGTCGGCAGAAAGCAGCGCGCTCTGCTCGCAGCCGAGGCAGCGCAGATAGTCGGTGCGGCCGCGCTCCAGGAAATGCAGATAACGGGCGTGGTAGACGAGGCCGGAAAAATCCGTGTCTTCATAATAGACGCGCTGGGCCAGCCGATGGCCACCTTCCATCAACTCGCCCGATAACAAAAAATTGTATTCCTTCATGGCCTTGCCTTGGAAATTTCCGCTACTCCACTGGATAAGCGCGCAATGCCGCCCCAGTTTTGACGTGCTGTCACATATCCTCCCTATCAGGAAATAAGTCGAAAACCAGCGGAGAGTAACTCATGAAGATTGCAGTCCTGGGCGGCGACGGCTTCGTCGGCTGGCCGACATCGCTTCACCTGTCGGACGCCGGCCACGAGATCCACATCCTCGACAACCTCTCCCGCCGCTGGATCGACACCGAGCTCGGCGTCCAGTCGCTGACGCCGATGGACAGCATCCAGGAACGCACCCGCATCTGGCATGCCGAAACCGGCCGCCGCATCCATTTCCACCTGATCGACCTCGCCAGGGATTACGAGCTCCTGAAGGACTGGCTTTCGAAACATCGCCCCGACGCCATCGTCCACTTCGCCGAACAGCGGGCCGCGCCCTATTCGATGAAGAGCGACCGGCACAAGAACTACACCGTCAGCAACAATGTAAACGCCACCCATAACCTTTTGAATGCGCTGGTCGAACTCGATCTCGACGCGCATCTCGTGCATCTCGGTACGATGGGCGTCTACGGCTATTCGACGGTCGGCGCCGCCATTCCGGAAGGTTACCTGCCGGTCGGCATCGAAACGGCCGACGGCCGCACCGTTTCCCAGGAGATCCTTTATCCGAGCAATCCCGGCTCGATCTACCACATGACCAAATGCCTCGATCAGCAACTCTTCCAGTTCTACGCGAAGAACGACGGATTGCGGATTACCGACCTGCATCAGGGCATCGTCTGGGGCACCCACACCGAACAGACCCGCCGGCACACGCAATTGATCAATAGATTCGACTATGACGGGGATTACGGGACGGTCTTGAATCGTTTTCTCATCCAGGCGGCGATCGGTTATCCGCTCACCGTCCACGGTACCGGCGGCCAGACCCGCGCCTTCATCCACATCCAGGATTCGGTCCGCTGCATCGAGATCGCCCTGAGCAACCCGCCCGCCCGCAGCAGCCGCGTCGAGATCTTCAACCAGATGACCGAGACCCATCGGGTGCGCGATCTTGCCGAGATGATCTCGAAAATGACCGGTTCGAGGATCGCCTGGCTGCCGAACCCGCGCAAGGAAGCGCCGGAAAACGAGCTGGTGGTGAGGAACGAAAAATTCCTCGGCCTCGGCCTCGAACCGACCACGCTCGGCGAAGGACTGCTGGGCGAGATCGTCGACGTCGCGAAGAAATACGCCTACCGCGTTGATAGATCACGCGTTCCAGCCGTCTCCGCCTGGACGAGAGACATTGCTGCGAAGGTGGAACATGACCCGGAGGGTGTGAGGTTGAAGTCGGTGTCGTGAAGAAATGAGGTTTGCGCCGCATCGCCCGTCGGGGCCTTCCCTATCAAACAGGCCTGCTGTGCGGATAGTCGGAAGGTTGTGCCGTATGGCCCCCTCATCCGCCTGCCGGCACCTTCTCCCCGAGAGGAGAAGAGATTCGCGGATGGGCCGCGACCCCATCTGCCGGCGCATTTGGTTGAAGGAAATGCGCGTGGCATACCTCTTCTCCCCACCGGGGAGAAGGTGCAGGCAGGCGGATGAGGGGGGCTGCGGAACAACAGCGTTGATCCTACGGAAGTCTGCCTCATGACCAACGCCTTCGCCACCCTCGTCACCAATGCCGACTATGCCATGGGCGCCACCGCGCTGGCCCGCTCCATCCGCCGCACCGGCACTGAGGCCGATATCGTCGTCCTCCACACCGGCGGCGTCGAGCGCACCGCGCTGGCCCCGCTCGAAACCCTCGGCTGCAGGTTGGTCGAGGTCGAACATCTGCCCCTCTCCGAAGCCTTCAACGACCGGCATGCGCGAAGAAACCTGCACGGCGCCGCGCCCTTCACCAAAGGCCGCAAGCCGGACTTTCACACGCCGCTCGACAATTTCTGCAAGCTTCGACTCTGGCAGCTCATCGAATACGAAACCTGCGTCTTTATCGATGCCGACGCGCTGGCGCTGAAGCCGATCGACAAGCTGTTTGCCTATCCGGAATTCTCGGCCGCCCCGAACGTCTACGAAAGCCTTGCGGACTTCAACCGCCTGAACTCCGGCGTCTTCGTCGCCAAACCGTCTGCCGAGACATTTTACAGGATGCTCGCGACGCTCGACCAGCCGGACGCCTTCTGGCGGCGCACCGACCAGACGTTTCTGGAAACCTTCTTCCCGGATTGGCACGGCCTGCCGGTCTTCATGAACATGCTGCAATACGTCTGGTTCAACATGCCCGACCTCTGGAACTGGGAGAGCATCGGCGTGCTGCATTACCAGTATGAAAAGCCGTGGGAGAAGGATCATCCGAAAGCCGACCGGCTGCGGCCGCTGATCGACCTCTGGCAGGCGTTTTACGACGGCCGCGAGATCCCGGCCCTCTCCACGCTGCCGAAACCGGGAGAAGAGCATTGAAGGTCCTGATCTCCGGCGGAACAGGTTTGGTCGGCCGCTACATCGTCGAAGGTCTGCTTGATGCCGGCTATCCGGTCATTGTCGGAGGGCGCAATCCGCCAGCGCCCGGCTTCTTTTCCAAACCCGTCGAGTTCGTGTCCCTTTCGCTCGATCCCGCCCTCGACCAGATCGACGCCTTCGACGAGGCCTATTTCTTTGTCCATGCCGCCTTCGACCATCTGCCCGGAAAATACCGCGGCGGCGAAGGCGATGATCCCGATCGCTTCCAGCGGCTGAACCTCGACGGTACCGTGAAGCTGTTCGAGACCGCCAGGAAGGCGGGCACCCGCCGGGCTGTCCTCCTCTCGAGCAGGGCTGTCTATGACGGCCAACCAACCGGAACGGTGCTTGACGAAAATCTCGCTTTAAAGCCGGAGGGACTCTACGGCGAGATCAAACTCTGGACCGAGGGAGCACTGGCAGAACTTTCGGCCCCCGGTTTTGCCACCTCGTCTCTCCGGCTCACCGGCGTCTACGGCAATCTGCGGCCCAACAAATGGGACGCGCTCTTTGCGGATTACTTGGCCGGCCGGCCGGTTCCGTCGCGTGCGGGAACGGAGATCCACGGCAGCGATGTCGCCGCGGCCGTTCGCCTCATGCTGGAAACAGAGACCGGTAAGATCGCCGGCCACGCCTTTAACGCATCGGACGTTCTGACCGATACGCCTGAAATCCTCAGCCATCTGCCGGTATCTCATCACAACCTGCCGCCCCCGGCAGATCGCGGCATCGTCAACGTCATGTCGACGGACAAACTGAGGGCACTCGGCTGGCAGCCGGGCGGCGCGCCGCTCCTGCGGCAGACGATCGCGGATCTTGCAGCCACTCTCAATGCGACTGCGTGAAGCGCCGCATCTTTGCCTCGTTCTTTGCCTTTTCGATCGCCTTCTTATGCTCCTCGGCCCATTTCTGGCCCGCATCGCCGCCCCAGAGCAGCCAGGCGATGTAGCCGGTGGACGGATTGTCGTCGTCGCCAAAATTCTCGGCCCGCTTGTCCGCCTTGTGGCGGGAGAAATAGCTCACCATCCGCCGCACCGTCTTTTCCGAGAGCGATCTTCGGTTCTTGAGGTCGCGGGCTCGCGCCACTCCGACCATCGTGCCGCCGCGGCGGTACTGGGAGCGGAGCTTCAAGCCTTTTTCGGCGGCCTGCGCCACCTCGGCGGGCGGGATGTGATCCGGGATTTCGCTATCCATGGGTCTTCCTCAGCTCGGACTGACTCTGGAGAACGCGGATGAGGAACGCGGGCTCATCGGCATCCGCCTTGCGCTTGATCGTCTTGCCCTTGGCCTCGGCCCGCCCCCAGCTCCACGCAACCTCGTTTCCGATCTCGATCTTCGGCATGGCATTCTCCTTTCGCAGGAGAAACGGAAAGCAATGCGCAGATGTTCCAGCCGGAAGGCGGGCGAGCGGAAGGGCACGCCGACCCGCACCAGCCGACGATCACCGGGCCAGCGCTGAAGTCCGGCCGAATGCGGAAAAGATCGACTTAAGATTTCAGGTCGAGGTCGCCGTCGCGCCAGACGAGGTGGCGCGGACTGGCCGGCAGGTTCTCGATTTCCTCGGCGATGAAGTAGGGCGGGATGTCGAGCGCCCTCAGCGCCACGGTTGTCGCCGGGACCCATTTGAATTCCAGATCGTGCTCGTCCTTGATCCGGTGGACGATGTCCGTCGGATGAAAGGGAAACGTCTCCGGGATGTCCATCAGGTAATAATAACCGAGTTCGTGCCAGTCGCGGTCTTCATAGTGGAAGAAATTCTCGACCGACCAGAGCAGCCGCCCGACCGTTACCTCGACGCCGATCTCCTCGACCATCTCGCGTCTCAGCGTCTCTTCCGAGGTTTCGCCGATCTCCGCCCGCCCGCCCGGAAAGGTCCAGAAGGCCTCGTCCACAGCACGGTGCACCAGCACATGACCATCCCGGAATCCAAGTCCCGCAATTCGCATCTGGAAAATGCGCTTGCTCTTGGTCTTGATGCGGATGCGGGTTCGGCCTGCCATGCGATTATCCCAGATCGATCACGTTGATTTCGGGCGGCGCGCCGAAGCGGACGGGCAGGCCGGAACAGCCGAGCCCGCCCGATATGATGATATTGCGGCCGCTTTCCTGCACATGCCCGTAGAGATAACGACTGCCGTAGCGGGAAGGAACGATCGGCGCCCAACCGAACAGCCGCACCTGCCCGCCATGCATGTGACCGGAGAGGGTGAGCGATATGCGATCCGGTACGGTTGGAAAGATGTCCGGCTCATGCGCCATCAGGATGACCGGGGCATCATCTGTTATCTGCGCCAATGTGGCCGGAAGGTCATCCTTGCCGCGCGTCCAATGGCGGGTTTTCTCGTCCGGAAGAAGGGCAATCTGGTCTTCGATGCCGGCGAGCCAGAAAGGCCTGCCATCCTTCTCGAATCTAGCCGCCCGATTGCTGTAGACGGGAATGCCCGCCGCTTCCAGCGCCTTGCGGCCAAACGGGATGCCCTCGCCGCTCGCCTGAACCTCGCTGTCCTGCCACCAGTCGTGATTGCCGAGGATGGCATGGGTACCGAGCGGCGCCTTCAGGCTCGAAAGCGCGCCGGCCCAGGCATCCGGCGGCACATGATCGGTGATGAAGCGCATGCCGGAAACATAATCGCCGAGCAGCAGAATGACGTCCGGTTCAAGCGCATTGGCGGCTTCGCAGATCGAGGCGATCCTCTCGACGGGCATCCAGGGCTTGCAGGCATGGAAATCCGCAAGCGCGACGATCCGAAGCTTCAGCCCCGGCGTCCAGCCGGGCGGCGTCAGCGCATTCCGGGCGACCCTCAGCCGCACCAGCGGCTCGGCCACCGCATAGCCGGCCAGCGCCAGAAACGCCGCAACACCGCCCGTAAGAGACGTCAGGAACCCGCGGCGGGAAATCAATCAATCATCCTCGGTGAACATGCGGAACTGCGCCGCCTCGAGATCCTTGGGCGGCTGAAGTCCGAGATGTTTCCACGCATTTGCGGTCAAAACGCGGCCCCGCGGCGTGCGCTGGATGAAACCCTGCTGGATCATGTAGGGCTCGATGATGTCTTCGATCGCATCGCGCGGTTCCGACAGGCCGGCGGCGATCGTCTCGATGCCGACCGGTCCGCCACCGAAATTGACGGCGATCATGTTGAGGTAGCGTTTGTCGAGCTGATCGAGGCCCATATTGTCGACCAGCAGACGGGTCAGAGCCTCGTCGGCGATCTCCTTCGTCACCGCCTCGGCCCTCGCCACTTCGGCGAAATCGCGCACCCGGCGCAAGAGCCGCCCGGCGATGCGCGGCGTGCCACGGGCCCGCCTTGCGATCTCGCGGGCGCCTGCATCGGTCATCGAAAGGCTCATCAGCCGCGCACCGCGCCGGACGATCAATTCCAGCTCATCAACCGTATAGAAAGACAACCGGATGGGAATGCCGAACCGGTCGCGCAGCGGCGTGGTGAGCAGACCGGCCCGGGTGGTGGCGGCAACCAGCGTGAACTTCGAAAGGTCGATCTTCACCGATCGCGCCGACGGACCTTCACCGATGATCAGGTCGAGCTGGAAATCCTCCATCGCCGGATAGAGGATTTCCTCGACTGCCGGGTTAAGCCGGTGGATTTCGTCGATAAAGAGCACGTCCCGCTCTTCGAGATTGGTGAGCAGGGCCGCAAGATCGCCAGCCTTGGCGATGACCGGGCCGGATGTCGAGCGGAAATTGACGCCGAGTTCCTTCGCCATGATCTGCGCCAGCGTCGTCTTGCCGAGGCCCGGCGGACCGACGAACAGCACGTGATCCAGCGCCTCGCCACGGTTCTTCGCCGCCTCGATGAACACCTTCAGGTTGGCGCGCGCCTCCGCCTGGCCGGTGAACTCGTCCAGCGACTGAGGGCGCAGCGTCGTATCCAGGTCTTCGCCCCGCTTTTCCGGCGTTATCAGGCGGGCGGGTTCACTCATGCGAGAAGTTCCATTCCGGGTACATATCGTGCAGCAGTTTTGTCGAAAGTCACCGTTTTTGAACAGCCAATTCTTTTTGCGAGCTCAGCGATCAAATAGTCTGCGACGTCGAACTTGCCGAAGCCATCGGCCAAAAACATGGTCTCTATGAAATCCGAATCCTCAAAGACGAGCTCTCGGCTTTCCAATAGTCCTCGAAACACGGACGCAATCTCTTGGTTCTTATAGCCGTAACTTTTCCGCATGACCCAACATGCTTCGGCGAAAACGAAGAGCGAGATATAAGCCGGATTTTCTGCCGATCTTGAACGAAAGAACTCAACTGCGCTTTCGTACTGTTTCGGGTCGTCCGTCATCAGAAACCGGAGGAGTACGTTCGTATCGATGCCAATCACGCATGATCCTCCGATCATCATCTGCCGCCGCTTGCGCCGCGGCGTCGCTCATTTCTTCGACGGTCAAGTGGACGCCGTTGGGAGCATGGCCGAGAATACCCGCAAACTCCATGACGCTCCGCGTCTTGGCCCTTAATTTGACTTCACCATTTTCAATGATGAAGTCCATTTGATCACCGGGACTAAGATTGAGATATTTCCTGATTTCTATTGGAATTGTCGTCTGACCTTTAGAGGTCAATTTTGCGCCGTAGCCCATGAGCACCTCCATTCCTTACATTTTTATCTTAGTAAGGATTCTGGAAAAAGCAAGGAATCACCGAGCCAGTTCCTTCAGCCCCAGCCGGATAAGTCTGGCGCTATCGCCCCCCTCTCCACCGTTCTTGAGCGCTGCTGCAACCGCATTCGCGGCCTGGTCGCGCGAATAACCGAGATTGGTGAGCGCCGAGACCGCATCGGCGACCGGCGCTGCGGCAACCCCCTCGCCAAGCTCCTGCTTGAGCCCGATATTGACCGAAGCCTCGCCGGCAAAGGCGGGCGCCTTGTTCTTGAGTTCGGTGACGATACGCACGGCGACCTTCGGCCCGACGCCGGGCGCACGCGAAACCGTCGTCTTGTCCTGAAGGGCAATGGCGTTGGCGAGTTCAGACGGCGTCAGGGTCGAGAGCACCGCGAGCGCCACCTTGGCGCCGACGCCTTGCACGCTCTGCAGCAGGTTGAACCATTCCCGCTCCAGCGCGCTCAGGAAGCCGAAAAGCTTGAACTGATCCTCACGGACATAGGTCTCGATGAACAACACCACCGCTTCGCCGACCGAACCCATCTTCGACAGCACCCGCGATGAGCAGAAGACCTCGTAACAGACGCCATGAACGTCGACGAGCACATAGTCGTCGCCGATCTCGTCGATAGTGCCTTTGAGCTTGCCGATCATGAAAGATGTCCGTCAGGGATGGGTTTCGGGGGAGATGATGTCTAGCGAAGGAAAATAGGCGCGGTAACGGGCTGCATCACGGGTCAGGAGACGATGGGAACGGACCACGGCATGGGCGCCGATCAGGAAATCCGGCAGCGTTCGCTCACGAAGTCCGCCGGACCTGCGGTAAGAAAAATGCGCCTTACCCGCCTGAAATGCCGCATCATAAGACAAGGTCTCGCGCTTCATACCGAGCCAGCCGAATGCTAGGGTGATCTCGAGTTCACTCAGCGGCGATGCCGACAGTTCTGACCAGATGACCGGATTGAGGATAAGTTCCCCCTCTTCCGCGCATCGTTTCAATGCACCGAGCGACCACATTCGCGCCGGAGTGGCAGGCCCCAGCATATCGATCAGCACATTCGTATCAACGACGGTCGAGGTCATCGCGCGGTCCCCGAAGCCAGTCGATGTACTCATCGGTCGTCATGCCGCCGAGATCCCAGGTGCCTTTGACGCTGTCCGCCCATTCTTCGAAGCTCTTGTAGTCCTGCTTGCTGTCGTCGAGCCTGACAAGCCTCACGCCGTCATCAGACACGACAAAATCCACCTCCGATCCCGGTCCGATCTTCAATCGGTCGCGGATTTCCTTTGGGATCGTAACCTGGCCTTTTTCGGTGACGCGCATGGTAATACCTCTGAGGTATTACTTATCGGCCAAACCAGAACAAGTCAAGAACAAACTAGCCGGCGAGTGCGGCGCGCATGCGCTGGCCACCGCGGTTATGGGCGTGGCAGATGGCGATCGCCAGCGCGTCGGCAGCGTCGTTGCCTTTGAACTCCGCCTTCGGCATCAGGATCTTAAGCATCATGTGGATCTGCTGCTTTTCGCCGTGGCCGACACCGATGACCGACTTCTTGACGGCGTTCGGCGCATATTCGGCAACCGGCAGCCCGGCCCGTGCCGGCACCAGCATGACCACGCCCCTCGCCTGGCCGAGCTTCAGCGTCGCGACCGCATCCTTGTTGACGAAAGTCTGTTCCACGGCCGCCTCGTGCGGCTGGTAGGCATGCACCACTTCCGCCAATCCGTCGTGCAATTGGCAGAGACGGGAGGCGAGATCCAGGTCGCCGTCGGAGGTCACGGTGCCCGAGGCGACGAATTTCAGGCTGTTGCCGAGCGTCTCGATAATGCCCCAGCCGGTGCGTCGAAGCCCCGGATCGATGCCGATGATGCGAATCGTGCCTGTCATGCCCATACCCTATCCTGATGCCCCAACCAGTGCCACGATAATGTGAACAAACCGAAAACGCGAACGCTGCGCCGTTAACCTACGGGTAACCATATCGGGAAGGTTTGCTCCCTTTCGGGTCGCCGGTCGGCAACGCCCCGGCGCCTCGCGCGTTGCAAATCGCGGCTTGAACGCAATGTGAGGAGGCAGCCATGATAGGCAAATATCATTCCCTTTCCGTCAAGGTGATCGGGCTTGTGCTGACACAGAATGGGATTCTCGCCGGGCTCCTCTTTTATGTCGCCGACGGACTGACGCCTTTCGAAATGCTGGGCATCGCCGCGTCGCTGATAACGCTGACCCTCGTCACCATCTCGCTTGCCGGCGCGCTCATCAATCCGTTGCGGACAATCGCGGGAACCGTCTCGGAGATCGCCGCCGGCAAGACGGCGGTGCCACGCGAGCATCTGGCCCGCACAGATGAAATCGGATCCATCTCACGGGCGCTGGAGCGGCTCTGCCGCGACCATCTCACCCGCCTTGTCGAAGACGAAGAAGAGCGCGAGCGGCAGGAGACGGCTGCGGCTGAAACCCGCATGCGCGACCTCGAGGCCGCCGGAGACGAGGCACACGATCTGAAGACCGTGGTGGAAGCGCTCGACGGCGGCCTGCGGCGCCTAGCGGTCGGCGACCTTACCGTCAGGATCGATATGCCGTTCCCCGACCGATACGAGGGCCTGCGCGCCGATTTCAACCACGCCCTGACAATCCTGGAAGACGTGCTCGGAATGATCGGCAGCGGCGCCCACGACCTTTACACGGACTGCGCCGAGACCCGGGCCGACATGGCGGCAACCGCTGAAGCCGGTGGCCGCCTGACGGCAGCCATCGCCAAGACCGCCGCGGATGTCGGTTCGCTTGCCGAAACGCTCAAGGCGAGAAAGCTGCAGGCACAGCACGCGGCCGACATCGCCCACAATGCCCGGCTCGACCTGCGCCCGCCGAAGGAGATGATGCAAACGGCAACGGTGGCGATGGAAGCAATCCGCAAGGCATCGCTCAAGATCGAGCCCGCCGCAGCCAACATCCGGGAGATCGCCTTCCAGGCCAATATGCTCGCTCTCAATGCCGGCGTCGAAGCGGCTCATTCGGGGGAGGCCGAGGTCGATTTCAAGACCGTGGCCGAGGAAATCCGCGGACTTGCAGAGCGCGCCGTCGAGGCCGCCAAGGAGATCTCCGGCCTGTCGCGCAAGTCGGCGGAAGCGGCCGAACTCGGCGGCAAGTCCGTCGAGAAGGCCGGTGGAGAGCTGGATGCGATGACGATCTATGCGGACGCCGTTGATCGTCACGTGGCGGCGCTCGCGGCAAGCTCCGGCAAGGAGCTAGAAGCGATCACAGCCGTCAGGACCACGATGACGACGCTTGCCAAGGCGAGCCGAGACCAGATAGGGGCGCTCGATGCGTTGACGGCGAAGCTCGGCCGCATGAACCACGAGATCGGTACGATCGACCACCATGCGGGACGTTTCACGCCCGTCACCATCCTCAACGCGGGAGGAGTGGCTGTACCGGAAAGCCTCAAACCCGCAAAACCCGGTTCGCACCTGCGGCTGGTCAAATCCTGATGTCGGAGGGGTCGTCCGTCACGCCCCTTTCGACCGGCGCTTTTCTGTCAACCTCGGGGTCGTATTTCTGGACGCGACTGCCTAGATAAGTGGAACACTCTGTCAGTTATACCGCCTCCAGGACGTGCCGATGATCCCCTTTTCCATTCTCGATCTTTCACCCGTCGGTGAAGGTTATTCCGTGAGCGATGCGCTCGACCAGTCCCGCCGCCTGGCGATCAAGGCCGAGGAGCAGGGTTACAAACGCGTCTGGCTCGCCGAACATCACGGCATGCCGGGTATTGCCAGCGCCGCAACCGCGATTGTCATTGGCCATGTGGGTGCGGCGACCAAGACCATCCGCGTCGGCTCCGGTGGGATCATGCTGCCCAATCATTCGCCGCTGGTCATCGCCGAACAGTTCGGCACGCTGGAAGCCCTGTTGCCCGGCCGCGTCGATCTCGGTCTCGGCCGGGCGCCGGGAACCGACATGCGCACCGCAAGCGCGCTCCGCCGCAATCTCGATGCCGGCGCCGAAAGTTTCCCGCATGACATCCTCGAGCTGCAGCGCCTGCTCGGCACGCCGGAAAAGGATCAGGGACTGCTCGCCACGCCGGGCATGGATTCGCATGTGCCGATCTGGCTGCTCGGATCGAGCGTCTACAGCGCTCATCTCGCGGCCGCCCTCGGCCTGCCCTATGCATTTGCCTCGCATTTTGCGCCCGACATGCTGATGGAAGCGATCTCGATCTACCGCGACCGTTTCCAGCCGTCGCTCCAACTCGACAAACCCTACATGATGGTCGGCGTCATGGGCGTCGCAGCGGAAACGGATGCCGAAGCGCAGCGCCACTTCACATCGTCGCAGCAGCAGTTCGTCAACCTGCGCAAGAACGTCCGCACCCGTTTTCCCAAGCCGCTCGACAGCATGGAAGGTTTCTGGACGCCGATGGAAAAGATGAACGTCGAGCACACGCTGCGTTACGCGGCGGTCGGCTCGGTTGCGACGGTCGAGGCAAAGCTCAGAGATTTCCTGCGGGAAACCGGCGCCGACGAACTGATCATCTCGATGCCGATCCATGATGTCGACGCACGACTGCGCTCGGTCGAATTGTTTGCGACCTTGCCGATGATGGAGAAGCAGCCCATCCCCGCCTAGGAAGCGGGCGTCACAAGAGGTTCACCGACCAGAGTTAGCTTTTGTTAATCCTGGAAAATGCGGAGTACCGAAACGTGACAGACGCCATCGCTTCCAAACCCAGTGCTTCTTCGTCCTACCATCCTCTGGAAAGCCCGAGTTCACTCGGAAAATGGTTCATCCCACTGTTCGGCCTCGTGCTGATCGGCGGCCTGGGTTATGTCGGTTACGCGCTGGCGAACGATCTTTCGGTCGCCAGCTCGGTTCCTTGGGCGCTGCTCGGCCTTGCGCTTTTGATCGCGCTCGGCTTCGAGTTCGTCAACGGCTTCCACGATACCGCCAATGCCGTGGCAACCGTCATCTACACCCGCTCCATGCCGGCGGAACTGGCGGTCGTCTGGTCGGGCTTCTTCAATTTCCTCGGCGTGCTGCTCTCGAGTGGCGCGGTCGCCTTCGGCATCCTGGCGCTGCTGCCGGTGGAACTGATCCTGCAGGTCGGCTCCGGCTCCGGCCTCGCCATGGTCTTCGCGCTCCTTATCGCCGCCATCATCTGGAACCTCGGCACTTGGTATCTCGGCCTGCCCTCCTCCAGCTCGCACACGCTGATCGGCTCGATCATCGGCGTCGGCCTGGCGAACCAGTTCCTGGCGCCGCAGGGCACCGCCACCAGCGGCGTCGACTGGTCGCAGGCGAGCAATATCGGCCTGTCGCTGCTGATCTCTCCCCTGATCGGCTTCGGGCTTGCGGCGATCCTGCTTCTGGTCATGAAGGTGCTCGTCCGCAACAAGGCGCTTTACGAAGAGCCGAAGGGCAACAAGCCGCCACCCTTGTGGATCCGCAGCCTGCTGATCTTCACCTGCACCGGCGTCAGCTTCGCGCACGGCTCCAACGACGGCCAGAAAGGCATGGGCCTGATCATGCTCATCCTGATCGGCCTTGTACCGACCGCCTTTGCACTCAACCGCACCCCCGATGCGCAATATCTGCATGCCTACGAACAGGCCTCGACGAATGTCGAGATGGCGCTGCAGAAATACGTCAAGCCGGGGGTCACCGTCGCCGACGCCCGGGCGGAAGTCGCCAACGCGGTCAAGAACAAGACCTGGAACGACACGACGACGCTGGCGCTGCAGCGGTTCATCCACGCCTCAAGCGAGCAGATCTCGAAATTCCCGACGCTCGAAGCGGTACCGACCTCGCTGGTCGGCAACATCCGCAACGACGTCTATCTGATCGGCGAGGCGCTGAAGCTGATCGACAAGAACAAGCTGCTGCCGATGCAGGGCACCGACCTCGACGCCGTCAAGGCCTACCATCAGGCCGTCGACAACGCCACGAAGTTCATTCCGCTCTGGGTCAAGGTCGCCGTCGCGCTGGCGCTCGGTCTCGGCACCATGGTCGGCTGGAAACGCATCGTCGTGACGGTCGGCGAGAAGATCGGCAAGACCCACCTGACCTATGGCCAGGGTGCTTCGGCGGAAGTCGTCGCGATGGTGACGATTGGTGCTGCCGACCATCTCGGCCTGCCGGTCTCCACCACCCATGTGCTCTCGTCGGGCGTGGCGGGCACCATGGCGGCGAACGGGTCGGGACTGCAGTGGTCGACGGTGCGCAACATGTTGCTCGCCTGGGTGCTGACGCTGCCGGCCTCGATCGCTATCGCGTTCGTACTCTACGTGGCCCTGCGCCAGATCTTCTGAGCGTGAGCCCTGAAATGCAAACGGCACCCCGATCGGGTGCCGTTTTTGTATCGAGATCGGCTCTAAATTCAGGCCGAAAGCTTGGCCATGACTTCTTCGGAAACCTCGAAGTTCGAATAGACGCTCTGCACGTCGTCGTCGTCTTCCAGGTTGTCGATGAGCTTCAGCAGCGACTGCGCTTTCTCCTCGTCCACCTCGATCGTGTTCTGCGGCCGCCAGATCACCTTGACCGTCTCGGCCTGGCCGAGCGTCGCTTCGAGCGCCTTCGACACTTCGCCGAGGCTTTCGAAAGCGCAAATGATCGTGTGACCGTCCTCATCGGTGGTCACGTCGTCGGCACCGGCCTCTATCGCCGCTTCCATCACCTTGTCCGCATCGCCGACGCTCGCCTTGTAGGTGATTTCGCCCACATGGTCGAAGGAGAAGGAAACCGAGCCGGTTTCGCCGAGCACGCCGCCGGCCTTGGTGAAGATCGAGCGGACGTTGGAGGCCGTGCGGTTGCGGTTGTCGGTCAGCGCCTCGACGATGACGGCGGTGCCGCCCGGGCCGTAACCCTCGTAGCGAACGGAATCGTAGTTTTCCGCATCCGCGCCGGCAGCCTTCTTGATCGCCCGGTCGATATTGTCCTTCGGCATCGACTGCGCCTTGGCGTTCTGGATCGCCAGGCGAAGCGCCGCGTTCATGGTCGGATCAGGCAAACCCGTCTTGGCGGCAACGGTGATTTCACGCGCAAGCTTGGAAAACATCTTCGACCGGATCGAATCCTGCTTGCCCTTGCGGTGCATGATGTTTTTGAACTGTGAATGGCCAGCCATGGCACCCCTGACACTTTAACTTGTTCTGGAATGGCGCCTTATAATTTCGAAGCCGGAGCCGTTCAAGGGCATTTCCTAGGTAAGGCGAGGCTTTTCCTGATGCTGCACAGCCAACAAGACCAGGAACAAAGCCAAAGCCTTGCTGTTTGTTCACGCAGACGAACAACGAGGAGACAATCGATGGCAAGCCTTACCGAAGCCCGCGAAGCGCCCGAACGCCAACTATGGGACGAGATCAACAACATCCATGCCGGCATGCTCGGCATCGAGGGCTCGCATATGCACTTCCAGCCGATGGCGCCGAATGCCGATCCAAAATCGAGCACGATCTGGTTTTTCACCAAGGCCGACACGGATCTGGTGCGCGCGCTCCGCGCCGGCAGCCGCGCGCATTTCTGCGTGGTCGGCAAGAACCATGACTACCACGCCTGCCTGTCCGGCACGCTGGAAGTGCGCAACGACCGCGCCAAGATCGACGAATACTGGAGCGCCGTGACATCGGCCTGGTACGAGCGCGGCAAGGAAGACCCGCTGCTGACGCTGCTTGCCTTCAAGGTCGACGACGCGGAAATCTGGGCCTCCACCGACAGTACGCTGAAATTCGGCTGGGAGATCGCCAAGGCCAACCTGAAGGACGAGAAGATGCCGGATGTCGGCGTCAAGCAGCACCTCGCCTTCCCGCAGCTCCACTGAACGCGAACAAGGCCGCTGGGGCGATCACAGCCCCTGCGGCACCAGTATCGTCGGCTTTTTCGGCAGGCTGCGCATCGACACCCGGATCGTCTTATCCTTGGCATAGGCGATGTCGAACTTGGCGTCGAACATGGCAATGAAATTGTCGAGCGGCGGCCCCCAGCGGTGCATCGGCAGGATGAGCGAAGACCGCAGCCGCTGCACGACCCGGCTCATGCTGTCCGCGCCCATCGTCAGGCCGCCGTCGACCGGCACCATCAGGATGTCGAGGCGGCCGATCTCGGTATACTGGGCCTCATTCAGCTCGAAATGCAGGTGGCCGAGATGGCCGATGCAGAGGCCGGCAACCTCGAAGATGAAGATCGAATTGCCGTTTTCCTCGATGCCGCCGCCCCAGTTGCGAATATCCGACATGACATTGCGGATGTAGACATCCCCGACCATCAGGCGATGCTGGACCTTCTCGCCCGGCACATCGCTCCAGCCGTGCAGGACGTGCTTGATCCCGGGATCGGGGCTCAGCGTAAAATGCGTGGAATGCGCCTTGTTCATCGTTGCCACGTCCGGCAGCCGCGAGGGCCGATAGGCGCCGCTATAGTCGGTGGCGATGCCGACCCCCTCGGGGGTCTCGATGAAATAGGTGGAATGGCCGACAAAGGTGATCTTCACCTCTTCCCGGTCGGCAAGCGCCAGGCTCTTCTTGGCCTGGGCGAGCTGCACGCCGGACGGGTTGAAGCTCGCAAAGGTGACACCGGGCAGCTTCTGCGCGATCGCCTGGCACTGGCTGACGGGCAGGCCATCCTGAGCGAACGCGGCCAAGGCGGAGAGAAGGAGGCCGGAAAGACCGAGTGCGAGAGCCCGTAGCATCATGCTAATCCCAAAGAACTGCGTTCATGCTCATTCCCGGCGAAAACATGCGGCAATGCGAAAGGCCGGTCCAGCCGCAATCGCCAGGGCCTGTCTCACAATTCTGTCATTGGCCGAGGTCATGGAGTTGATTATTGAAAAGCTGCGGCAGCGCGCCGACATAAGCTCGCCGGCACCCGATCGGAAGAGCTAGAGGATATTTTCATGAAGCATGACATTGGGATCAAGACGAAGGACGGCACGGCCAAAGCCGCCGTCATCAAGCCTTCTAACGGTGCTGCCACCGACAAGGGCGTCATCCTCTACATGGACGCCTTCGGCCCCCGCGAAGCGCTCTACTGGATGGGCCAGCGCATCGCCGATGCCGGCTATACCGTGCTCGTTCCGGACCTATTCTATCGCTCGGGCGCCTACGGTCCATTCGACGCGAAAACGGCCTTCAGCGAGGAAGCCACCAGGGCCCAGCTGATGGCCCTGATGCGTGCCACGCCCCAGCCGCTCACCGCCGAGGACGGAGAAACCTTCATCGAAGCGTTGACCTCCGAAGGCGCAACCGGCGCGATCGGCACCGTGGGTTACTGCATGGGCGGCGGCCGGGCGATCACCGCCGCGGCCTACTATCCGGAACGCATCAAGGCAGCCGCCAGCTTCCATGGCGGCAATCTCGCAAGCGACGCCGAAGACAGCCCGCACAGGCTGGCGGACCGGATCAAGGCGCGCGTTTATGTCGGCGTCGCCGGCGTCGACAACAGCTTTCCGCCGGAGCAGTCGGCTCGGCTCGCCGAAGCATTTCGCACCGGCGGCGTCGACCATATCGTCGAGAACTATGTCGGCATGGCGCATGGCTGGACGGTGCCGGACCACAGCATCTACGACAAGGACGGTTCCGAGCGCCACTTCAAGCGCCTGCTGACGCTGTTCGAAGAGTCCCTCTGAACGCCTCCCTCCGAAACGACAAAGGGGCGGCTTCGGGCCGCCCCTGATCTCATTGAAATCTCGCAATTCCGGTTGGCAACGCTGTGCCTTGCCTACTTCCGGCGCTCGAAATTGCTGCTGTTGGCCAGTTTCGGCTTGTCCTTCTTCTTGAAAGGCTTGTCGTCTTTCTTGAAGGGCTGGGCGTCCTTGCGGAACGGCTTCGCATCCTTGGCGAAGGGCTTTCCGTCGCGTGCCTCGGCTGCCTTGGGGCCGCCAGGGCCAGCCGCGTTGGAGGTGTTCTTCCTCGGCTTGCCCTTCGCCCAGTCGTCGCCACGAGGCTCCTTCGGACGATCGTCATAGGACTTCTTGACATAAGGCTTGGCCGGCGCGGGACGGCTGAGGTCCGGCGCACTGGTCAACCGGGTAACGCGGATGCCGCGCTCCAGCGCCTTGTCCTTGCCGACCGCCTGCATGAAGGCGTCGGCGTGGTCGGCAGCGATCTCGACGAAGGTTTCGTCCTGCTGCATCTTGATTGCGCCGATTTCCCGCTTGGTGACGTTGCCGTTGCGGCAGAGCATCGGGATCAGCCAGCGCGGCTCGGCATTCTGCTTGCGGCCGACCGACAGGGAGAACCACACGGCCGGGCCGAACTCGTCGCGCGACGGGCGCGGGGTCATCGGGAAGTCGCCCTCGCCGCCGGCGCGCTCGCGCGGCTTGCGGGCATCCTGCTGCACGGAGATCTCGATCAGATCCTCCGGCGCCGAATATTTGGTGCGGTAGAGACTGACGAACGCGGCCGCCAGCTTTTCCGCGCCATGGCTCTCGACCAGCTTGGCGACGAGATCCTGTTCTTCCTCGCGCGGATTTTCGCTAAAGATCGGATCGGCCAGCAGACGCTCGTCGTCGCGCCGCATCACCTCTTCGGCGGACGGCGGGCGTGCCCAGGTGGCGGAAATGCCGGCGCCGCCGAGCAGGCGCTCGGCCTTGCGGCGTGCGTTGACCGGCACGATCAGGGCGCTGATGCCCTTGCGACCGGCGCGTCCGGTGCGGCCGCTGCGATGGAGCAGCGTTTCCGGGTTGGTCGGCAGGTCGGCATGGATGACGAGATCGAGACCCGGCAGGTCGATGCCGCGGGCGGCGACGTCGGTCGCGATGCAGACGCGGGCACGGCCATCGCGCATCGCCTGCAGCGCATGGGTCCGCTCGTTCTGCGTCAGTTCGCCGGAGAGGGCCACGACGGCGAAATTGCGGTTGTTAAACCGCGCCGTCAGATGATTGACGGCAGCGCGGGTCGAGCAGAACACGATCGCGTTGGTCGACTCGTAATAACGAAGCACGTTGATGATCGCATTTTCGCGATCGGCCGATGCGACGGCGAGCGCGCGGTATTCGATATCGACATGCTGCTTTTCCTCAGCGGAGGTCGCGATGCGCACCGCATCGCGCTGGTAGCTTTTGGCAAGCTTGGCGATCGCGGCCGGAACAGTTGCCGAGAACATCAGAGTGCGGCGGTCGTCGGGCGCCGATTCCAGGATGAATTCCAGATCCTCACGGAAACCGAGATCGAGCATCTCGTCCGCTTCGTCGAGCACGGCGACCTTGAGGGCCGACATGTCGAGCGCGTTGCGGCGGATATGGTCGCAGAGACGGCCGGGCGTGCCGACGACGATATGGGCGCCGCGCTCCAGCGCGCGCCGTTCGCTGCGGATGTCCATGCCGCCGACGCAGCTGGTGATGACCGCGCCGGTCATCTCGTAGAGCCATTCCAGCTCGCGGGTGACCTGCATCGCCAGTTCGCGGGTGGGCGCAATGACGAGCGCCAAAGGCTGCCGCGCCGGGCCGAATTTTTCCGCGTCGCCGAGCAGGGTCGGCGCGATCGCAAGCCCGAAGGCAACGGTCTTGCCCGAGCCGGTCTGCGCCGAAACCAGCGCATCGGAATGGATGAGAGCCGGGTCGAGCATGGATTTCTGGACGGGGGTCAGCGTTACATAGCCCCGTTTCGCCAACGCCTTGGCGATCGCCGGGACGGCGCCGTTGTAATCGGTCATCTAAATCTGTCTTTCGGATTGTCGCGCACGAAGCGCTGTGGCTGCAACACTCGCAGCCGAACTTGCGCCGTTCCTACTTATTTGCAGCGCAAATGTCAAAGAGCATGTCGGCGCGAGGTCCCGATCAAGGCCGCTATTGACGCCAAAAGCTTAATATCTGACGCAAATCTCCCTTAAGTGGGAATACCCAAGCGGAGAAGGCCATGTCCGACATTTTAAAAAAGCAGGCCGAACTGCAGGCTCAGGCCGATACGATCGTCAGCGCCCTCGGCCTCGAGGATGCCTTGCGTTTGGCTGGAAATCCGGTGTGTCCGACCTGAAACATCTGAAGACGCTGCTGCCCCGCTTGACCGACGAGGTGCGGAAAACCATCCTCGCCATCAAGGCCGACCTTGCTGCAACCGCGCCGAAAGGCGGCAAGCCGGCCCCGAGCGCGCTTGTGTACGAGGCGGTGCTGGATGGCGGCGTCGATACGCTCGCGGGCTTCGAGGACTGGCTGTCGCGCCGACCGTAGGCGGCATTACCGCCAGAACGACGGGATGGTTTCCGCGAGCCGCGGCCCGATCCGGAGCGGCTCGATCTTCTCAGCGAGGCCCGTCGCATCGGAAATCTCGATGCCGAGGCCGCAGATGGTCGCGGGGCCGGTCGCCGCCTCGAAACGGCCCTTCGGCATTTTCGAGATGAAGCGGTTGAGCGGCTCTTCCTTGTCCATGCCGAGCGATGAATCGTAATCGCCGCACATACCGGCATCCGACATGTAGCCGGTGCCGCCGTTGAGGATGTGGCAATCGGCGGTCGGCACATGCGTATGGGTGCCGACCACGAGGCTGGCGCGGCCGTCGACGAAATGCCCGAAGCACTGCTTTTCGCTGGTCGCTTCCGCGTGAAAATCGAAGATGATCGCGTCCGCCTGCTCCTTCAATGGAGCCGCGGCAAGGATCGTTTCGGCGCTCTTGAAGGGATCGTCGAGCTCGGGATGCATGAACACCCGGCCCATGATGTTGGCGACCAGAATGCGCGCGCCATTGCGGGCGTAAAAAATGCCGGATCCCTTGCCCGGCGTGCCGGCGGGATAGTTGGCGGGCCGCAGGAATTGCTCGTGGCGGCCGGCGAAACTCACCGCCTCCTTCTGGTCCCAGACATGGTTGCCGGTCGTCACCACGTCGGCGCCGGCATTGATCGTCTCGAGAAAGATATCCTCGGTAATACCGAAGCCGCCGGCGGCATTCTCGCCGTTGACGATGACGAAATCGAGATTGAGGTCGGCGACGAGGCCGGGCAGTTTTTCCCAGACCGCCACGCGGCCGGTCTTGCCCACCATGTCACCCAGGAACAAAAGGCGCATTCTTATCCAATCTGTGCGCGGCCGATGTCTTCGAAGGGCCGGTAACCGCTCTCCGTCAGGACAGCGTCTAGTCTGATATCGTGAGGTTCAACGGGAACTGATGCCACTTCCTGGCAGTCGAAGGCAATCCCGATCAGCGTCGGGTTCAGGCCTTTTTGCTGCAGGCGGTGGATCGCCCGGTCGTAATAACCGCCGCCATAGCCGATCCGGTGCCCTCCGGCATCGAAGGCCGAGAGCGGCACCAGCATCACCTGCGGCTCGAGTTCCGCCGCATCCGGCCCCGGGCCGAACGTGCCGAACACGCCCGGCACCAATTCGGCGCCGCGCACCAGTTCGCGGAAGATGATCGTCTTCTTGTCGAGAATGACCGGCACGCAGAGCCGCGCGCTACGGTCCCTGAGATGTGCCATCAGCGGCCGCACGTCGACTTCCGAGCGGATCGGCAGGAAGCCCGAAACGATCGCGCCGGGCTCGATACGGATTGCCTCTGCCCCGTGCGATGCGATGACAAGGCTCTTCTCGATGCGCTCGACCGGGGGAATGGCATCCCGTGCGGCAAGCCGCGCGGCACGAAGCTCCGCCTTGGTCTTCAGGACGTCCGTCATACCTTGTCCGACCGCCTGACCAGCAGCTTGTCGATGCGGCGGCCGTCGAGATCGATCACCTCAAAGGTCCAGCCGTTCTTGGTGAAGCTCTCGCCAAGTTCAGGCAGGCGTTTCATCTCGTCGAGCACGAAGCCCGCGACAGTCTCGTAGCCTGGGTCGTCCCCGAGCGAAAACCCCATCTGGTCGGAGAATTCGTCGACCGGCATCCAGCCGGCGATCAGGAACGAACCGTCGTCCCGCGCAACGATCGCAGGTTCTTCGTCGTTTTCCTCCTGGAACACGCCGGTGATCGCCTCGAGGATGTCGCCCGAGGTGATGATGCCTTCGAAATGGCCGTATTCGTCGTAGACGAGCACCATATGGGCCGGCGCGCGGCGCAGCGCCTGGATGACGTCGAGCGCGCCGGTGAGGTCCGACACGACGGGCGCCTCGCGCATGATGCCGCGGATATCCAGCATCTTGCCGCCGGCGATGAAATCGTAAGCGTCCTTGACGAACAGCGTGCCGAGGATTTCGTCGGAACTGCCGTTGCGGATCGGCAGGCGGGAACGCTGCGTGGCGCGCAGCTGTTCGCGGATCTCATCCGAATTGTCTTCGATGTCGATGACCTCGACATCGCGCCGCGGCGTCATCAGGCCGCGCGCGGTGCGGTCGGCAAGCCGCATGACGCCAGAGATCATCGCGGATTCCTCCGTCTCGATCACGCCGGCGCTCTGCGCTTCGGCAAGCACGGTGCGGATTTCCTCGTCGGTGACCCGGTCACCCGACTCGCCCCTCTGGCCAAGCAGGCTGAGGACGATTCGGCCGGAAATATCGAGGAACCAGACGATCGGCGCGCCGACCGTCGCCAGCAGTTTCATGGCGGGCGCGACACGGGCGGCAACCGCCTCCGGCGCCCGCAGTGCGATCTGCTTCGGCACCAGTTCGCCGACGATCAGCGACAGATAAGTGATGATGACAACGACGGTGCCGACGCCCAGCCAGTCGGCGAGATTGTCCGCCATGCCCTGCGCCTCGAACCAGGTGGTCAATCGCGCGCCGAGCGTGGCGCCCGAGAATGCACCGGACAGCACGCCGACCAGCGTGATGCCGATTTGGACGGAGGAGAGGAAGCGGCCGGGATCTTCCGCAAGCCGCATGGCTGTGGCGGCACCGCGATTGCCTTGCTCGGCCATGATCCGCAACCGCACGGGGCGGGAGGAGACGACGGCAAGTTCCGACATCGCGAGGACACCGTTCAAAACGGTGAGGGCGATGACGATGAGTATTTCGGTTAACAAGAGAAGCTCTTTAATTGGAACAATATGCCTGCACGCAAAACGAACGTGCCGCCCCAGGGAGCGGCCCGCATCCATACGACCGCGCCGGAGCGCTTCGTCGGCGATGCTTCACGCACAGTTCGGAAAACCGGGACCGGTTCTCGGAGCTATGCACCTTCACTCGCATGCGTAAATCATAGGGTCGTCATGCGGGCATTGCAATGGTTGGAACAAAATGAAGGGTTTGCACCGCGGAAGCCGTGACCCGTCCCCCCGACGCCGCAGCTATTGAAGGCTGACCGTCAGTTCGGCGCGAGTGCCGGCAAGAGAGGGCACATAATGGATCGTCGAACCGAGCGTCGCGGCCATGGATTTGACAATGCGGCTGCCGAGCCCGGTTCCTTTCGGCACGTCGCCCTCGCGCCAGCCGATCCCGTCATCCTCGACGGCGAGAAGCGCATTGCCCTCGTCTTGACGCTTGAGCAGCACCCGCACTTCGCCCTCGGTGCCGGCCGGATAGGCATATTTCAGCGCGTTGGTAAGCAGTTCCGTGACGATCATGCCGACGGAGACGGCGCGATCGGAGGTCAGCGACAAAGGTTCGGCATCGAGGCGGATCGACGGTCCCCCATCGCCGTTGACGGAGCCCTGGACCTCACGCACCAGCGTGCCCAGATATTTGTCCATCTCCACATGCCGGACGTCGTCGGATGTGTAGAGGCTGCGATGCATGCCGGCGATCGCGCTGATGCGCGCCTGCGTCTCGGAAAGAGCGGCCTTCACGTCGTCGCTCTTGCTGCTGGATACCTGCAGGCGGATGAGTGCCGCGACCAGCGCCAGGCTGTTGGCCACGCGGTGATTAACCTCGGCGAGCAGAACCTCGGCGCGTTCCTTGCCCAGGCGGATCTCCTGCTCGGCCTTTTCCTTGGCCTGCCGCAATTCGGCATTGGCGATGCCCTGCGCGATCGCGCTTTCCATCAGCGGCCAGAACTCCTCGCCGACCGTCTTGATGACATAGTCGGACGCGCCGCTCTTCAGCGCATCGATGGCGATCGTCGCGTCGCTGGAACCGGTGACGTAGATCACCGGGATGACCGAGTCCTGGTCTTTCAGCTTGTGAAGGATGTCGAGCCCGGTTCCGGTCTTCAGGTAATGATCGAGGACGATCGCGTCGATGCCGCCCTTTTCCACCGCCGCCATTGCCGACGCCGCGTCAACGGCATGGACCACCTGATAGCCGGCACGCATAAAATGGCGCTCCGCCAATCTGGCAAGCGCGAGATCGTCATCGACATAAAGTATGGTTTGCGGCATCGCGTCTCGTTATTGTCCGGGTATCTGCATCACGGCAAAGAACAGCCCGAGCTGTCGGATGGCATGCGCAAAACTGTCGTAGTCCACCGGTTTGGTGATGTAGACGTTGGCGCCGAGATCATAGCAGCGCTGAATCTCCCGCTCATCGTCCGTGGTCGTCAGGATGACCACCGGCAAACGCTTGGAGTGTGGGTTGGACTTCACCTTCTCCAGGATGTCAACACCCGACATGTCCGGCAGGTTGAGGTCGAGGAGGATCAGCAGATGGCGATCCTGATTTGGGTCTCCGGAACGATCCGCGCCGAGGATAAAATCGAGAGCTGCATTGCCGTTCGTGAAGGGAACGATCTCGTTGTTGACGCCAGCACGACGGACGTTCTTCTCGATCAGGCGCGCATGGCCTTCATCGTCTTCGATCATCACGATGGTGACTTCTTTACCGGCAGCCTTCATGACCCGTAACTCCTGACATAGTGGGACAGATCCGTGGGCAACCGGATGACGAACGTCGTCCCACCGCCCAATGTGGACGTCACCGTAATTTCACCGCCTAAATTTCTAACTAATGAGCGCACATGCGCAAGACCGATACCCTCGCCCTGCTGGTCCTGAACGCCCGAGCGGCGGAAAAGCTCGAAAACCCTCTCGTGATCCTCCTGGGCGATACCCCGGCCATTGTCTGAAACCTCGATCCTGATCGCAGCGCGGCCAAGCGGCATGGCCTTGACCGACAGGGTCAACGGCCGATCCGGATGTTTGTATTTCACCGCATTGTCGAAGAGATTGCCGAAAATCTGTTCCAGCGAAAATCGGTCGGTAACAAGGCCCCGAGCCTGAGCGACCGAAATATTCACCCCTCCGCCCGCTTCGCTGACCTGGTGATAGATGCTGGCGGCGGTCGCCTCGAGGAGTTCCCCGAGATCGATCCTCTCCGGCTTCAGTTCGCGCCGCCCGTCGCGGGAAATCTTCAGGATGGCGTTGATCAGCCCGTCCATCTTCTTGGTGGACGAGCGGATGAAGGCGATGGCCTCCGGCAGATCCTGCTCGACCGCGACACGGGCATCGTTCACATCAGTTTCAGACAGCGGCGTCCCGTCGGCCAGCACATAGGTGCTGATCGACTTGAGGCTCGCGTCGAGTTCGCTGGTGAAACCCATGATGTTGACCAGCGGCGCACGCAGGTCGTGCGAGACGATATAGGCATACCGCTGGATTTCGCGGTTCGCCTGGATCAGGTCCTCGGAGCGCTCGTTGACGCGCTCCTCGAGACCGGCATTGAGCTCCTCGACCTCGGAGCGGGCCCGTCGCAGTTCGCGGACGTGCTGCCCGACGATCATGATCGCGCCGCCGATGACGAGGATGATCATCAGGCCGCCGCCAATGGTGATCCATTGTAGCGCCGTTGCCGAATCATTGAGGTCGTCGACCCCGGTCCCGATCCGCCCGTCCGTGTCACGGAGCAGCGTGCCAAGGATTGTCGTGATGCCCTCCATCAACTGCCGGCCATAGGCGCCCCGGATGACCTCGATCGCCCCGATGGCATTCCCCTTCTGCACCATCTCCACCGTCGACTGCATCTCGGCGAGCTTGTCGTCGATCAGCGGGTCGAGTTCGGCAAATGGAACATGCACGGCGTCCAGTTTGCCAGCAGCCGTCTTCAGTCGCTCGCGCAATCGCGGAATGACCGCACTGGCAGTCGTATAGGGGATCAGGAATTCAGCATCCTGCGTCAGCACAAAACCACGCTGGCCGGATTCGGCTGCCCGGAGGAAAAGCTGCATGTCCGCGGCAGCACTTCGAAGTTCGCGCAGCTTCACCACGTCCTCGAAATAGACCTGCGTTGTCCGTGCCAGGAAGAAGGACGACAGCACGATCGCCAACAGGATGGCGCCCCCGACCAGAAGCATCAGCAGCGAAGATCGGGCGAAGGTGGATTTCAAAAAGGGCATCGATACGGCCGGCAAGTGAACGGGACGGCAAGAACTTGGGGGTGCGGCCCCCGTTGTCAAGCAAAGGCCGAAGAATAGGTTGGTGCACGTCGGGAAGATCCACCTCGTTTGAAAAGAGGATTAAGAGCCTCGTCCAGACCGCGATCACGCCGCGCCAAGTCCACCATATGGTGGATAAATTGGAGAATTCTTATATAGATCTCGCCCGGCATTCGCAGTTGTCGCCGCCGGATGAACAATCACCAGCCAAGCCGATCAGTCCGGACCCGATTTCGCCCGTCCTGCACGTGACAAGCAGATGCGAGAATAGATCATCCGGTCAATATGCGAATCGCGGATATTCAATAAGGATGACCGCGCGGGAAAGACCCCCCAACCAGCAGTCCCGCCTCTCGGCTGCAGTCCGGAATGCAGCTGAGTGTTTAAGCCAGGCGGTCTTTGCCTTGCATGCGGCTGCGACTTCACTGTCGCCGGAAGCCGGAAACAATCAGGTCAAAAAGGGAGAAGTGCGATCCGCGGCAACCGATGGATGTTTACGATCCTGGGTGCCTACAAACGTAGGTGGGCGCCGTGTGTCCAAGCCCACGGGCCTGGCCAGGGACAGCTCCCTTTGGATCGAGTATGGCCCCAGGGATTGTGGTTCCTGTCGTGAGGCGCAGATCGCATCGGCAATATATGTGTGATTGCCGGTCCGCACCAGTGGCGGCAAGCCTTTATTATCGACTTCGTTCAGTTCACCGGAGCGGGCGTGCGGCCGTTGAGCTTGGCGGTCAGCCCGTCGAGCCGCGAGGCGAGCTCGCCGAGCGCCGAGACCACGTGCTGCTCGTTGCGCTGCTGGGTTTCAAGCGCGCCGTCGCGGTTGGATTTGAGTGCCGCGACCTCGGTCTCGAGCAGACCGAGCTTGCGGGTCATCTCCGAAAGTTCGTCCATGATCATGATGCCGGCCATTACGGTGATGCGCAGATCGCCGATCTCGCCGAACTGGCTTTTGAGGTGCCCTACGTAGCGGTCGAATCGATCGGCAAGTTCGGTCAGGTGGCTTTCCTGTCCTTCCTCGCAGGCCATGCGATAGGCCTTGCCGTCGATCATCACCGTTACCTGGGCCATGGCATTCCCTTTTGATTCTGGCGCATCAGCGATCGAGCACGGCGCGGATGGTTTCCATCGCCGTCACGAGACGCCTCGAGACTTCCCGGTTTACTTCTTCCAGTCGATTGGCGCGGAATTGCGACTGGTCGAGCTCCTGCGCGAGCCGAGCCCGGTCCGCGTGCACCCGGCGGACCTCGCCCTCCACATCCTGAGTCTCGCGCTGGCGCTCGATGCGCGCATCGACGGCGCTCTCAAGACCGCCGATCGCCGCCTTAAGTTCCGAAATCACCATGTCGATCGTCTTTTCCGACGGCATGCGAAGCTTCCTGTCGATACACGAAATGAGCCGAATCGATACGATCGACCTCTCCAACAAGGCCGGAAGACTATTCACCGCCTGCAAGCCGGTCAATCAATCGAGACCCTTCAAACATGTCCTAACTGTGGATCGTCAACTATGTTTCTGCCCCTCGTCACATGCTGCACAGAATTCCGGCAGCTGCGGGAAAGTTCGTCATGATGGCCTCGGCGCGACGGCGCTTTTGTTGACTTGCGCGTTGCACCTGCTAAGGATCACCCGCTCTTAGGTGGTCCCTGGGCCACTCTTCAAGTGGTCCCACGCGGACCGTGACCGACACCCGTAAAAAGCGGATTAGCCATGACCTCTCTCGACAAACATAACCGGATGGMGAACGCGATCCGATTCCTCGCCATGGATGCTGTAGAGAAGGCCAATTCCGGCCATCCCGGCCTGCCGATGGGCGCTGCCGACATCGCGACGGTTCTGTTCACCCGCTACCTGAAATTCGATCCGAAGAACTCGCTCTGGCCGGACCGCGACCGTTTCGTGCTGTCCGCCGGCCACGGTTCCATGCTGCTTTATTCGCTGCTGTTCCTCACCGGTTACGAGGACATGACGATGGAGGACATCAAGCAGTTCCGCCAGCTCGGCTCCAAGACCGCCGGCCATCCGGAATACGGCCATGCGTCGGGCATCGAGACCACCACCGGCCCGCTCGGCCAGGGCATTGCCAATGCCGTCGGCATGGCGATCGCCGAGCGCAAGCTGGAAGAGGAGTTCGGCTCCGACCTGCAGAACCATTTCACCTACGCGCTCTGCGGCGACGGCTGCCTGATGGAAGGCATCAGCCAGGAAGCGATCGCGCTTGCCGGCCACCTGAAGCTCAACAAGCTCGTGCTCTTCTGGGACAACAACTCGATCACCATCGACGGCGCCGTCTCGCTGTCGGATTCGACCGACCAGGTGATGCGCTTCAAGTCCGCCCACTGGAACACGATCGAGATCGACGGCCATGACGTCGACCAGATTTCGGCTGCGATCGAAGCCGCCCAGAAGTCCGACCGCCCGACCTTCATCGCCTGCAAAACCATCATCGGCTTCGGCGCCCCCAACAAGCAGGGCACCCACAAGGTCCACGGCTCGCCGCTCGGCGTCGAGGAAATCGCGGCCGCCCGCAAGGCGCTGAACTGGGAAGCCGAAGCCTTCACCGTTCCGGCCGACGTTCTCGATGCCTGGCGCCTTGCCGGCCTGCGCTCGACGACGGTCCGCAAGGACTGGGAAGATCGCCTCGCCGCCACCGCTGCCGAGAAGAAGGCCGAGTTCGTGCGCCGTTTCGCCGGCGACCTGCCGGGCAATTTCGACAGCGCCATCGACGCCTTCAAGAAGAAGATCGCCGAGAACAACCCGACGGTCGCCACCCGCAAGGCATCCGAGGACGCGCTTGAGGTCATCAACGGTATCGTCATCGAAACGCTCGGCGGTTCGGCCGACCTGACGCCGTCGAACAACACCAAGACCAGCCAGATGAAGTCGATCACCCCGACCGATTTCTCCGGCCGTTACATGCACTGGGGCATCCGCGAACACGCCATGGCCGCCGCCATGAACGGCATCTCCCTGCATGGCGGCCTGATCCCCTATTCCGGCGGCTTCCTGATCTTCTCGGACTATTGCCGTCCGTCGGTCCGCCTCGCAGCCCTGATGGGCATCCGCGTCGTGCACGTCTGGACGCATGATTCGATCGGCGTCGGCGAAGACGGCCCGACCCATCAGCCGGTCGAACAGGTCGCAGCGCTGCGCGCCATCCCGAACCTCTTGATCTTCCGCCCGGCCGACGAAACCGAGACGGCGGAATGCTGGCAGCTGGCGCTCAAGGAAAAGCACCGCCCGTCCGGCCTGGCGCTGACCCGCCAGAACCTGGCGCCGGCCCGCAAGACCTATGAGGAGAAGAACCTCTGCGCCCAGGGCGCCTACGAACTGGTCTCCGCGGCCGACGCCAAGGTGACGATCTTCGCCTCCGGTTCGGAAGTCGAGCTGGCGCTGAAGGCGCAAGCCGTCCTCGACGGCAAGGGCATCGCCACCCGCGTCGTTTCCGTCCCCTGCGTCGAACTCTTCTTCGACCAGCCGGAATCCTACCAGACCGCGGTCGTCGGCAACTCGCCGGTCAAGATTGCGGTCGAAGCCGGCGTGCGCGAAGGCTGGGATCACTTCATCGGTCCGAAGGGCAGCTTCATCGGCATGAAGTCCTTCGGGGCCTCCGGCCCTGCCAAGGACCTCTTCAAGCACTTCGGCATCACCGCGGAAGCGGTTGTTGCCGCAGCCGAAAAAGAGCTCGCCTGATCCAACTGAAATTTTCAAGACAAGCTAAAAGCGGGAGTATGTAAAATGACTGTCAAGGTTGCCATCAACGGTTTCGGCCGCATCGGCCGCAACGTGCTGCGCGCGATCGTCGAATCCGGTCGCACCGATATCGAGGTCGTCGCCATCAACGACCTCGGCCCGGTCGAGACCAACGCCCACCTGCTGCGTTACGACTCGATCCACGGCAAATTCCCGGCAAGCGTCGAAGTCAGCGGCGACACGATCATCGTCGGCGGCGGCAAGCCGATCAAGGTGACGGCGATCAAGGACCCGGCGACCCTGCCGCACCGCGAACTCGGCGTCGATATCGCGCTCGAATGCACGGGCATCTTCACCGCCCGCGACAAGGCCGCGGCCCACCTGACCGCCGGCGCCAAGCGCGTCATCGTCTCGGCGCCTGCCGACGGCGCCGACCTCACCGTCGTCTTCGGCGTCAACCACGATCAGCTGACCCGGGAACACCTGGTCATCTCCAACGCGTCCTGCACCACCAACTGCCTGGTTCCGGTCGTCAAGGTCCTCGACGACGCCGTCGGCATCGACCACGGCTTCATGACCACGATCCATTCCTACACCGGCGACCAGCCGACGCTCGACACGATGCACAAGGACCTCTATCGCGCCCGTGCAGCCGCCCTCTCGATGATCCCGACCTCCACCGGCGCCGCCAAGGCCGTCGGCCTGGTGCTTCCGCACCTCAAGGGCAGGCTCGACGGCACCTCGATCCGCGTGCCGACACCGAACGTCTCGGTCGTCGACTTCAAGTTCGTCGCCAAGAAGACGACCACGGTTGCCGAAGTCAACGAAGCGATCAAGTCCGCCTCCAACGGCGCCCTGAAGGGCATCCTCGGCTACACCGAAGAACCGCTCGTCAGCCGCGACTTCAACCACGACAGCCATTCCTCGATCTTCGCGATCGACCAGACCAAGGTGCTCGAAGGCAACTTCGTCCGCATCCTCTCCTGGTACGACAACGAATGGGGCTTCTCCAACCGCATGGCCGACACGTCGGTCGCGCTTGCCAAGCTCATCTGAAGCCTGACGCAGCCGCCTTCGGGCGGCGCCTGCAAGATATGGACCTCCTCCCGCAAGGGAGGGGGTTTTTGTTTGTGGGGATAGTGGCGACGGGAGGGCACCGGCTCCACAAAAAGGGCGACGGGAGTAAAGGTGAGCAGCAGGGAAGTGCGCATGGCTTCATTGGGGCCGGATGCGGACAAGCATGTTTCACGTCAGAAATGAGTTAAGCAGCCATTTGTCCTCATTTTTTTCCGCCGTGTCCGTTAAAAGGCGTGCAGTTTTGCGATTTTCGAGAGGTTACCGACATGCAGGATCAGCGGATCGGTCGCGGCTGTGGCAACGGTCACGTCGCCAACATCCTTTTCGAGTGCGCATTCGACATTCTCGACCGCGAACGCGCCCTTTCGGCCCATAACGATCCGATGCTCCTTCTGCCATGCCCAGCCCTCGGGCTTGATGAAAGCAACCCGCTCGGGGAGTGCCCACTCGGCGCCTGGCGCGGCCGCCGGTTTCCGGTAGCTGACCTGACGACTATAGATGCCCCTGCCGTCGAGTTTTGAACGCAGACGGACATGCATCGATATTCGGCCAAGCAGGCGGTTCGGCTCGTTAATCTCGACACAGAACGGGCATTCGAACCTCGTCGCGATCTCGGGCGACAACTCAGTGCTCAGGCAATAAACAAAAATGTCGTCGGCTCGGACCGAAGCGCGGAATCGCCAGCCAGGCGGCATCTCAACGACATCGCCATTCTCTTTGGTGAGCACTAGGCCCCCATCGGGCTCATAGCGCAGCTTGCCATCGTCCGGGTCGCCGCGCACCAACTCGTCTTCGTAAGCGCGGAAGTAGCTCAAGGGGCGCGCGAAGATCTGGCCCCTGTCGATCAACGCGCGGGCGTAGGCCTCCTCTGCAAGATACTTATAGAGCGACATCGTACCATCGCCGAAACTTCACACTGTGGGCTGCCGGCCAGCCATCGATCGCAAGCGCCAGAACAAAGCTCATAATTTGATGAACCGCGGAGCAAGCCGGGCAACCAGCTCGGCGCCGCACTCGGAAAGGCCGAACAGGCTGAGGACCGGACAGGAAAGCTGGGCGACCACCTCATGCCAATTAACGGCAAGGACCGGCACATCCCAAGTACCGATGGTGGTGCGTTGATCGGCACGCGCATGCCGACCGGGTGACCAATAGGTATCCCCGAAGTCATCGATCTCGCGCCCGGCCAAGCCGCGCCAAGTACATCGAAAGGCGACGCGGCTGCCGCCGTATCGTTCGGCCATGATCCGAGCGTGCGTTACCAGCTCGGCTGTTTCGCGAATCACAGTTTCAGGGCTGAGCCAAGTACCGGCCGGACGCCCCTTCCCCTCGACAGTCCGTTGGCGATCTTCGCGATAGGGTCGGATAATAGTTGCCCGGCCATCAACGGCGTAGCGCCAATAGTCGGGTAGGCTCGTATCGAAGTCTCCGTCACCAACGAGATTGCTCTCCAGCACGTCGACACCGCTACCATCGTCGAACTCTGGGTGCAGCGCGGCCGCGATCTCAGGCCGCGTGAAGGGGTAGAACATGCTCCATCCGGTCCAGACTGTCTGGCGGACGTCGCGGTTCACCTGTTCGAGAACATGCTGCACCTCACGCGCCGGTATCTCGATACCGGTATCGGACAGGATTAAATAGCTCAACTGGCAATGATTGGCACCGATATCGACCAGCCAGCGCAACGCGACCGCCTTATCGACGATCGCTCGCCAGCGCGACCCGCTCTCATCATGCCAGTTCTTCAATCGATCTTCCATCGCGGGCGCGGATGGTTCTGAGCTGGCCTGGACGGCACGGGCAATATCCGCGAGCAGACTGTCGCGGTCGAAGAGAACGCAGCGCCGGATCAACAATTGCCAGTCCTCGATGCCTATCGCCGCTTCGCTTTTCGGTCCGGGTTTACGGACATAGTAGGTGCCCGCCCGGATCCCTTGCGGCTGGCCCTTCGGATCGTGTGGACCATCAGCCTTGGCTCCGACCGGTGTCGATCCGTGCGAGGGCACGCGCACGACCGGATAAATGAGGCCGGCGCTCGACTGAACGAGTTGGACATCGCACTGGAAGGCGGGTGTCAGGTATCGGGTGACGATTCGGCCGAATGTGTCCCTGTTATATCCTGAAAGGTCCGTCGGCCGATAAGGCCCGATGCTTTCATCATCGCGAAATCCGAAGACGAGATAGCCGCCGCCATGGTTGGCGAGCGCGGCGATATGCCGTGCGAGCTTGGCTTGCGCGACCTTGTCACCAAGGTCGATCCAGTCCTTGAGCTCAATATCGAGCGTCTCGCGCGGATAGTCGACCAAGTCCGTTAGATCACTGCGCTCATCGGTGGTCTTCGCCATCGCCTCACCATCCGGCACCACTAAAATCAGCCCTGCGCCATTGTTCCCTTACGTCATACATTCTTGGAGAATTTCGCTCCAGTGGCAGCTTTTGGAAAATCTTGCCTAACCTTGGAATGACCAAGTTGGAGGCGCATAGCTGCCGTCCCTCCACAACAATTCAAGAATCGCTTCAAACGAGGCGGTAATTGAACCTTCCTTCCGAGGAAACCAAACAAGAGTCCTGAACTACGACGCGCTACCGCCAAATTTTTCCACCCTCCAATTTCCCCACCCCTCCAACCCATGCCTACAATCCCCTCGCTTCCGTCGCCGGAGTGTTTCGCGAGACGTTCGCGGGCAGGCGGGGGCCGGCGCTTTCATCAGAACCGTAACGTGCGGGGATGGTGGAAGAGGTGAAAGCCATGGAGTGCAAGTCGAAAGACGACCATTCCTATCAAGCCTCCCCCGGACAGCCATGTCCGGTTCGGTTGAGCCGTGCAAGTGGCAGGCCTGTCCCGAAAGGATGGGCGAGAACGAAGCCACGCAGCGAGGCGAGATGATCACCTGTAGGGGCCGGAAGCCTCGAAAAGACGCCGAAGGCCACGCGAATGCGGAGCCACCTACTTAAAATCTATTGAGGTTCCGCATTCGTGTGGGCTCTCCGATAATCCAGCGCCCCCAAAAGTGGGTACCGGTTTTGGGACAGGACGCTGGGCAGAAAAGTGAAAAGCCGCCGGCACCAAGGCACTGGTCCGTCTTTTTTATCCCCTGCCCTTCTCTTGCCGGAATTGTTCCCGCCTAATCGATCAGTCGATTCGCCTGGCCCTCGGCCGGGATCTGCCCCATTCTTGCATGGCCGCGTTGCGGCGTGGCACAGTTCCGTTCCGGGGCTGCGGACGGGGATGGTGTCGGCGAGAGGTGCGAAGGAAGGGACTTATAGGTGGAGGCTTTTTATATCGTCCTGCTGGTCGGCACGGTCCTGGTGCTGGCGGCTGCCCTTTCGAGCCTCCTCGCCTTCCGCTTCGGCGCTCCCCTCCTGCTGATCTTCCTGTCGATCGGCCTGCTCGCCGGCGTCGACGGCCTCGGCATCCGGTTCGAGAACTATTCCTTCACCTTCATGCTGGGATCGCTGGCGCTGGCGATCGTGCTGTTCGATTCCGGCTTCATGACCCCTATCCACTCGTTCCGCCTTGCCGCGGCTCCGGCGATCACGCTTGCGTCGGTTGGGGTGCTGCTGACGACCGGCATCTTCGCCCTCGGGGCGATGATCCTTCTCAATTTCAACTGGCTCGAAGGCCTGCTGCTCGGCTCGATCGTCGCCTCGACGGATGCCGCCGCCGTCTTCTTCCTGCTGCGCGTCAGCGGCATCAACATCCGCGACAAGGTGCGCTCGACGCTCGAAGTCGAGTCCGGCACCAACGATCCGATGGCGATCTTCCTGACGATTGCGCTCGCCGAGCTTCTGGCGACCGGCCAGGGCCTTTCCGGCCTCGACCTGCATTTCCTTTTCCTGTTCGTCGAGGAAATGGGGCTCGGCGTCATCTGCGGCCTGTTCGGCGGCATGATGATCGTCTGGGTGCTGAACCGCTTCACATCGGACCGGGGCCTGGCGCCGATCTTCGTGCTGACGCTGGCGCTTCTGGTCTTTTCCTTCACCGGCGCGATGGGCGGCAGCGGCTTCCTGGCGGTCTATGTCGCCGGCATCTATTCCGGCAATCGCAAGATGTTCGCGAAACCCCAGATCATCCGCTTCAACGAAGGGCTGACCTGGCTTGCGCAGATCATCATGTTCCTGGTGCTCGGCCTGCTCGCCACGCCCTCGCAATTCCCGGCCATCCTTCTGCCGGCGATCGGGCTGGCGCTCTTCCTGATCTTCGTCGCTCGGCCGATCGCCGTGTGGCTCAGCCTGCTGCCCTATGATTTCACCCAGCAGGAGACCAGCTTCCTCGCCTGGGTCGGCCTGCGCGGCGCGGTCTCCATTCTGCTCGCGATCATGCCGGTCTTGAGCGGCGTCGAAAACGGCCAGCTTTTCTTCAACACCACCTTCATCATCGTGCTGGTCTCCCTGCTCGTCCAGGGCTGGACGATCAAGCCGGTCGCCCACAAGCTCGGCCTCATCATTCCGCCGCGCATCGGCGCCGTCGACAAGATCGAGCTCGACCTGCCGGGCACCGCCCATCACGAGCTGATCTCCTACCGCGTCATGAAGGACAGCCCGATCCTGCAGGGCGAACGCATCCCCCGCTGGGCCATGCCATCGCTGGTCATCCGCGATGGCCGCAGCATGCGTTACCAATATGCCGGCCGGCTGAAGGAGAACGACCAGGTCTACCTGTTCATCTCGCCCGCCTATTCGAAGCTGCTGGACCGCATCTTCGCAAGCCAGGTGCCGGTCGACGAGGACGACGCGGAATTTTTCGGCGCGTTCGCGATCTCGCCGACGAGGCCCGCCAAGGAACTCGATGCCGCCTACGGCCCCGGCCTGCTTTCTGCCAACGAACAGAACATGACCGTCGGCGACCTGGTGACCTCGCGGCTCGGCGGCCGCGCGGATTATGCCGACCGCATCCGCTTCGGCTCGATCATCCTGATTGTGCGCGAACTCGACGAGCACGAACATGTGCGCAGCATCGGCATTTCGCTGGAGCCCGTGGAGCCGGCGACCAATCTGCCGATCTTCATCAACATGCGCGAGATCGCCCACCGCGTCCGCGATCTGATCCGCAAATACCGCGGCAAGCACCTCCCCGTGAAACCGGGCGCCGTGCCGCCCGAAGGTTCGGCGTAGAGTAGCGAAAGCTCAAATAAAATCCTCCACCCGCTGCATTATCGCGGTAGAATCGGCGTGCGGCGTATCCGCGACAGACGGAATATCGATGGCTGCAACCAATCGTCTTGCGTCGACGGTCAGGCATAGTAAGGTCCGCTACGAACTTTCCGAGTAAATGGATTAGCATCATGCCGGCCTTCAAAACCCTTGACGACCTCACCGATATCGCAGGCAAGCGCGTGCTCGTGCGCGTCGATCTCAACGTTCCCGTTGCTGCCGACGGCAAGGTCACCGACGCGACCCGCATCGAGCGCGTCGCCCCGACCATTCTGGAACTCTCGAAGAAGGGCGCCAAGGTCATCCTGCTTGCCCATTTCGGTCGTCCGAAGGGTGAACCGGTCGCCGACATGTCGCTGTCGCTGATCGTCTCTGCCGTCAACCAGGTCCTCGGCCACAAGATCCTCTTCGCCTCCGACTGCATCGGTCCGGAAGCCGAACAGGCGATCGCCGGCATGAAGAACGGCGATATCCTGCTGCTCGAAAACACCCGTTTCCACAAGGGCGAGGAAAAGAACGACCCGGGCTTCACCGAGGCGCTCGCCAAGAACGGCGATATCTTCGTCAACGACGCCTTCTCCGCAGCCCACCGCGCCCATGCCTCGACCGAGGGCCTCGCCCATCACCTGCCCGCCTATGCCGGCCGTACCATGCAGGAAGAACTCGAAGCGCTGGAAAAGGGCCTCGGCAATCCGGCCCGCCCGGTCGTTGCGATCGTCGGCGGCGCCAAGGTGTCCACCAAGATCGACCTGCTGCAGAACCTCGTGAAACGGGTCGACGCGCTGGTGATCGGCGGCGGCATGGCCAACACGTTCATCGCGGCACAGGGCATCAATGTCGGCAAGTCGCTCTGCGAGCACGACCTTGCCGACACCGCCCGCAAGATCATGGCAGAAGCCGAAGCCTCCAACTGCGCCATCGTGCTGCCGGTCGACGGCGTCGTCGCCCGCGAGTTCAAGGCAGGTGCCGCCAACGAAGTCATTGATATAGACAAGATCCCGGCTGACGCCATGATGCTCGACGTCGGACCGAAGTCGGTAGCAGCCGTCAACGAATGGATCTCCAAGGCCTCGACGCTCGTCTGGAACGGCCCGCTCGGCGCTTTCGAGATCGAGCCTTTCGACAAGGCGACGGTCGCTGCCGCAAGGCATGCCGCAGCCCAGACCAGGGCCGGCAAGCTCACCTCGGTCGCAGGCGGCGGCGATACGGTCGCAGCCCTCAACCACGCAGGCGCTGCCGACGACTTCTCCTATGTCTCGACTGCCGGCGGCGCATTCCTGGAATGGATGGAAGGCAAGGATCTGCCAGGCGTCTCGGTGCTGATCAAGGCCGCCTGATCTGTCATTTTCCGAAACGGAGCGCGTGCCATATAGGGCGGCGCGCTCCCGAGTTAACTGGTTTAAAAAATTTTAGATGTTTTAAACGATTGAAAGCATTTCAATCGTTTCAATAGCTTACCGTAGGATTTCCCTTTAAAATAACTTCTGTTATCCGCATTTCATGAGCTTTGGGAGAACCGAAAATGACTGAACGTCTTGAAGACATCGCCGTGAAGATGGTCGCCGACGGCAAGGGCCTCCTGGCAGCCGACGAATCGACCTCCACCATCAAGAAGCGCTTCGACAGCATCAATCTCGAATCGACCGAAACGAGCCGCCGCGACTACCGGGAAATGCTGTTCCGCTCCGACGACGCCATGAAGAAGTGCATCTCGGGCGTCATCCTCTACGAGGAAACCCTCTACCAGAAGGCCGCTGACGGCACCCCTTTTGTCGATATCATCAAGGCCGCCGGGTCGATCCCGGGTATCAAGGTCGATACCGGCGCCAAGCCGATGGCCGCGTTCCCGGGCGAAACCATCACCGAGGGCCTCGACGGCCTCGGCGAGCGGCTCGCCAAATATTATGAAGCCGGTGCCCGTTTCGCCAAATGGCGCGGCGTGATCGCCATCTCCACCGAGCAGAAGCTGCCGACCTGGGGCTCGATCAAGGCCAATTCGCAGGCGCTCGCCCGCTACGCAGCGCTCTGCCAGCAGGCCGGCATCGTGCCGATCGTCGAGCCGGAAGTGCTGATGGATGGCGAACCGGCGACCCACAGCATCGATACCTGCGCCGAAGTGACCGAATGGGTCCTGCGCACCGTCTTCGCCGACCTCTATGACGCCCGCGTCAAGCTGGAAGGCATGATCCTGAAGCCGAACATGGTCATCGACGGCAAGAAGGCCCGCAAGGCCTCGGTCGAGGAAGTGGCCGAGCGCACCGTCAAGGTTCTGAAGGCAACCGTTCCGCCCGCGGTTCCGGGCATCGCCTTCCTCTCCGGCGGTCAGTCGTCGGAAGAAGCGACCGCCCATCTTTCGGCGATGAACTCCGGTTACGACCTGCCCTGGGGGCTGACCTTTTCCTACGGCCGCGCACTTCAAGACCAGGCCCTCAAGGCCTGGGGCGGCAAGTCCGAGAATGTCGCAGCCGGCCAGCGCGCCTTCACCCATCGCGCCGAGATGAACAGCCTCGCCGCCAAGGGAAGCTGGAAGAAAGATCTCGAAAAGGCTGCTTGAGGAGCGCCTTTTCAAGGAGGAGGAAGAAGGCCGCTTCGGCAACGGAGCGGCCTTTCTGTTGTGTCGCCACCTCAAAATCCAATTGAACCGAAAGGGCGAAGCGGCGTTCATTGCGTGAATGGAGGTTGCCATGATGGAAATGGAAACCAGGGTCCGCAGGCTTTTTGACGAGTACGGCCGGACCAGCAATGATGCCCTCAAGGATGCGGCGTCGGTGAATATCGCGGGCATCGCAGCGTTCTTCGCCGCCTATTTCGTCGGCTCGACACCGCAGGCTGTGTTCGGCGGAGCCAATGATGCGGCATTCCGCGAAGTGATCCCGCAGGGCTTTGCCCGATATCGCGAGGTCGGCGGCAAGCGTATGGACATAACCGGCGTGAAGATCACCTGCCTCAACGATCTTCATGCGCTTGCCGAAATCGGCTGGGAT
This sequence comes from Neorhizobium sp. P1_A6, assembly GCF_056406795.1. Classification (NCBI taxonomy): domain Bacteria; kingdom Pseudomonadati; phylum Pseudomonadota; class Alphaproteobacteria; order Hyphomicrobiales; family Rhizobiaceae; genus Neorhizobium; species Neorhizobium sp. P1_A6. Next base: position 144,998 of record NZ_JBFTZM010000005.1, on the reverse strand, counting down.
TTTTCCTATGTCAACAAGGCGGGCGAGGCTGGCAATGTGCGGTTCACCAATTTTTATTTGGTGACTGTCGCCGACGGCACCCCCAGGATTTTCGCCTATATCACCGGCGACGAGGAGAAAGCGATGCGGGATCACGGCCTTGCCTGAGCCGACGATGCTGGCCGGTTTCATTTCCGTGATGATGCCGATCAAAAACATTGGCTGGTCATGGCGGTTGATGAAGTTTTAAATCCGGCATCGCCCCCGGAGAATTTCGCCATGCCGACCGCCGATTTCGTCACCGTCGATGTTTTCACGAGCGAACGTTTCGCCGGCAATCCGCTCGCCGTGGTGCCGGATGCGCGTGGGCTCACCGACCGGCAGATGCAGAACATCGCCATCGAATTCGGTTACGCCGAAAGCACCTTCGTCCTGCCGCCCGAAAACCCTGAAAACAGCGCACGGGTACGCATCTTCACCCCGACGATGGAAATCCCCTTTGCCGGCCACCCCAATGTCGGCACCGCCTATGTGCTTGGCCAGCGCGCCGACCTTTTCGGCAAGCCGGTCGCCGATACGCTCCGTTTCGAGGAGATTGCCGGGCTGGTCGAAGTCCGGTTGCTGCGGGAGGCATCCGGTGTGATCGGCGCTACGATCCGCGCACCGCGGCCGCTGGAAATCGGCTCGGAGATCGAGCCTGGCCTGATCGCCGGCTGCATTTCGATCGATGCGAAACATGTGCGCACCACCGCCCACAAGCCGGTCTTCGCCTCCGTCGGCCTCGCCTTCGCCATTGCCGAACTGGATGGCCTCGAAGCACTTGCCGCCGCCCGGCCGAACATCACCGTCTTCCACGAGGCAGCCGCAAAGCACGAGGGTCCCGAAGGCGACTTCCCCATCTTCCTTTATGTCCGCAACCCGGAAAAGCACTGGAACTTCCGCGCCCGCATGTTCGCGCCGCTCGACAACATCATGGAGGATCCAGCGACCGGCAGCGCGTCTGCCGCCCTCTCCGCCTTCCTGGTGACGCGTGCACCGGAGACGGATGCCAGGGTGCATCTGACGATCGAGCAGGGTGTCGAGATGGGCCGCCGCAGCATCATCGAACTCGATGTAGCGAAGGCGGCCGGAACCGTCACCGACGTCACCATCACCGGCCGCTGCGTGTCCGTCATGCGCGGCTCGATCGATGTCTAGAGCCTTTCCGGGTTAAAGGCTCTAGAGCGTGGTGAATTCGCGCAGGATCAGCGCAATGCTCCAGACCGCGAAGGCGACGACGGCGAGCCTCCAGAAATCGCTCCGGCGCCTTAAGCCTGGAAGATTGAGCGGCTTGATGATCTGTACCAGCATGGCGAGGATCAGAAGAACCGCGATTGGCTTTGTCATTTAAGCTTTGCCGATCTCATCCGCCACAGGCTGGACATTTTTGCGCTCCACCACAGATAGATGCGGAGGGATTCGGGGAATAGATAGTCCGCTTCGCTTTCGTTAACGCCCGGTTCATTCGCATGCAACAATGCTTGCCTGCGGTCCCGTGATTGATCGCATTCGCGCAAAGAGCTGACAGTAGCAAAGATGAGACGAAACCTCCTTCCAATCCTCGCCCTCCTTTGCGGTACGCTTCTCCTTTTCCTCGGCAATGGCCTGCAGAGCCTGCTTCTGCCGGTGCGGGGCGCGCAGGAAGGTTATTCCAACGAAGTGCTTGGCTTGCTCGGCACCACATGGGCCTCCGGCTTCGTGATCGGCTGCTTCGTGGCGCCGAACGTGGTGCGCCGCATCGGCCACGTCCGCGCCTTTTCCGGCTTCCTGTCGCTGATCTGCCTGAACGTGCTGCTGACCGGGCTGATGGTCGACCAGAACACCTGGCTGGTCCTGCGCGCCATCACCGGTTTCTGCACCGCCGGCACCTCGATGATCATCGAAAGCTGGCTGAACGAGCGCGCCACCAGCGAAAGCCGCGGAACTATCTTTTCGTTCTATATCTCGATCACTCTTTTCGGCGTCGTCGGCGGCCAGTTGATGGTGCCGTTCGCGGATATTTCGACACCGACGCTGTTCATGATCTGCGGCATTTTCTACAGCCTCGCAGCGCTGCCCACCACTCTATCCAAGGCCGCCTCGCCGCAACCGCTGAAACGCGCCCGCCTGGATCTGCGCGGCCTCTTCCGCAACTCGCCCATCTCCTGCATCGGCATCCTGCTGATCGGCACCGCCAACGGCGCCTACGGCACGCTCGGCGCCGTCTTCGCCACCCGCGCCGGCCTCGACCAGGGCGCGGTGGCGGCGATGGTCAGCATCACCCTCTTCGCCGGTGCGATCATGCAGTTTCCGGCAGGCCGGCTGTCCGACAGGATGGACCGCCGCCACGTCCTTGCCGGCCTTTCGGCCGCGGCAGCACTGGCGGGCCTGGCGATCCTGGTCATCCACCCGACCGGCACCTATCAGATCGTCGTGCTGGTAGCGATCTATGGCGCCGCCGCCAACGCGCTCTATCCGATCGCGGTCGCGCATGCCAACGACTTTGCCGCTCCCGAGGACTTCGTAAAAGTCTCGGGCGGCCTGCTTCTGCTTTATGGGATCGGAACCATCATCGGCCCGACGCTCGGCGGCCCGGTAATGACCTGGGCCGGTCCGCATGCGCTGTTTGCGGTGACGACCGGGGCGCATCTTCTGGTGGCCGCCTATGCTATCATTCGCAGCCGCCAGCGGGCGCCGGTTCCGATCGCCGAGCGCGACGCCTACACGACGGCGCCGGCTTCGACCTCGCCGCTTGCCACGCCCGAGAGCCTGTCGCTCGACCCGCGCGCCAAGACCGGCGGCTCGACGCCGGATAGTGTCAGGCCGGAAACCAGTGCCGGAAAGGAGGCATCATGAGCTTCATCGACGACGAACGACCGAAGAAATCCACCACCCACGAACTCGGCAGCGACCTCTCCATGCTGTCCGTGGACGAGCTCGAATCGCGAATCGATCTGCTGCGGCAGGAGATCGCCCGGCTGGAGGCCGAGAAGGAGGCGAAGGCTGCAGGCCGGCGCGCGGCCGACAGTCTGTTCCGTTCCTGAACGCCGGGCTCCAACGGAAACTTTAAGTATTTCTCCTTAGTTTTAAGAGTATATTAATCATCATCGGAGAATATGGAGACGTTCAGGTTTCCTGGACTCAGACAGTTTCACCATTCGGCGAATGGTCTGATTTCTCCCTGTTTTACCTTGAGAGCCGCCTTTCCGCGGCTCTTCTTTTTTAGGGCGGCGCCGGCCCGGCTCAGGCTCTTTGCCTTCGACACCCTCCCGGCACCGGTTTCAACCGGCTTTCCCACAGAAACAAACTGCTGTATTGGACGCCAAAATGCGTCTCATTTCAGGAACATGGCCGTTGTTTACCACTTCTTGTGGGTATTAACCTTTCCTTAAGAAACGCCTTGCGGATTTCCATTATAAGTATCATGTTCAGGTCAGTCAGAACGGCATGGGAACTTTTATCCGCCGTTGTCATTGCCTGAATGTGATTGCGTTGAGCAGGATGATTTCGATGTCCGAACAGGGATTGAATACCGTAAGTTTTGCAGGCCGTGCCGCTGCGTCTTCGCAGTTCAAGGCGCTCTACTCCGAAGGTATGTCGCTGGTCGAGGAGACCGCGAGCTATCTCGACGGTACGGGCCGCGCTGCTTCGAAGGTTCTGCCGCGCATGGCATCGGTTCTCTATGCGGCCGAGTCCATGCGGCTGACCACCCGCCTCATGCAGATGGCCTCCTGGCTGCTTCTGCAGCGCGCCGTCAACAATGGCGAGATGAGCCGCGAACAGGTCATGTCGGAAAAGAGCAAGGTCCGCCTCGACGGCTTCAACGTCGACCGCAATGCTCCGGGCTGGCTCGACCTGCCGGAAGGTTTCCGCGATCTCGTCGAACGTTCGCTGCGGCTCCAGAACCGCGTCGCCATTCTCGACCGCGAGATCTACCGCCCGGCCGACCCGGCGGTTCTGCCGGACAACGAAAACAGCGTCCGCGCCCAGCTCAACCTGCTGCGCACCGCCTTCGGCAACTGATCGCCGTCGCGCTATTTGATAGGATCAAACGAAGGGCCGACGCCAAGCGTAGGCCCTTTTCATTTCTGTCAACGCCTTCGAATGTTCGGGTCCATCTCGGCACGCTCCACTGCCTCGATGACGGCATCGAGGGCATCGGCCGTGAGGTGGCTCCGCTGTGCGGCCGCTTTCAGCCAATCATGTTTATCGGTTGGCATCGGCAGAAGGCTCTCCGCATAGGCATCGATCTCGTCCCGGCTCGTCAGCCGCGCCTTCTGGCCCAAGAAGCTTTCATAAAGCTTCAGGTGAGCATCGAACGAGTTCCAATTGTTCTTTCGAAGCCTGTATTCCGACACCCATTTGACCAGCCCGTCGAATGACCCCTGGCTCTCGCCGCCCTGGATGCCGCGGCGCATGATATTCGCCACGCACTCGTCTTCACTCAGATCAAGCCAGATCAAAGTCGTTGTCCTCGGCAGGGCGATGCCGACGTAGAGGCCGTAGACGCCTTCGATCAGCCAGGCTTCACCCGCTGCGATCGACCGGACATCCTCGTGCACGACGGCCCGGTCGCGTGCAATCCCGTAGCGACCCGGTTCCCAATGCACGTCGTCGAGGTGAACGAGCGACAGGCCGAGCGGCTCTGCCAGCCTTAGTGCCAGCCAGGTCTTGCCGGACCCGCCATTCCCCATGATCACGATCCGCCGGGATGCGGCCGGAATATCGGATTGCTCTTGCAACGGCTCCTCCCCCGCCAGAACACCGCTAACGAAAAAAGCCCGGCTTCCGCCAGGCTCTTCGAAACTCTTCCGTCAAGAAGCGTAAATTAGAGGCCGAGGCCGCCGAAACGCTTGTTGAACTTGGAAACGCGGCCGCCGCGGTCCAGCATCTGCTGGTTGCCGCCCGTCCAAGCCGGATGGGACTTGGGGTCGATTTCCAGGTTCATGGTTGCGCCTTCCGAACCCCAGGTAGAGCGGGTTTCGTACTCGGTGCCGTCGGTCATGACCACTTTGATCACGTGATACTGCGGATGGATGCCAGCCTTCATGTCGATATTCCTGCTCTGCGAGGTCCATTTGTCGCAATTGCGAGCGAGAGGCCTCTTTAATAAATGAAGCCGCAGACCGGTCTGGTCACGGCTTCCCAATTCGATGCGGAGCCTATACAGGAAGGTCGCCGGAAGTACAAGTACCCGCAAGGCCGAGAAATGAGCCTTTCGAGCCTATGGAGATGACGTGGCAGACGCCCGAGAAAACCAGCCGAGAGGCAAAGCCTTAAGACCGCTCGCAAGGCTCCTTCCCTATCTTGCACGGTATCGTTCGATGGTCGCCGCGGCAATCGTTTTCCTGGCGCTCGCCGCAGCTACGACGCTCGCTCTGCCGCTTGCCGTGCGCCGCATGGTCGATCACGGTTTTGCCTCGTCCGACGGTCATTTCATCAACAACTATTTCGGCATGCTGCTGGCCTTGGCGGCCCTCCTCGCCGTCGCAAGCGCCATGCGCTACTATTACGTCATCACGATAGGCGAACGGGTCGTCGCCGACCTGCGCCGCGAGGTTTTCTCGCATGTGACGTCGCTGTCGCCGTCCTTCTTCGACGTCAACCAGTCCGGCGAGATCGTCTCGCGGTTGACCGCCGACACGACCCAGATCAAGTCCGCCTTCGGCTCCTCGGCCTCGCAGGCTCTGCGCAATACCATCCTCTGTCTCGGCGCGATGGCTATGATGATCTATACCAGCCCGCGCCTCTCCGCGCTGGTGCTCGGCGCCATCCCGCTGATCGTCTTTCCGCTGGTCGGTTTCGGTCGCTCGGTCAGAAAACGCTCCCGCGCCGCCCAGGACACGCTTGCCCAGACCTCCGCCTTCGCATCAGAAGTGATCGGCGCGACCCGTACCGTACAGGCTTTCGGCGGCGAGGCGACCGCAAACGGCCGTTACGGCGGCACGGTGGAAAGCGCCTATGACGCCGCTCGCACCGCCATCAAGGCCCGCGCGCTTTTGACCGGCTTCGGCATCCTGCTTGTTTTCGGCAGCATCGTCGGCGTGCTCTGGTACGGCGCCCAGAGCGTGCTGGCCGGCACCATGACCGCCGGCACGCTCGGCCAATTCGTGCTCTATTCGGTGATCGCGGCAAGTTCGCTCGGCCAGCTGTCCGAAGTCTGGGGCGAGCTTTCCGCAGCCGGCGGCGCCGCCGAGCGCCTGACCGAACTGCTGCAGGAAGTCCCGGCCATCCGCGACACCGAAAACCCTGTCGCACTCCCCTCCCCGCCGCGCGGCGAAGTGGAGTTCGAGACGGTCTCCTTCGCCTATCCCGCCCGCGTCAGCGCCATCACATTGAATTCCCTGTCCTTCAAGGTGAAATCCGGCGAGACGGTGGCGATCGTCGGGCCGTCCGGTGCCGGCAAGAGCACGATCTTCTCGCTGCTGCTGCGCTTTTATGATCCCTCCGCCGGGTCGGTGAAGCTCGACGGCATCGACCTGCGCCAGGCAAGGCTCGCCGAACTGCGTTCCCGCCTCGCCATCGTGCCCCAGGACGTGACCATCTTCGCCGCCTCCATCCACGATAACATCGCCTTCAGCGCTCCGGATGCCAGCCGCGAGGCTGTCCGCGCCGCGGCAAAAGCCGCCCAGGCAGATGAGTTCATCTCGCGGCTCGACAACGGCTACGACACCATGGCCGGCGAGCGCGGCATCACCCTTTCCGGTGGCCAGCGCCAGCGCATCGCCATCGCCCGCGCAATTCTCAAGGACGCTCCGGTCCTGCTGCTCGATGAGGCGACTTCGGCACTCGACGCGGAAAGTGAAACGCTGGTCCAGAAGGCGCTCGACGGACTGATGAAGAACCGCACCACTTTGGTCATCGCGCATCGGCTGGCGACCGTTCTCAAAGCCGACCGCATCCTCGTGCTGGAAGACGGGCGGATCGTCGAAGAAGGCACCCATCAAAGCCTGATCACCGAGGGCGGCCTCTATGCCAAGCTTGCACGGCTGCAGTTCCACGATATCGAACGGCAGAGCGCCACGGCGCTCTGATCCTTCACGCCAACGTGTTTCACTTGGCTTAAGCTGGAAGTGAACCGGGCGCGCCGAGTGCCTACCTGCTGTAGAACCGCTAGTATCGCAGATACCATTGCCGCCAGAAGCTTGAGATCATGAATTTCAGTCAATTGCCGCCCAGCCCAACCCTCGACGATTGCCTCGACAAGATACAGTCCCAAACCTTTCGCTTCTTCTGGGATGGTGCCCATCCCGAATCAGGGCTGCCGTTCGACAAGTGCTTCGTTTCGGGCGCGCCTTCTCCCGGCATCGTATCGGTCAGCGGCGTCGGCTTTGGGGTGCTTGCTATCATCGTCGCCTGCGAACGCCAGTGGATCACCCGTTCGCAGGCACTGGCACGCATATCGACCATCATCGATCATCTGAGGCACTCCCCAACTTTCCGCGGGGCATTCGCGCATTTCATCGACGGCTCGACGAACGACGTCATCCGCTTCTCCGGACGGGACGACGGCGGCGACCTCGTCGAAACGACGCTGCTGATGCAAGGCCTGATCTGCGCGCGGGAATATTTCGCCGGTGGGACCGCTCGGGAAGCGAAATTGCGGGTGGATATCACGCGATTGTTCGACGAGGTGGAATGGAACTGGTTCACCCGCGGCAAGGATGAAGCCCTCTACTGGCACTGGAGCCCGAACTACGACTGGGCCATGAACCTGCCGATCCGCGGCTGGAACGAGGCCTTGTCCTGTTATGTCCTGGCGGCCGGCTCCAACACCCATCCGATCAAGCCGGAGAGCTACCATGCGGGCTGGGCCCGGTCTGGCGCCATGCGCAACGGCGCGACTTACCTCGGAACCGAACTTCCGCTTGGCGAGCCCTATGGTGGTCCGCTCTTCATCTCGCATTATTCGTTCTGCACGCTGGACCCGAGAGGCCTTAGCGACCGCTATTGCAGCGACTACCACAGCCAGGCCGTGGCCCATACGCGCATCAACCACGATTATTGCCTGGCCGTGCCCGATTACGCGAATGCCGGCGTCTGGGGCCTCAGCGCATCCGACGGACCGCAAGGATATGGCGCCCATTCGCCGACATTCGATCGCGGCGTCATCGCCCCGACCGCCGCCCTGTCGAGTTTCCCCTTCCTGCCCGCCGAGGCAGAAAGCGCCATGCGCGCATTGCTTCGGTATGGCGATGGCAAGCTGCTCGGTGCATTCGGCTTCGTCGATGCCTTCGCCCCGAAGGCAGACTGGGTGGCCGGCACATATCTTGCCATCGACCAGGGCCCGATCATCGCGATGATCGAGAATTATCGATCCGGCCTGCTGTGGCGCCTGTTCATGAACGCGCCCGAGGTGCGTCGCGGCCTGGAGCGGCTGGGCTTCACGTCGACCACCCATTCCATCGCGGCGGAAAATACCTAGTCCAGGCGCCTGAACGTCCACTTCACCACGTAGTCGCCGTTGCGCTTCACCTTGGTCTTGGTCCGCACCTCGACCGGCCCGCCGAGAGCAGCCTCCGCCTCTTCGAACGCCTGGCGCGCCTCGGCCATCGCCTTGTGATAGACGCTGTTGTCGCGTTTCGGGCTTTCCGCGACCTCCTTCAGAAGGACGCTCATATCCGGCTTGTCTTCGGCCATCCCTTGGGTTCTTCCCCGCCGCCTGGATTTAGCGGCCTTCAATGAATACGAAAATGACCAGGCTTACCGCTCGGTGAGCTTCAGCTCGATGCGGCGGTTCTGGGAGCGGGCGTCGGGCGTATCGCCTTGGGCGAGCGGCTGGAACTCGCCGAAGCCGGCAGCGACGAGCCGGTTGGCCGGCACGCCCTTGGAGATCAGGTATTTGACCACCGACGTGGCACGGGCCGAGGAAAGCTCCCAGTTGTCGCGATAACGGCCGGTGCCGGTAAGCGGCGAATTGTCGGTGTGACCATCGACGCGCAGCACCCAGTTGATCTCGGCCGGTATTTCCTTGGCAAGATCCAGCAGCGCCGCCGCAAGCTTGTCCATCTCGACCCGACCGGCCGGATCGAGCTCGTTGCCGCCGACCGGAAAGAGCACCTCCGACTGGAACACGAAACGGTCTCCAACGATACGGATGTTCTCGCGGTCGGAGAGAATCTCCCGCAACCGGCCAAAGAAATCCGAGCGGTAGCGGTTCAGTTCCTGGACGCGCTGCGCCAGCGCGACGTTAAGGCGCCGGCCGAGATCGGAGATCTGTGCCTGCGACGAGGCATCCTTTGCTTCCGAGGCCTGCAACGCCTGTTCGACTGCCGCAATCTGGGCCCGCAGCGCCGCGATCTGCTGGTTGAGCAGCTCGACCTGGCTTGCGGCGCGGGCACTCAACTGTTGTTCCTGGTTGAGCTGGTTGGTGAGGTCGCCGATGCGGGCATTGGCGGCGCTGCTATTGCCGGTGCCCTGGCTCAGAAGCTGCTGCAGGCGCGAGCGGTCGGCCTCGGCGGTGGCGAGCGACGACTGCAGGTTGGCAAGCTGATCCTCGACATCCTGGTTATTGCCTTTTTCGAGCGCCAGCAGTTCCGTCAGCTCGGCGATCTGGCTGTTCAGCCGGTTCAGCACCTCGTCGCGGCCGGTGATTTCACGGCTGAGCAGGAACTGCGCCAGCACGAACACCGTGAGCAGGAACATGATGGCGAGCAGCAGCGTGGACAGCGCATCCACGAAACCCGGCCAATAGTCGACGCCCCGCTCCCGGCGGCGGCTCTTGCCAAGCGCCATCGCTTACTTCCCCCCGATCTTGTCGGAAAGCCGATCGAGCGTGCGGCGCAAAGCCTTCGATTCCTCCTGCTGCGCCTCGATCCAGTCGCGCAACATCTGCTGTTCGTTGCGCATGTTCTTGACGAGGCCCTGGATGCCTTCGGCAAGATTGGCCATGGCCGACAGCGACCGCTCGTTCTGATGGGCGTCGACAGGGCCCTTGGTCTGGGCGGATGCGAGTGCACGCAGCTGCTCCGTCAGCGCCCTCAAATCTTCCGAAGAGCCGCTCGCCAGGGTTTCGGCGACGACCGGCGGCATGTCCGATCCGAGATCGGTCACCGAAGACAGCCAGTTTTCGAGTTCCGTGTAGAAGCGATTCTGGGCGCGGCCGGCCTGCAGGTCGAGGAAGCCCAGGATCAGTGATCCGGAAAGGCCGAGCAGCGAGGACGAAAACGCCGTGCCCATGCCGGTCAAAGGCTGGGCAAGGCCGCTCTTGATGGCGGCGAGCACGTCGTTGGAACTGCCGGAATTCGGGTCGAGCGCCCCGATCACGTTGCTGATCGAGCCGATGGTCTGGATGAGGCCCCAGAACGTGCCGAGAAGGCCGAGAAAAACGAGCAGGCCGATGAGATAACGCGAGGTGTCGCGTGATTCGTCGAGGCGCGTGCCGATCGTGTCGAGGATGGAGCGGAAGGCATTGGTGGACAGCGCCATTCTGCGGCGGCTGCCGATCAGGGTGCGCATCGGCGCCAGAAGGCGCGGTTCGCGACCGACCTTGTCGGCGTTACCGGCGGCGCGGAAGGAATTGAACCAGCGCACTTCCGGCATCAGGGCGATCACCTGGTTGAAAACCAGAATCACGCCGATCAGGAGAACGCCGAGAATGAGGCCGTTCAGGCCCGGATTGGTCTGGAAGGCATGCGCAGCCTGGCGGTAGAGGATCGACGCGACGAAACCGACGATGATCAGGAAGATCAGCATCGTCCATAAAAACGATGCGGGATTGGACAGTTTATAGGCATAACCGCCGCGGTTCGTTTCAGACGCGTCCAAATCGTCCACTGTCGCATTCGCCATAATAAGCCTTCGCCTCCGGTAGTCTGCCGGCCCGGAGGCTAGTTGAAAAATGCGACGAATTGAAGTGCAGAAGCTTAGGAAAACAGTCAGCTATTCAGTACTGCAGCGCTAAGCTGGGCGGTGGCGCAAAAATGCCTCAGCGGGTCGGAATGGGCCGGTTGACCACGTCGATCAGCGCCTTCTGGATCAGCTCGTTGCCGGCCACGACATTGCCGCTGCCGAAGATATCGGTGGTGCCCTTCATGTCGGAGACGAACCCGCCGGCCTCGCGGATGAGGATCAGGCCGGCCGCCATGTCCCACGGCGAAAGCTCGGTTTCCCAGAAACCGTCGAGCCTGCCGGCGGCGACATAGGCAAGGTCGAGAGCCGCCGCGCCGAAGCGGCGCATGCCGGCCACTTCGCCCATGACGTGGCGCAGTTCGACGAGGAACTTGCCGTGATTGCCGCGGCCGAGATGCGGCATGCCGCAGCCGATCACGCAGTCGGACAGCACCCGGCGGGCAGCGACGCGGATGCGGCGATCGTTCATGAAGGCGCCGCCGCCCTTTTCGGCGGTGAACAGCTCGTCCGTCGCCGGGTTGAACACGACGCCGGCAACCACTTCGCCGTTACGCTCGAGCGCAACGGAGACTGCGAACTGCGGAATGCCATGCAGGAAGTTGGTGGTGCCGTCGAGCGGATCGACGATCCAGCGATGCGCGCCGTCGGTGCCCTTCAGCTCTTCGCTTTCCTCACCGAGGAAACCGTAGGTCGGACGCGATTTCAGCAGCTCGTCGCGGACGATCTTTTCCGCCTTCAGATCCGCCTGAGACACGAAATCACTGGGGCCCTTCACCGAAACCTGCAGGTTCTGCACCTCGCCGAAATCCCTGGAGAGCGACTTGCCTGCCTTGAGGGCAGCCTGAACCATGACGTTGAGAAGGGCGGAGCGGGCCATGCGGGAAATCCTTGGGGGTTGTCCCGACTTGTCGTCTGGACGGGACGGCGTTTTATGAGCGATTTTTTGATTGGCGGCTTCAAGACCATAAAACAGCGCGAAATTCAAGTCGTCCGCCGAAACGCGGGCATTGCCGCCGCTGACCGCGTCTGCAAAACTGGGTCCATCTTGTCCCGGCTGTATCACGGAGGAAGCAGGATGAAGGCTACGCTGCCGCTGACCTTGAGCCTCGCGCTGCTTGCCACCATGGCCGCGGCATCGCTCGCAGCCTGGTTCATAATAACGCCAGGTGCAGACCTTGCCATGCATTTCCGCCTCGACGGCACGCCCGACCGTTATGCGCCGGCCCCCTTCGCGCTGTCGATCATCCCGGCCGCCGCACTCGTCTCGACGGCGATCTTTGCGCTGACCCGACGCTTCGACCGCAGGGCTGCCGATAAGCCGGTACTCTATATGGCCCTCTGGATCTTCGTGATTGTCGTTTTGGCGGGAGGTCACGCGATGATCGTCGGCCACGCTTTGTCGGCGAATTGATCGGGCCGGCTATTTGCCGCACCGTCTCCCGGCGCTTCGCTTTGGCTCAGCGCGTTCGGCCCTGCAATCGATTCACTGGATCGATTGCTCCGGCTTTGCCGGAGCAGGCCTCACCCACGCCGGAACTTGTTCGCCGCGTCGATCGCCTGGCGCTGAGTTTCCTCGTTGATCCCGAGATAGAAGTCTTCAAGCTCAGGGTCCTGCAGGCCGGCGCGGCGTGACAGCACGTACCATTTTGCCGCCTCGACCGGATTGGGCCGGGTGCCGAGCGCGTTGATATAGAGATGGGCGAGCTTGTTCTGGGCCACGACATTGCCGCGATGGGCCGCGATCCGTAGCCATTCGAAACCCTTTTCGTAGTTGCGCTCTCCAGCGATGCCGTTGACCATCCAGAGGCCCATGTCGAGCTGCGCGGTGTCGAAACCGGCATCTGCGGCACGCTCCAGCCATTCGCGGGCCCGCGCCTTCTTTTCCGCCGGCAGGTCCTTCAGCGCCACATAGACTTGCGCCACCGCATATTGGCTATCGGCAACGCCTTGCCTTGCAGATTTTTCGTAGAAGGGCAGTGCCAGACGCAGGCCTTTGTCGCCGGGATTTTCGGAAACCAGGATCTGCGCCCAGTTGAACTGCGCCGAGGCATTGCCGGCCTCTGCCGCCTTGCGCATGAAATCGTCGGCTTGCCGCTTGTCGCGTGGCACATCCCGGCCGGTCATCAGCAGCAGCGCATACTGGAACATCGCAGCTGGATCGCCGCCTTCCGCCGCCTTCTGATACCAGTATGCCGCTGTCTTCGCATCCCGCTTGATGCCGAGCCCCTTGGTCATCATCTCCGCGACCAGGGTTTGGGCCGCTGCATCGCCGGCTCCGGCCCGGGTCAGCGCCTTGTCGAGCGCCGTCAGGTATAACCCGCGCTGGTAGGCCCCGTAGGCATCGTCGACGGTACCGGTATAGGCTTTTTCAGGCGGCGCGGGCGGCAGGGCTGCGCCCATCCGCTGGTAAAGTTCGACGCCGCCCGAGGGAACGATCCCGCTCGGCTGGCCATCTGGCTCCTTGGTTCCCTTTGCTGAGCCCGGAACCGGCTGGATCTCGACCCGACCCTTTTTCATCGGCTGGAAATTGGGCTCCACCGGCCGGGTCACGGCCCTGGAATTCGCCTGCGCCAGCGCAAGGCAAGGCATTGCCGCCGAAGCGATGAACGTCGCCAGCAGCCCTTTGAGAATCACGCGGGAAAGGCGGTTCGACGGCATGGGCTCCATCAAGCCCCAAACCGTGGCGCTTTTTCGTCCAGAATTGCGTTGACTTCGGCGACCGCGGCGCCGGGGCCCTGGGGGTTGGAAAATACCGCTTCCCTGAGCGCCACGAACTCCGCGCCGGTCTCCGCGACGGCAAGCGCCGAGGAGGTATCGGTGCCGCCCATGACGATGCAGGGGATCTCGATCATCGATGCCCACCATTCGCCGAGCGCGAGGTTTTTCGGATGTGCTTCCGGCTTGATATCACCGTCGAGCTTGCCGAAGAAGATATAGTCGGGACGATGTTCGCCGATCGCAAGCGCCTGATGCCGGTCGCCCGCCCCGCCGGTGCCAACGATCATCTTCGGCACGAATTTCTCGATCGCCTCCCCCAGCTCGGTGAGGTCTCCGCCAAGATGCAGGCCATCCGCCTTGATGCGCCCGGCCACTCGGCTGTCCCCGGAGATCAGAGCGGCAGCACCCGCCGCCTGGATCAGTTCGACCAGTGCCTCCGCGCGCTTCTGGAACGCCTGGTCGTCGAGGCCATATTGCGGCACGATCACCGAGGCGACATCGCCGCCGGCAAGCGCTGCTTCGAGATCCCTGGCCTGCTGATCGGCATCGTCATATTGCGGCACGATCAGCACCAGGCGGCAGCGGTCTTCCTGTCCGGTCATGTTTCTTCCCGTTCGGCGGATCGGTTTATGAAATCCGCACTCGTTTTCTGTCCGCAAATTCGATAGACCGGACCGCCTGCCGGATCAACCATTCCCTCATCACCCGCCTGAGTCTTCATGCCCGATACGCTTAGCTTCGCGTTCTTCACCTTCGCCATCCCCGCCGTTCTGCTTGTCGGCCTCTCGAAAGGAGGCATTGGCGGCGCTATCGGGTTGCTCGGCGTGCCGCTGATGTCGCTCGCCGTGGACCCGGTCAAGGCGGCGGCGATCTTCCTGCCGATCCTGATCGTCATGGACATCGTCGCATTATGGTCCTGGCGGAACTTCAACGATCCCAGAACGCTGCTGATGATCCTGCCCGGCGGCATCATCGGCATCGCGCTCGGCTGGGCGACCTCGGCCTATGTCTCCGACAATGCGCTGCGCCTCGTCATCGCCGCGGCGACACTCCTGTTTACCGTGCGTTATTTCTGGCAGGTCTACGGTCCTCGCTCCAACCGGCCGGCGGCTCCCCTGCCGCACCGCCCGGCCGCCGCCACGTTCTGGGGCGCCTTGTCCGGTTACGCGAGCTTCGTCGCCCATGCCGGCGGACCGCCTTTCCAGATCTACGTCCTGCCGATGCGGCTCGATCCGAAATCCTACACCGGCGCCAGCATCCGCTTTTTCGCGATCGTCAACGCCGTCAAGGTCATCCCTTATTTCCTGCTGGGCGCGCTCGACGCGGAGAACCTCACCATATCCGCAACCCTGCTGCCGGTGGCCCTGATCGCGACCATGCTCGGCGCGGCCATCGTCAAGCATCTGAAGGCGGAGACCTTCTATCCGATGACTTACGGTCTGGCATTCTGTGCGGGATTGAAACTGCTGTGGGACGGCCTGCCGTTCTGACCCGGCAATGCAGGCGCGGCGTCGCTAAAAAAGCAACGCAAAATAAGGCAATCCATATTGTTGCGATGCACAATAAATCTTGCCGTCACCGGGCGTTTACCGTAAGTTCAACGCATGACAACCGTTGACCCCTTTGCAGCCATAGCTGATCCTAACCGGCGGTATCTGCTGGAGGAATTGCGGCGCGCTCCGAAAACCGTAAACGAACTTGCGCAAGGCCTGCCGATCAGCCGGCCCGCGGTATCGCAGCACTTGAAGGCGCTTCTGGACAGCAATCTGGTGAATGTGACKGCGGAAGGCACGCGGCGCATCTATTCCGTCAACAGCAAGGGCTTCGACAGGCTGAACCTGTGGCTTGATCAATTCTGGTCGTGACGACCGGGGCTTTTAAATCTTTTTGGATTTTGTGGTCCCCTGCACCACGACCAGAACCTTGTCATTGATATTTCTGGATTATTTTGCCGCCTTCATTATGCGCCTCTAACTGATGAAACAATGGGCGAGCGGCGGGTTCTCCTACTGAGGAACTAATGACGCGTGGATGCCTTTATGCGCTGCATTTGGTCCTTGATGCGCAGCTTACGCCGCTTGAGATCGGCTATTTCACGGTCGTCGGCGGAGGGTGACGCGAGAATTGCCTGGAGCTCCTCCTCCAAAGCACCATGCTTCTTTTCAAGCGATGCGATATGAGCCTGGACGGTCATGTGGCATGTTCCTTCCTTAGTACCTACCACGGCATTCCCTAATGCCGAGGCTTCAGGTTTACGAAGGAAGTGTGACACGATCGGCTGGCTTTGTCGAAGGTGAAATCATGGTTTCAAGGAGGCAAATTCGTGACCTTGTCTAACTTCCCGTTAACGCGGTTTGGTGGTAGAGGCTTGCGGAGAATGCCGGCGACCGCTGAAATGCCGGGCGTGAGAATGGGGACTGGAATATGGCAGATCAGGAACAGGCGGATGTCCGGCTGGTGCTCGCGAAACTTCGACAGGAACACGAGGATTACGACGCCGCCATCAATGCCATGATCCAGGTCGGCTGCGACGCTCTTCGCGTGCAGCGCATGAAAAAGAAGAAACTGTCGCTGAAGGACAAGATGACTCAGCTCGAAGATCAGATTGTTCCCGACATTATCGCGTAAGGGTCCCGCCATGTCTGAAAGACCTGCCGTCGCCATCATCATGGGTAGCCAGTCCGACTGGGAAACCATGAAGAACGCCGCCGATACGCTGGAAGCGCTCGATATCGGCTACGAGGCCCGTATCATCTCGGCGCACCGCACGCCGGAGCGGATGATGCAGTTCGCCAAGGGCGCCCGCGCCGAAGGGTTCCAGGTCATCATCGCCGGTGCCGGCGGTGCGGCACACCTGCCCGGCATGACCGCCGCCATGACGCCGCTGCCGGTTTTCGGCGTGCCGGTCCAGTCGAAGGCGCTGTCCGGCCAGGACAGCCTGCTGTCAATCGTCCAGATGCCGGCCGGCATTCCGGTCGGCACTCTCGCCATCGGCCGGGCCGGCGCCATTAACGCCGCCCTTCTGGCAGCCGCGGTTCTCGCCCTCAACGATGACGAGATTGCCGACCGGCTCGACGAATGGCGCGCCCGCCAGAGTGCGGCGGTTGCCGACTACCCAATCGACGAGGCTCCATGACTGTCCACACGATCGGCATCATCGGCGGCGGCCAGCTCGGCCGCATGCTGGCCATGGCCGCGGCCCGGCTGAACTTCCGCACGATCGTGCTCGAACCGCAGGTCGACTGCCCGGCAGCCCAGGTCGCCAACGCCCAGATCACCGCGGCTTATGACGATCCGGCAGCGCTCGCCGAACTCGCCAGCCGCTGCGACGTCGTCACCTACGAATTCGAAAACGTGCCGGTCACCGCCGCCGAGGCGCTGCAGCGCTCGGTGCCGGTCTATCCGCCGGCCAAGGCACTCGACATCTCCCAGGACCGGCTGACCGAAAAGCGCTTCCTGAATTCCTGCGGCATCGAGACCGCCCGATTCCATGCCGTCGACAGCCAGTCCGACCTCGAAAAGGCGCTCGCCGATTTCGGCGGCCAGGGCGTCCTGAAGACCCGCCGGATGGGTTATGACGGCAAGGGCCAGCGCGTCTTCCGCTCCGCCGAGGATAAACCCGCCGGCGCCTATGATGCGCTCGGCGGCGTGCCGCTGATTCTGGAAAGTTTCGTGCCCTTCGAACGCGAAGTGTCGATCATCGCCGCCCGCGCCAAGGACGGCACGGTTGCCTGCTACGATCCGGCTGAGAACATACACCGCGACGGCATTCTCCACACCTCGACCCTGCCCGCCAGGATTACCGAAGCGACGGCGAAGACCGCCCGCGAATCGGCCGAGAAGCTGCTCGCGGCGCTGGATTATGTGGGCGTCATCGGCATGGAGTTCTTCGTGATGGCGGATGGCACGCTGATCGCCAACGAGATCGCCCCGCGCGTCCACAATTCCGGCCACTGGACCGAAGCCACCTGCGTCGTGTCGCAGTTCGAGCAGCATATCCGTGCTGTCGCGGGCCTGGCGCTCGGCAACCCCGTCCGCCATTCCGACTGCGTGATGACCAACCTCATCGGCGACGACATTCTGGACGTACCCGCCTGGCTCTCCCGCGATGAGGTTCTGGTCCATCTCTACGGCAAGACGGAATCCCGACCGGGCCGGAAAATGGGCCATGTAACCGAATTGAAGGGCCCGAAAACGTCGTCACAAGGTTGACATGCAGATTGGCTCGGGTTATCTGCACGCCCAACTGAGAGCGCGCCCCTCGAAGAATCTTGGCGGCGCGCTTTTGATTGATAGACATGCGGCTTCGCGCCCACAGACTGCTGGACCAGGAAAATGAAGATCAAGAACTCGCTTAAGGCGCTGAAGGCTCGTCACCGCGATAACCGTCTGGTTCGCCGCAAGGGCCGCGTTTACATCATCAACAAGATGAACCCGCGCTTCAAGGCTCGTCAGGGCTGATATCGGCGTTCGGTTCCGGTCTTTGACCGCAGCCGATCAAATTGTCGGTAACACGACAAATCGGGTTTGACCTTCGGCGCAGGCGGATTACGTTATTCGCATGCGCTATTTTCGTTTCAGTACCCTGATTTTCGCCGCGAGCCTTGCCGCTTCGTCCGCTCTTGCTCAGACCGCGACACCCAAGCCGCCCGCAGCCCCGCCTGCCGCCGCTCCCGTCGTTCCGGCCGTCGCCCAGAAACCGGGCCGGCCCGTGGATGCTTTGTTCGATGCCCTGAAGCGCGAACGCAATCCGGAAAAGGCACGCGGTATCGCCAGCCAGATCATTGCCGACTTGAACGATTCGGGCAGCGCCACCGTCAACCTGCTGATGCAGTGGTCTGCAACCGCCATCAAGGAAAAGCGCAATGCCGCGGCACTTGATTTCCTCGATCAGGTGACGGTCCTCGATCCCGCCTTCGCCGAGGGCTGGAACCGCCGCGCCACGTTGCATTACACGATGGGCGACGCCCGCAAATCCATGGCCGACATCGCCGAAGTGCTGAAGCGCGAGCCGCGCCATTTCGGAGCGCTTGCCGGCATGGCCGGTATCCTGACGGAAGCTGGCAAGGACGAGCTTGCGCTGAAGGCATGGCAGGATTATCTGGCCATCTACCCCGCCGACCGCGATGCCCAGGAAGTGGTGACCAAGCTTTCCGAAAAGCTCGCCGGCAACAGGACCTGAGCCCTACGGCAGCCCGTCGATGATGATCTTGCCCCTTGCCATCGCCGGCATTGTTGCCACCGCTTTCTGCTTCACCGCCTGGAAGGCGAAGGCGATCGAGATCGCGTTCCCGAACACCGGCGAACTGATCGATGTCGGCGGCTTTTCCATGAACTCGCTGCATATGCCGAAACCGGCAGGCGCCGACTTGCCGGCGATCGTCTTCATCCATGGCGCAAGCGGCAATTTCCGCGATCAGGAGGCGGCCTTCCGAGGGGCGCTCGAAGGCCGCGCCGAAATGCTCTTCGTCGACCGGCCGGGCCATGGTTATTCCGAACGCGGAGGTCCTGAAAACGGTTTCCCGGACGGCCAGGCGGCGGCGATCGCAAGGCTGATGGAAAAGCGCGGCATCGACAAGGCGATCATATCGGGCCATTCCTTCGGCGGTGCGATCGCCGCGAGCTTCGCCCTTTACCATCCGGAAAAGACCGCCGGCCTGCTCTTTCTGGCGCCTGCCACCCATCCCTGGCCCGGCCGGATCGACTGGTACTACAATCTCACCGCCCGCCCGGTTATCGGCCGGTTGTTCAGCCATCTTCTCGCCCTGCCGGCCGGCCTCGTGGTGATGAAAACCGCCACTCGCTCGGTCTTTCATCCCAACCCCTGCCCCGAGACCTATCTTCGCGACGGGGCGCCGTATCTGGTCCTGCGCCCGAAAGTGTTTCGCAGCAATGCTATCGATGTCGCCAATCTCAACGGCTACGTCACGCGCGTCGCGCCGAGATACAGCGAGATCACCACACCAACGGTGATTATTACCGGCGACAGCGACGCGATCGTTGCGGAGGAAATCCACTCACGCGGGCTTGCCGATGATATCGCCGGCTCCGAACTCGTCTCGATCCGCAATCTCGGTCATAAGCCTGACTACGTGGCAACCGACGTCGTGATCACCGCGATCGAAAAGCTTTCCGGTCTCCCCCGCGACCTGAAGGCCGCGGCCCGCATCGCGGAAGCCCGCATCGCGCCGGCGGCGGAAGACTCGGCCCCGGAAATGGATCTCTCGATCGAAAAAACCTGAGCCCGGCTCCGATAAGCCAGCCACAAGCAAGCTGCCCGTCCCAACGTCCGAGTAAACGGAATCGGAGAGACGAGATGGAAATCGGCAGCATTGGCAGGGACTATTCCGCACGGTCCGCGAAGCCGGATAGCGCGACGAACGCCGCACCGGCATCGTCCGATCCGTCCAGCACCAAGGACGCGCCTTACGATCGCCTCGTCCATGGCCTGACGTCACTGAACAAGGCGACGGACGAGGCGGAAGAGCAGGCAAAGGCCCGCGCCAAACAGAAGCTCGACGACGCCAAGCAGCAACTCGAGTTCATGCGGCGCTGGGGGTTCGATCCGGAAGTGGTCGCCAAGCAGGCGGCCCAACTCGGCGTCATGGTCGCCGGCGCTGCACGAGAGTTCACCGAGGCGCTGACCGGAGCCGGCAACGGCGCCACATCCTCCGTTTCCGCCAATGCTCCGTCCGGAGCAGAGACGGCCGATCCTATGCTCGATGCGAGCGAGGAGGCTGCGGCCGCAGATACGACGGACGACGCGTCGGCGGAGGGCGACGAGCCGGTATCGTACGCCGAGCAGGCCTATCTCGAGGAGATGGACGAGACACCGCGGGAGGCGCCAAAACTGTCGCTGGACGACATCAAGACCGCGATGGAATTCAGCACGGTGGCCCGCCAGATCAAGGCACTTCTGGAAGAGGCCGCCCGCAGGCTGCGCGAACAGAACAGCACGGCCACTGTCCCCGGCACCCAGAACCTCGACGCCTCGGTCGACACGCTGACCGGCACGATCTCCGCCCTGCCAACGGTCGGCATCACCATCTGACCAATGGAAGTGCGCAATAAAAAACCGCCGGATCGCTCCGGCGGTTTTCGTTTGCCTGGATGATACGCCTCAGATGCCGCTCTGGCCGTCCGAGCCGATATAGGCGATGCGCAGCATGTTGGTGGCGCCGGGCGTGCCGAGCGGCACGCCGGCCGAGATGATGATCCGGTCGCCGGGCTTGCCGAAACCTTCCGACACGACGATCCGGCAAGCACGGTTGACCATGTCGTCGAGGTCGGTCGCGTCGCTGGTGACGACGCAATGCATGCCCCAGCCGACCGAAAGCCGCCGTGCCGTCTGGACGATCGGCGACAGCGCGATGATCGGCACCTGCGGGCGCTCGCGGGATGCGCGCAGGCCGGTCGTGCCCGACGAGGTGTAGGTGACGATAGCCGCCAGCTTCAAGGTTTCGGCGATCTGGCGGGCGGCCAGCGAAATGGCGTCAGCGCCGGTCGCTTCCGGTGTCGCACGCTGGGCATAGATGATGCTCGGATAGAGCGGATCCTGCTCGACCGTGCTGGCGATCGACGCCATCATCGAGACCGCCTCGACCGGATACTGGCCGGAGGCCGATTCGGCGGAAAGCATGATCGCATCGGCGCCTTCGAAAACGGCGATCGATACGTCCGACACTTCGGCGCGGGTCGGAACCGGGGCGGTGATCATCGATTCCAGCATCTGAGTGGCGACGACGACCGGCTTGCCGGCGCGCCGACACAAGCGGGTCAGCTGCTTCTGGATGCCCGGAACGGCTTCGATCGGCATTTCCACGCCGAGATCGCCGCGCGCCACCATCACCGCATCGGAAAGCTCGATGATTTCGTCGATGCGCTCCAGCGCCTGGGGCTTTTCGATCTTCGACATGATGCCGACACGGCCGCGGGCGATCTTGCGCACTTCGGCAAGGTCGTCGGGACGCTGGACGAAGGAAAGCGCCACCCAGTCGACATCGTCGGTCGCCAGAACCGCATCGAGGTCGATGCGATCCTTTTCGGTCAGCGCGCCGACGCCGAGCAGGGTATCGGGCAGGCTGACGCCCTTACGGTCGGAAATGCTGGTGCCGGCGACGACCTTGCAGACGATGCTCTTGCCGTCGGACTTCTCGGCCTTCAGCGCCAGCTTGCCGTCGTCGATCAGCAGGCGATGGCCCACTTTCACAGATTCGAGAATTTCCGGATGCGGCAGGAATACGCGGGTCTCGTCGCCGGGTTCGTCACGGCTGTCGAGCGTGAAGGTCTGTCCGGGGGTCAGCGTCACCTTGCCGGCCGCGAACTTGCCAACGCGCAGCTTCGGCCCCTGAAGGTCGGCGAGAATGCCGATCGGCCGGCCGCTGCGCTCTTCGACGGATCGGATGCGCTTGATCAGCGTGCGCATCAGGTCGTGGCTCGCATGGCTCATGTTGATGCGGAAGAGATCGGCCCCCGCTTCGTGCAGCTTCTGGATCATCTCCTCTTCGGACGAAGCGGGGCCGAGGGTGGCGAGGATCTTTACTTTGCGGTTGCGCCTCATCAGTTGTGGCCTTCTTGTGTGCCAGGCGTATCCGAAAGCTGGACCATCCAACTTCCCTGACGGCCCGTGTCATATTCCTTGAAGCCCATGCGCTGGAAGCCACGGGCAAAACAATCGTTGACGCCGACGATCTTGAACTCGTTCTCCGCGACGCACATGTTCACATTGCCGGTCCATCGGCCTCCCCGAGCTGCATCCTCGGCATAAAGATAATAGTAGCGCGACTGCAGTTCGCCTTCGATCAGCGTTGCGCAGGTGGAGGCCGGAACCTGCCACCAGCCTTCCGTGGTCCAGCCTTCGGTGGCGCGGTAGCCAATCGCCACGCCAACGAGGTTCTGCGTGGCGTTGCAAACGCGGAAATCCGCATGCGCGGCAGTCGCCGCGAAAAGCGGAATACCGGAGGCGACCATGGCGGCAAGCGCCGGAGCGGAAACGAGGGAGCGAAGATAAGCTTTTGGGGATTTTTTCGACACGGTTTCCGTCAGGACTCCATGGTTATTCGTGAAGCACTTTCTTCGCGCGGCGGAGTCGGAAAGTCAACGTAACTCTAATCGATTAGTCCGTCTCACGACCTCAACCCATGCTGATCGCGATGCCAGCACGGCTTGCGTCGCGACTTTCCCCATGTCATCAACACCCGTCTCTCGACCCACCTTTCGCAACCACTTCATTTTCGACGGCGATGCAGGACTTCATTCCTTTCGAGATCATAGAAGGCGATTATGACAGCGGCATGGTGCTGCTCGCCGACCATGCGATGAACCGCCTGCCCGCTTCCCATGGCAGCCTCGGTCTTCCGGAGAGCGCCTTCCATCGCCATATCGCCTTCGACATCGGCGTCGAGGGGCTGACCCGCCAGCTGGCGGCGATGCTGAACGTGCCGGCCGTGCTCGGCTGTTTCTCCCGCCTGCTGATCGATCCGAACCGCGGCGAGGACGATCCGACCCTGATCATGAAGATTTCCGACGGGGCGATCATCCCCGGGAATCATCCGATCACGCAGGAAGAATGGGATTTCCGCCTCGATACCTATCACCGGCCCTATCATCGGGCCGTCGAGCGCACCATCGCCAAGGCAGGCAGCCCGGGCCGCGCGCCGCTCGTCCTGTCGCTGCATTCCTTCACGCCGTTCTGGAAGGGCGTCGCCCGCCCCTGGCACGCGGCCGTGCTCTGGGACAGCGACGATCGCGCCGTGAAGCCTCTCCTGCACCTGCTTGGCGAACCCGGCGACATCGTCGTCGGCGACAACGAACCCTATGACGGTGCGCTTAAAGGTGACACCATGTACCGGCACTGCATGGTGTCGGGAATTCCACACGCGCTTCTCGAGGTCCGCCAGGACCTGATCGGCGACGAGACCGGCATCACCGCCTGGGCGGAAAGGCTGGCGCCGGTCTTCAAGAGGCTCAACACCGACCCCACATTGCATGAATACAGGATCTTTCCCTCGCGCACCGGCCCCTATCCGGTCTGACGCGACGACACCCGGAGATGCGCCATGAGCGAACTCACGCCAATAGAATTGACCAGAGAACAGCAGACCGAATTCGAGGCCGCCGCTTTCCGCCGTCTCGTCCAGCACCTGCGCGAGCGCACCGACGTGCAGAATATCGACCTGATGAACCTCGCCGGCTTCTGCCGCAACTGCCTGTCGAACTGGTATCGCGATGCCGCCAACGGTGCCGGCATCGACCTCTCCAAGGACGCCTCCCGCGAGATTGTCTATGGCATGCCCTACGAGGATTGGAAAAATCTGCACCAGGCGGAAGCCTCGGATGCACAAAAAGCCGCATTCGACGTGAACAAGCCCGTCCATGGCTGATCGATTTGCCGATTGCGCTTGACCTTGCGGCGGCTTTTCGGCAGTTGACGACCATTCATTGAAATCTACACGATCAGGAGGCCCCGATGTCTGATGCTCATGGCGTCGCCCGCGACCAGCTTCGCGCATTTATCGAGCGTATCGAACGACTGGAAGAAGAAAAGAAGACCATCGCCGACGACATCAAGGATGTCTACGGCGAAGCCAAGGGCATGGGCTACGACACCAAGATCATGAAGAAGGTCATCGCCCTTCGCAAGAAGGACGATCAGGAGCGCATGGAAGAGGATCTGATCCTCGATACCTATCTCCAGGCACTCGGCATGATCGAAGCCCCAGCCGACCAGGATGCCGCCTGATCTTTCGCAAGACATGCAGGCCAGGCACCAAGCATGAAAAAACCCGCCATTTCGGCGGGTTTTTTATGGTCTTCGATCAGTCCGGCGATCAGTTGTTCGGGCCGCTGAAACGGTTCGGGTCGATCGCTACCGTGGCGGCAACCGGCCTGAAGCCGCCGCCGGAATAACCTGCCGAGTATTCGTTGTTGAGGGTGCGGCTGACGACGCGCGGTGCCTTCATCGAGGCCGCGGCGCCGGCGCGATTGTTGTTGAGAGCCCATTTCGCCAGCACGTCGCCCGTCAGCGCGCCGCCGCTTGCAGCCTGCGGTGCAGACGTACGGCCGCCCTTCGCTGGGATCGGAAGTGCGCTTGTCGAAGCGGAGACCGGGCTGCGTGGCGTATCGAAACCGTCACCGAACTGCGCGCCCTTGTTAGAATGGATCACTTTCGGAGAAACCGACGCCGTTTCGACGGGCTTCTGGACCGGCATCGGAGCCGCCGCCATTGCCGCAGCAGGCTGGGCCGGTGCCGGCTGGGTCGGTGCTGGTTGAGTCGGAGCCGGCTGAGCCGAGGCAACCGGCGCGGGTGGCGCTGCCGCCGGACGCGGTTCGACGCTCTGTGCAAGCGCCGCAACGAGGGCCGGCGTCAGCTCCTGCTGTTCCTCCGCCTTGGCAGCGGGCGCCGCAGCGGCAATGTTCGGACGCTGGCCGGGAAGCGGTACGGACGCGGCATCCTCTTGAGCGCGCATCGGGCCAACGGATGCGGTCATCACGCCGCTTTCCGCGTCACCCTTGAAGCCACGCGGTCCGAGCAGCGTCGGGACCGGAATAGTATAGGCGGAAAGATCGGCGAAGGTTTCGCCGCCGGGCTGGGCGGGAGCCGACGCCTGCAGGGCGAGCGCTTCCTGGGCCGGATTACGCGCCGGAGAATAGAGCGCCGTCGCAAGCCCGCCCGCATCCGAACGGAAAGCGGGGCGCGAAAGCGGTACGGGCGCTGCAATCGTCTGCGCCTGTGCCGGAGCCTGGGCTTGAGCCTGCGTCTGGCCTGTCAAAGGCGAAGCCGAGGCAACCGCGACGGGCGCTTCGCCCTCGTCGTCGTCTGCAGCGGGCTTGGCAGCCGGAGCCCCACGCTTCGCCACGGCCGGAGCCGTGTTTTCCGCGTTGTCCTCCTCCTCGTCGGCACCACCGCCGCCGAACAGGAAGGCCAGCAGGTTCGGCTGCCGCTTGCGTTCCGAGCCGTCGCCGCGGATGCCGGCACCGGCGGTGCTGGCGATCTGGATCGAATCGGAACCGACGCGCCGCTTGTAATCCGCCATCGCCGCTTCGTAGCCGGGAAGCGGCTTGCCGTCGGCGGGAAGATGGATCGTGTTGCCGTTCGGGAATATCTGCACCAGCTCCTGGCGCGTCATCCGCGGCCAGGCGCGCACGCCGCCGACATCGAGATGCACGAAGGGCGAACCCGAAGTCGGATAATAGCCGACGCCGCCGACCTGCATCTGCATGGCGAGCCCGCGCAGCGTCGAAAGCTTCACGCCCGGAATGTAGAAGTCCATGGCCTTGCCGAGCATGTGCTGGCTGTTCTTGGCGACACCGGTGTAGCGCGAACGGGTGCGCAGCATGTTGTTGGTGGTGGGAGAACGATAGGCCGAAACCACATGGATATAGTCGGAAGCGCCGGAACGGCGGTAGACTTCCCAGACGAGATCGAAGAGCCGCGGGTCCATCCTGGCCGGCTCGTTGCGGCGCCAGTCGCGCAGGAACTGGTTGATCTGGGCGAGGCCCTTGGGATCGAACTTGCCATTGCGCTTGAAGGTGATGACGGCTTTTTCGCCGGTATGGACGAAATAGAGTTTGAGGCTCTTTTCCTGTGCGGCGGCATCACTTGCGGAGACCGAAAGCACGGGCAGAGCCATCAGCACCAACAGGGCGACGGCCGTAACGCATTTGGTGAGGCCGGCAAAAAGCCCGACTTTGCCGCCGCGCCTCTTCTCACCCGAAGGCGTTTCTTTTGCATACTGATCCGGCAAAACGATCCCCGTCCTGTCGACAACGTCCCACGTTGCCTCAAATGACTGTCAATTGCGGTGACACGATGGCAAATGTGCCACACATGTACAAGCTTCTCCCGTATAGTCAACAATTGACTAATCAGAGATTGACAGACGTTGGCAGGACATCCTTGCGCGAAGGTTAACACTCGCTAATACATTAGTAATTACGCGGCTTCCCTCAGGGGATCATCAGGATCGATGCCGTAATCCTTGAGTTTACGATAAAGCGTCGAGCGTCCGATGCCGAGCTTGCGGGCAACCTGGCTCATCTGGCCGCGATAGAACTTCAGCGCGAAGCGGATCAGCTCCTCCTCGACATCGGCAAGCTTCCTCACTTCGCCCGTGTCGTCGGTACTGACGATGACGTTTTCCTGGGGATAAGCGGCGGCGAGCATCGCCTTCGCATCCGGCCTGCCGACCCGCCCCTTGTCGTTATTGGCAAATACCGGCGAATCGGCGAGCGCCTCGCGCATGGCGTGATCGGACAAGACACCCGGCGCGGGCATGACGGCAGTCGCCGCCAGTTCCGCCTGCCGGAATTCCGGGATCTGCGCAGCGATCTGCGGAAAATCGTCTTCGGTAAGTTCGTCGCCCTCGGCAAGCACCACCGCCCGGAACACGGCGTTTTCGAGCTGGCGGATATTGCCCGGCCAGTCGTAGGCTGTCAGAAGCGCGAGCGCCCCGGCGCCGACCGACAGCGTCCTGTTGAGCTTCTGCTCGGTCGAGAACCGTTCGGCAAAGACGCGGGCGAGATGCGGAATGTCTTCCTTGCGGCGGCGCAGCGCCGGAATGGTGATCGGGAAGACGTTGAGGCGATAATAGAGGTCCTCGCGGAAGCGGCCGGCGCGGACTTCCTCGATCAGGTCCTTGTTGGTCGCTGAAATCAGCCGGACGTTGACCTTCTGGACCTTGGAGGCACCGACGGTCTCGACTTCGCCCTGCTGCACGGCGCGCAACAGCTTCACCTGCACGTCGAGCGGCAAATCGCCGATCTCGTCGAGGAAAAGCGTGCCGCCATCGGCTTCGACGAATTTGCCGGTATGTTTTTCAGAAGCGCCTGTGAAGGCGCCCTTCTCGTGGCCGAAGAGGATGCTTTCCACGAGATTGTGCGGAATGGCGCCGCAATTGACGGTAATGAAAGGCTTGCCGGCCCGGTCGCTGTTCGACTGGATAGCTCGTGCGATCATTTCCTTGCCGACGCCGGATTCACCTTCCAGCACCACCGGGATGTTGGAATGGGCGGCGCGCTGGGCGAGGTCGATGACCCGCAGCATGTCGGGGCTTGCCGAGATGATATCGCCGAAACCGACGGCGCCGGCGCGATGGCGGCGGCCGACGCGGGCCTTCGATTCCTTCTGGTCGAGCTTCAGCGCATTGGAAATCGAGGCGCCGATCCGTTCCGGCGACACCGGCTTGACGACGAAATCGAAGGCACCGGCGCGCATCGCCTGCACCACGTATTCGATGCTGCCCTGTCCCGTCTGGACGATGACGGGCGTTTCGACGCCGAGTTCCCGGATCGCCGCGAGGAAGGTGAGGCCGTCCATTTCCGGCATCATCAGATCGAGCACGATGACATTGATGTCGGTCGCGGTGCGCTTCAGGAACTCCAGCGCCACCAAGCCGTTCTCGGCGAGATGGGCGACATGGCCGTAACGTTCCACCGCATTTTTCAACAGGCGACGCTGAATAGGATCGTCATCGACAACGAGGATTTGCGCAATCATGCTCGGCTCCCAGCAATGGTCATCATGGCCCTTTTAGGCTGTTATGCCGCTGGTTGTGTCAGAAAGCCTTGAACATCCCCTTTTGAGAAAAGCTTGCATTTTAACGGCCGGCAAGGAAAACAGACGCAACAGGTTGAGAAGGAAAAAAGCGATGAGAATGTCCGCCCCCGCCCTCCCCGAAATTCTGGCCGCAACCGCCGCAGGCGCTGCCGCCTCCGACCCGGCCCTCGGCCTCCTGCCGGTCTGGAAGCTCTCGGACCTCTATGAGGCCAAGGACGCCCCGGCCTTCACCGCCGACATGGAAAAGGCAAACAAGCTCTCGATCGCCTTCGAGGAAAAATGGAAGGGCCGGCTTGCCGAAGCCGCGGCCAAAACCGGCGCCGGCGGCATCGGTGAAGCGCTTCAGGAATACGAGGCGCTCGACGATCTGCTCGGCAAGATCGGCTCCTTCGCCGGCCTCACCTATTTCTCCGATACGTCGAGCCCGGCCAACGGCAAGTTCTACGGCGATGTGCAGGCCAAGCTGACCGACCTCTCCTCGCACCTGCTGTTCTTCGCCCTGGAGCTCAACCGGATCGACGACGCGGTGATGGACGCCTGCATGGATCGCGACCCGGCCGCCGGCCACTACCGCCCCTGGCTCGTCGACCTCAGGAAGGACAAGCCCTTCCAGCTCGAAGACAAGCTCGAACAGCTCTTCCTCGAAAAGTCGATGACTTCTGCTGCCGCCTTCAACCGCCTCTTCGACGAGACCATGGCCGAGCTCCGCTTCGAGGTCGACGGCGAGCAATTACCGCTGGAGGTCGCCCTCAACATGCTGCAGGAGCCTCAGCCGGAGATCCGCGCAAAGGCAGCCGCAGCCCTGTCGAAAACGTTCGGCGAAAACCTGCGTGTCTTCACGCTGATCACCAATACGCTCGCCAAGGACAAGGAAATCTCCGACCGCTGGCGCGGCTTCGAGGACATCGCCGACAGTCGCCATCTCGCCAACCGTGTCGAACGCGAAGTCGTCGATGCGCTCGCCGAAGCCGTAAAGCAGGCATACCCGCGCCTCTCGCATCGCTACTACGCGATGAAGGCGAAATGGCTCGGCGTGGAGCAGCTGAATTTCTGGGACCGCAACGCGCCGCTGCCGGAAACCCCGAATGCGCTGATCTCCTGGACCGAGGCTAAGGAGACCGTGCTTGACGCCTATCGCGGCTTCGCGCCCGAAATGGCCGATATCGCTGGCCGCTTCTTCGAGGAGGAATGGATCGATGCGCCGGTGCGTCCCGGCAAGGCGCCGGGCGCCTTCGCGCACCCGACCGTGCCGTCTGCCCACCCCTACGTGCTCGTCAACTACATGGGCAAGCCGCGCGACGTCATGACGCTCGCCCACGAACTCGGCCACGGCGTGCACCAGGTGTTGGCCGGCGACCAGGGCGCCCTGATGTGCCAGACGCCGCTGACGCTTGCCGAAACCGCTTCCGTCTTCGGCGAAATGCTGACCTTCCGCGCGCTGCTCGAAAAGACCACGGACAAACGCGAGCGCAAGGCCATGCTCGCCCAGAAGGTCGAGGACATGATCAACACGGTCGTGCGCCAGATCGCCTTTTACCAGTTCGAGCGCAAGGTCCACACCGCCCGCAAGGAAGGCGAGTTGACCGCCGAGCAGATCGGCGAACTGTGGCTTTCCGTCCAGGGCGAGAGCCTGGGACCGGCGATCAGGATCTCGGAGGGTTATGAAAGCTGGTGGACCTATATCCCCCACTTCATCCACTCGCCCTTCTATGTTTATGCCTATGCCTTCGGCGATTGCCTGGTGAACTCGCTTTATGCAGTCTACAGTCAAGCCGCTCCGGGCTTCCAGCAGAAATATTTCGAGCTTCTGAAGGCCGGCGGCACCAAACATCACTCGGAACTGCTGAAGCCCTTCGGCCTCGACGCCACCGATCCATCCTTCTGGTCCAAGGGCCTGTCGATGATCGAAGGCCTGATCGACGAGCTGGAGGCCCTGGACAAGGCTTGAGGCATTCCCTTAATGCACGCCCATGCCCATAATACACTGCCATGAATGAGAAAGCGCCCTTCGCGCTCTTTCGCGACGACCCCGCCGGCCGGAGCCTCGTCTTCGACCGGCCGAAGGAAATCGTCATCGCCCGGACTGCCGCCGAGGTGCTGCCCGCACTTCGGCGCCTGGAAGAGGCGCGCCTCGCCGGTCAGTGGCTGGCGGGCTATATCTCGTATGAGACAGGCTACGTCTTCGAGGAAAAGCTCCGGCCGCTGATCGTCGACGACCGGCCGACGCCGCTGATCGCCATGGGCATATTCGACAAACCCTCGGGCAACAAACATCCGCTCGCCGGACCGCCCAGCACGATCGTGGACGACGGTTCTTCGCAGGGCTCCTTCCTCAGCGAACCGCATGCCGGCTGGGATTTTGCGACCTACCAAGAACGGTTCGACCGGCTTCACCAGCACCTGCGCAACGGCGACTGTTACCAGGCGAACCTGACCATGCCGGTCGCAGCACGCTGGCACGGCGATCCGCTTTCCGCTTTCTGGTCCCTCGTCGCCCGCCAGCCGGTGCGCTACGGCGCATTCGTCGACCTCGGCGGCCCCGTCATCCTGTCGCGTTCGCCCGAACTGTTCTTTTCGGTCGATGCGGATCGTTTCATCGAAACCCATCCGATGAAGGGCACCGCCCCGCGCGGCGCCACCGCGGAGGAAGACGAGGCGATCATCGCGGAAATGCTCGCCGACGAGAAGACGCTGGCCGAAAACCGGATGATCGTCGATCTCCTGCGCAATGACATCTCCGTGGTCAGCGAGGTCGGCACGCTGTCGGTTCCGAGGTTGTTCGACGTCGAAACCTATCCGACCGTCCACCAGATGGTGAGCCACGTGCGGGCAAAGCTGCTGCCCGAAATCGGTTTGCCCGAGATCCTCGCCGCTCTCTTCCCCTGCGGCTCGATCACCGGAGCGCCAAAAATGTGGGCCATGCGCATCCTTGCCGATCTCGAAAGGGAGCCGCGCGACGTCTATTGCGGCGCCGTCGGCTGGTGCGATCCGGCAGGCCCGATGCGATTTTCGGTGGCGATCCGCACGATCACGCTTTTCAACGACGAAAAAGCCGTCTTCAATGTCGGCGGCGGCATCGTCTTCGACTCGAAGGCGGAAGCCGAATATGACGAGTGCCTTCTGAAGGCACGCTTTGCGGTGGGCGACCAATGGATTTCTCGCTGATCGAAACAATGCGCTGGGAACCGGGCAATGGCTTGCTCCGGGTCGACCAGCATCTGCGCCGGCTCAGCCGCTCGGCGGATGCGTTGGGTTTCCGCCAGCCGCCGGCGGATACGCTGAAACAGCTTGAAGCGGCCGCAGCCGGCGGCGAGACGCCGCTCCGCGTCCGCCTGGTCATGACCTATCGCGGCAAGATCGAGATCACCACCACGCCGTTCACGCCTCTGCCCGCCGACACGCTCTGGCGGATCCGCGTCGCCAGGACGACGCTTCCCTCGGACGATCCCACCTATCGCCACAAGACCTCCCGGCGAGAACTCTACGAGACTGCCCGCGCGGAGTTTACACCGGAAGAGGCGGACGAGGTTCTGCTTCTCAACGAGCGCGGCGAGGTCTGCGAAGGCACGATCACCAACGTCTTCGTCGAACAGTCGGACGGTTCGCTGCTGACCCCGGCGCTGTCGAGCGGCCTCCTGCCCGGCATCCTGCGCGCCGACCTGATCCGCGAAGGAAGAGCGAAAAGCCAGGTCCTGCGCCTCGCCGACCTCGGGAACCGCCGCTTCTTCGTCGGCAATTCGCTGCGCGGCCTGATCCCCGCCGAACTTGTCGCCCAGGCTGCGCGATTGGAAACGCCAGCAGAAGCGCCTCGCCCTACCGCGCGCGCCGCCAAAATGGCGAGAGCTGGTCGATAGATGACCGCGCCCAGCCCCCTCGCGGATCATCTGCTTGCGCTTGAAACCGCACTGCAGACCCGCGAAGTCCGCAGTTCCGAGGAAAAGCTGCGCGAACTGCTGACGCCGGAATTCCGCGAATTCGGCCGCTCCGGCCTCGCCTACACGTTCGACGACATCGTCACCCACCTCACCGCCGAGACCGGTCCGGACAACAGTTCGATCTCGGATTTCAGCGCAACGATGCTGAGCGACACGATCGCGCTCGCGACCTATCGCGGCACCCGCGTCAAGGACGACGGCAGCAGGCTCTTTACCAACCGCAGCTCCATCTGGCGCCTCGACCCCGACGGCAAATGGCGCATGGTCTTTCACCAGGGCACCGCGACGGAGTGATCAGCCCGCCAGGTCCGTGCGGGCTTTGCGCCGGCGGCCGTCGAACACTTCGATGATTTCAATATCCTCGTCCAGCATCCGATAGATCAGAGAATAGACGGATTGCGGCACGATGAGACGGCGCACGCCAAGCTTCGCCGTCTGCAGGCCCGCTTCGGGATGCTCTATCAACAGTTCCGCGATGTCGAGCAATCTCGCCGCCATCTCGTTTGCTGCCTGGGGGTTATGCTCGGCGATGTAGGTGCGAAGATGTACAAGATCGGCAATCGCCGCCTCAGCCCATATGAGCCTCATCGACGGGTCTTGATGATGTCCGGCTTCGGGGCGGCACGTTCGTCGGCCGTCCCCCAGGTCTTCAGCCAGCCGGCCACCGCTTCATGCGACACGAAACCGCCCCTATCGGCGCGCTCGACCGCAGCATCAAGGCCCTGGATCTCCAGCTCGCGTTGCGAGAGATAGTCTTCGAGCGCTTCCTCGGCGAGCGCGGTCGAGGACCGATTGGTAGCCGAAGACAATCGGTCGAGCCGTTCCTTCATCTCTCCCGAGATGCGAAGTGAAACCACATGCGACGTCATGAACCATATGTCTCCGATTTTCCCGACATGTAGCACAAAATCCGATGTCATGAAAACTCTCCTACACAGCCAACGGCGGCTCTTCGGAGGCCTTCACGATCTGGTTTCTCGCGACTCCCAAGGATCCGCAACGACGCCCGCCGCAATCGAATAACCTCCTCGATTCATCTGCCGAAAATCGACAGGCTCTTTATTGTGACGAAGTTTTATGATCTAGAGCGCCGCGAATTGCCCGAGTGCAGCCTTTAATTTCCATTCCACTGCCGAATAAGCGGGGCAGCGGCCCACCAGGCCGCGATCAAGGAGAAAGACATGTCAGAGACTACCTATCCGGTTTATGGCGAAATCACCGGTCCGATCGTGATGATCGGTTTCGGCTCGATCGGCCGTGGCACGCTGCCGCTGATCGAACGCCATTTCAAGTTCGACAAGAGCCGGATGGTCGTCATCGACCCGCGCGACGAACCCTCCGACATGGAGATCCTGAAGAAGCACGGCGTCCGTCACATCAAGGAATATGTGACTAAGGACAACTACAAGGACCTGCTGAAGCCGCTTCTGACAGCTGGCGAAGGCCAGGGCTTCTGCGTCAACCTCTCGGTCGACACCGGTTCGCTCGACCTGATGAAACTCTGCCGCAAGCTCGACGTCCTCTACATCGACACGGTCGTCGAGCCCTGGCTCGGCTTCTATTTCGACAAGAACATGAAGAATGCCGAGCGCACCAACTATGCGCTGCGCGAAACCGTTCGGCATGAAAAGAAGAAGAACCCCGGCGGCGCGACCGCCGTTTCCACCTGCGGCGCCAACCCGGGCATGGTCTCCTGGTTCGTCAAGCAGGCGCTGGTCAACCTCGCCAACGACACCGGCCTGAAGTTCGACGAACCGGATCAGCACGACCGCGAGGGCTGGGCGAAGCTGATGAAGAAGCTCGGCGTCAAGGGCGTCCACATCGCCGAACGCGACACCCAGCGCACCAAGCACCCGAAGCCGCTCAACGTGTTCTGGAACACCTGGTCGGTCGAAGGCTTCATCTCCGAAGGCATGCAGCCGGCCGAACTCGGCTGGGGCACCCATGAGGAGTGGATGCCGAAGAACGGCAAGAAGCACAAGAAGGGCAACAAGGCCGCCATCTATCTCGAACAGCCGGGCGCCAACACCCGCGTCCGTTCCTGGTGCCCGACGCCCGGACCGCAGTATGGCTTCCTGGTCACCCATAACGAATCAATCTCGATCGCCGACTATTTCACGGTGCGCGACAAGGACGGCGAAGTAACCTTCCGTCCGACCTGCCACTATGCCTACCATCCGGCCAATGACGCGGTTCTGTCGCTGCATGAGATGTTCGGCAATGGCGGCACTCCGCAGCCGGTCCACCACGTTCTCAACGAGGACGAGCTGGAGGACGGCATCGACGAACTCGGCGTGCTGCTCTACGGCCACGAGAAGAACGCCTACTGGTTCGGTTCGCGCCTGTCGCTCGAGGAAACCCGCCGTATCGCGCCTTACCAGAATGCCACCGGCCTGCAGGTGACCTCCGCCGTTCTCTCCGGCATGGTCTGGGCGCTCGAAAACCCGACGGCCGGCATCGTCGAAGCAGACGAGATCGACTACAAGCGCTGCCTCGAAGTGCAGCTGCCTTATCTCGGCCCGGTCGAAGGCCACTATACCGACTGGACCCCGCTCGACGGCCGCCCGGGCCTCTTCCCGGAAGACATCGACACCAAGGATCCGTGGCAGTTCAAGAACATCCTGGTTCGCTAATCTCGCGAACGGGTTCGCTAGTCTCGCGAATGGGTTCGCTGATTTCGCGAACGGGTTCGCTGATCCAATAAAGCACAATGGAAACCGCCTGCCTCACCGCAGGCGGTTTTTTGCATGTTGAAAGCTCTTGCCTTTTCAAGGCCACATCTTGCGTTACATAGGGCGATGGCGGCAAGGTTTGCCAACCGAAGCCGGACCGAATCGCGGGAGACTGATCATGAAATTTAAAGTGAGCTTTGCGCTCATCGCCGCAGCCAGCTTGACCGCCTGCGTTTCTTCCCCTCCACCGCAACAGATGGCGGCCGTGCAGCCGCAGGGCGTCGAAGGAAGCTGGGTCGATCCGAACGGCATCGTTTCCTCGTTCCAGGCCGGCACGTTCAACACCCGCTCCAGCGACAGCAACACGCTGCTCGCCTCGGGCACCTATACCAGCCTCTCGCCGACGCTGGTCGAGATCAACATGACCTCGCTGGTGCGCAAGACCCAGTCGCGCGTCAACTGCTCGCTGGTCAGCATCAACCAGCTCAACTGCACGCAGGATAGCGGCGCGCAGTTCTCGCTTGCCCGCCGCGGTTAAGGCGGCGCATCCTCGACCGCACATCGCGACCCCGCTCCGGCGGGGTTTTCGCGTTTTGCGCGCATTCATTTCCCAATGCGCCACTGTCACATTTCCCTTGAACCCACCGTCGGTTGATGAAAACATGCCCGCCGGAACGGTTGTCACATTGAAAAACTAGAACAGATAAAAGGGGCGGCGCAGCCGGCCGAATTAAGAAAGAGGAGAGATCAGATGAAGAAGACATTGGGGTTCGGGCTGCTGACTGCGTCGGTCATGGCTCTTTCGAGCGGCGCGGCATTTGCCGATTTCGAACTCAATATCCTGCACATCAACGACTTCCATTCGCGTCTTGAATCCATCAATGCGACGGATTCCACCTGCTCGGCCGAGGATGAAGGCAAGGGCGTCTGCTTCGGCGGCGCAGCCCGGCTGCTGACCGCAATCAACCAGACGCGCGACGCGCTGAAGGCTCAGAACAAGAACGTCATCCTCCTCAACGCCGGCGACAACTTCCAGGGTTCGCTCTTCTACACGACCTATAAGGGTGCGGCCGAAGCCGAAGCGCTGAACGCCATGAAGTTCGACGCGATGACCGTCGGCAACCATGAATTCGACGACAGCGACGACGTGCTTGCTACCTTCCTCGATAAGATCCAGTTCCCGGTCGTTACCGCCAACGTCGTTCCGAGCGCCGCCGCCAAGATCGGCAACCGCATCAAGCCGTCGCTGGTGCTGACCGTCGGCGGCCAGAAGATCGGCATCGTCGGCGCCGTCACCAACGACACCGCCGAGATCGCCAATCCCGGCCCGAACATCACCATTGCAGACGACGTCGCCAAGATCACCGAAGCCGTTCAGGGCCTGAAGGCTCAAGGCGTCGACAAGATCATCGCGTTGACCCATGTCGGTTACCCGCGCGACCTCGCCATCATCGCCAAGATCCCGGATGTCGACATCGTCGTCGGCGGCCACACCCACACACTGCTCTCGAACGTGGCCAAGGGCGCCGAAGGCCCCTACCCGACCTGGTCGGACAATCCAGGCGGCTACAAGGTCCCGGTGGTCCAGGCTTTCCAGTATTCGAAATATCTCGGCGACATCAAAATCGTCTTCGACGACAGCGGTGTCGTAAAAAGCGCCGAGGGCGAGCCGATCCTCATGGATAAGTCGATCACGCCCGATCCGGCCTTTCTGGCTCGCGTAGCCGAGCTGAAGAAGCCGATCGAGGACATGAAGAAGAAGGTCGTCGGCGCTTCCGACGCGGTCATTGATGGCGACCGCCGCGTTTGCCGCGCCAAGGAATGCTCGATGGGCAACCTCGTCGCCGACGCCATACTTGACCGCACCAAGGGCCAGGGCATCACCATCGCCATCCAGAACGGTGGCGGCTTGCGCGCGTCGATCGATGCCGGCGAGGTCACCCAGGGTGAGGTCGTCAGTGTCCTGCCCTTCCAGAACACGCTCGCGACCTTCCAGCTTACCGGCGCCGATGTCGTCAAGGCGCTCGAAAACGGCGTCAGCCAGATCGATGACGGCGCAGGCCGCTTCCCGCAGGTCGCGGGTCTCAAATATTCCTTCGACAAGTCGAAGCCGGCCGGAGCCAAGGTCAGCGACGTGCAGGTCAAGGAAGGCGACAAGTTCGTACCGATCGACCCGGCCAAGACCTACGGCGTTGCCACCAACAATTTCATGCGCGCAGGCGGCGATGGCTACGCCATCTTCAAGACCGGCGGCAAGAACGCCTATGACTACGGCCCGGACCTCGCCGACGTGACGGCGGAATTTGTTGCCGCACACAATCCCTACAAGCCCTATACGGACGGCCGCGTCACCGACCTGACCCCGGCCAGCTATACCCCGCCGGCCAAGCCCGCGCCTGCCGCCCCGCCGGCAGCTGCTCCGGCTCCGACGGCTGCCGCTCCCGCTACCCCGGCTCCTGCCGCCCCTGCACCTGCCGCTCCGGCCCCCACGGCAGCCGCTCCGGCCGCGCCGGCGAGCCCTGCCCCGGCAGCACCCGCAGCTCCGGCACCGAACACCATGGCTGCAGCTCCGGCGAAACCTGCTCCGGCAGCGGCTCCCGCCGCACCGAAGCCGGCCGGCCCCACCAAGTACACGGTCGCCAAGGGTGACTCGCTCTGGAAGATCGCCGAAGCCACCTATGGCAACGGCGAGAAGTGGACCGAGATCGCCAAGCTCAACGCGCTGCGCCATCCAAACGTCATCCAGGTCGGCGCCGAGCTGGAACTGCCGGCGAAGTGACACCGCTTGACCCGGATCAAGGTTCGGGCCGGCGACTTCACGCAACACATTGGGACGATTTGTCCCGATCCCATGATCGGCCCAGGCTTTCCCGGGCCGATTTTTGTTTCTAAGTAATTTGCGAAACAAACGAGTGCGTCGTCGCCCGTGCAAGACTTAATCGAAAGTATCCGCATGACCTCCCATTCCGCCCATATGCCCTCCGATCATCCGAAGGTGAGTTTCGGCAAAGTCGGCGTATTGCTCGTCAATCTCGGCACCCCAGACGGCACGGATTACTGGTCGATGCGGCGTTATCTCGCCGAGTTTCTCTCCGACAAGCGGGTGATCGAGTGGTCGCGGTTCTACTGGTACCCGATCCTTTACGGCATCGTGCTCAACAAGCGGCCGCAGAAGGTCGGCAAGGCCTATGAGGCGATCTGGAACAAGGATTTTAACGAGAGCTACCTGCGCACCTATACCCGCAGCCAGGGCGAACTGATGGCCGAACGGCTGAAGGATCTGCCGAATGTCGTCGTCGACTGGGCGATGCGTTATGGAAAACCGTCGATCGCCGAACGCATCGACGCCTTGAAGGAAAAGGGCTGCGAGAAGATCGTCCTCTTCCCGCTCTATCCGCAATATGCCGCCTCGACCACCGCTACTGTCAACGACAAGGCCTTCGAGCACCTGATGAAGCTGCGCTGGCAGCCGGCCTTGCGCACCGTGCCGCCCTATCACGACGAACCGGCCTATATCGAGGCGCTGGCGGATTCCGTCAGGGCGAAATACGCGGCGCTCGACTGGGAGCCGGAAATGCTGATTGCGTCCTTCCACGGTATCCCGCAATCTTATTTCAAGGCGGGAGACCCCTATTACTGTCATTGCCAGAAGACTGCCCGGCTCCTGAAGGAGGCCCTCGGCTTCACGGACAGGAACTTCATGATCACCTTCCAGTCCCGTTTCGGGCCGGAGGAATGGCTGCAGCCCTATACCGACAAGACGGTCGAAAAGCTCGCTCAGGACGGCATCAGGCGCATCGCTGTCATGAATCCCGGTTTCGTCTCCGACTGTCTGGAAACGCTCGAGGAAATCGCCGAAGAAGCGGGCGAGATCTTCCGCCACAATGGCGGCGAAAAGTTCGCCCATGTCCCCTGTCTGAACGACAGCCCCGGCGGCATGACGGTGTTGGAAAAGGTCGTCCGCCGCGAGCTCCAAGGCTGGGTTTAAGGCGCCTTACCGAACTTCGGTCGCCTTGAAACCATCCGTGGCGGCCTTCCAGAAATCCGGGTCCTCGTACTCCGTCGGGTCTTCGATGCCGGCGAGGTGAAAGGCTTCGCGCCGCTCGACGCAGGTGCCGCAGCGGCCGCAATGCAGGGTACCGCCCTTGTAGCAGGACCAGGTCTCGGCAAACGGCGTTCCGTGCCGGGCGCCATCAGTGACGATATCCGCTTTCGATCCGGCGACGTAAGGCGCAAGCAGCCGGATCGACGCGTAGCCTTCCAAGGCATGATCCTGCATCGCCTGGAAGGCATCGATGAAACCGGGCCGGCAGTCGGGATAGATGAAATGGTCGCCGCCATGCACGGCGATCGCCACCGCATCCGCATGCCGCGCCGCGGCCACGCCGAAGGCGACCGACAGCATGATCGCATTGCGGTTCGGCACCACGGTCACCCGCATCGTCTCCTCGGCATAATGTCCGTCCGGCACATCGAGATCGTCGGTCAAGGCCGAACCGGTCAGCCGGCTGCCGATCCCGCGCATGTCGATGATCTCGTGGAAGACGCCGAGCCGCGCGGCGCAGGCGGCGGCGAAATCGAGTTCCTTGCGGTGCCGCTGGCCATAGTCGAAGGAAATCAGCCCCAACAGCTCCTGCTCTGCGGCAATCCTGTGGGCGAGCGAAACGGAATCCAGTCCGCCGGAGCAGACGACGATGGTTTTCATGGGCGTTTATCCTTGTTTTGACCGGGTAGGCTGCGACCGGGTGTTCTCACCCGCTCTCTAGACCGCCGGTGCGTCCTTGTGAATAACCTGGGGCGACATCGACGGCGTCGAGCTGTCATTTCTTCCCTGCAAAGAACGTGCTAACTCATCACGTGTGACCTGGCGGGCTTACCGCCTGCAATGGAGGAATGTCATGAACTTGGGCGGCCTGGGTGGCTTCGATATCGTCGTGATCGGCGTGGTGGTGCTGATCATTCTGGTCCTGTTTGCCGGGATCAAGACTGTGCCGCAGGGTTATCGCTACACTGTGGAGCGCTTCGGCCGCTACACCCGCACGCTGGACCCGGGCCTCAACCTGCTGACACCTTTCATCGAGCGCATCGGCGTGCGCATGAACGTCATGGAGCAGGTCCTCAGCATCCCGACCCAAGAGGTCATCACCAAGGACAATGCCAGCGTCTCCGCAGATGCGGTGTCCTTCTACCAAGTCCTCAATCCGGCCCAGGCCGCCTACCAGATTTCCAATCTCGAAAATGCCATCCAGAACCTCACCATGACCAATATCCGCTCGGTCATGGGTTCGATGGATCTCGATGAACTGCTCTCCAACCGTGAAGTCATCAACGAGCGGCTGCTGCGCGTCGTCGACGAGGCCGTCGGTCCCTGGGGCATCAAGGTCACCCGCGTCGAGATCAAGGACATCCAGCCGCCCGCCGACCTCGTCGAATCGATGGGACGGCAGATGAAGGCCGAGCGCGAGAAGCGCGCCCAGATCCTCGAAGCCGAAGGCTCGCGCAGCGCCCAGATCCTGCGCGCCGAGGGCGCCAAGCAGGCAGCCGTTCTGGAAGCGGAAGGCAAGCGCGAAGCAGCCTTCCGCGAGGCAGAAGCCCGCGAGCGTCTGGCGGAAGCCGAAGCGCGGGCCACACAGGCCGTCTCCCAGGCGATCGCCGCCGGCGACGTGCAGGCGATCAACTATTTCGTGGCGCAGAAATACACCGAAGCTTTGGTCGCGATCGGCAAGGCGCCGAATTCCAAAATCGTGCTGATGCCGCTGGAGGCTTCGTCGATCATCGGTTCGCTCGGCGGTATCGGTGCCATTGCCAAGGAGGTTTTCGGCAATGGTTCTGGGCATGCCGCACCGCCGCGCCCACCGGCCGGCCCGCGTCCTCAGCCCGGTCCGCGCACCACGCCGATCCTCAATCCGTTCAACCCGACGTCTTCAGAGACCTGAGCCATGCTGCATGATGCTGTGGTCAATCTTGGTCCCTGGAGTTGGTGGATTTTAGGCGTCGTCCTGTTGTGCGCCGAACTCGCGGCACCAGGCGTGTTCCTGATCTGGATCGGCGCGGCCGCGATCGTCATCGGCGCGCTGTCTCTGGCGCTCTGGGACGCGGCCTTCTGGAGCTGGCACGTCCAGCTTCTGCTGTTTGCAGTGCTCTCAGGCGCCTTCGCGCTGGCAGGCCGCCGTTTCTATTCCAGCCGCAACCAAGCGACCGACGAACCCAATCTCAACCGCCGCGGCGAAAGCCTGGTCGGCCGCACCGCAACTCTCCACGAGCCGATCGCCGAGGGGCGCGGCCGCATCCGGCTCGACGATACATGGTGGTCGGTGATGGGACCGGATCTGCCGGCCGGCACGCAGGTGAAGGTCGTGGCGGCAAGCGGCCGAGACCTGAAGGTCGAAGCGGCCTAGTTTCGCCGGACGGAAGCGGCTTGGAGCCTAGCTCGATATCAAGCCACACCGACGCGCAGCAGGTCATGAAAGTGAACGATGCCGATCGGCTTACGCTCTTCGTCGACGACGAGCAGCGCGCCGATGCTGTGCTTGTTGAGCAGCGCCATGGCCTTGGTGGCGAGCGTTTCCTTGCT
Source organism: Neorhizobium sp. P1_A6 (assembly GCF_056406795.1). Classification (NCBI taxonomy): domain Bacteria; kingdom Pseudomonadati; phylum Pseudomonadota; class Alphaproteobacteria; order Hyphomicrobiales; family Rhizobiaceae; genus Neorhizobium; species Neorhizobium sp. P1_A6. The sequence goes on along the minus strand of NZ_JBFTZM010000005.1, from coordinate 103,694 downwards.
AATGGTCTTCGGATTACGCGTCATCACCTCATCGACCCGCGTCTCGCGCAGGTCGAGATGAAGGTGCCGGGAAATATCGCCATCGCTGATGAAGCCGCAGAGCCTGCCATCCTCGTCGACTATGCCGACGCAGCCGAAGCGCTTGCGCGACAGCTCCTGGATCGCCTCCAGCATGAGGACGCCCTTTTTGACCAAAGGCATGCGATCGCCGGTATGCATCAGATCGCCGACATGGCTGAGCATCGCCCCGAGCTTGCCGCCCGGATGATAGACACGGAAATCGGTTGCCGAAAAACCGCGCGCTTCGAGCAGCGCCACGGCAAGCGCATCGCCCATCGCAAGCTGCATCAGCGTCGACGTGGTCGGCGCCAGGCCGTGCGGGCAGGCTTCCTGTTCCTTGGGCAACAGCAGGACGACATCGGCCTCGCGGGCCAGCGTCGAAACCTCGCCTGACGTCATGGCGATCAGCGGAATGGAGAAGCGACGGGTGAAGGAAACGATGCCCTGCAGCTCGGCCGTCTCGCCGCTCCAGGACAGAGCCAACACCACGTCCCCCGAGCCGATCATGCCGAGATCGCCGTGATTGGCTTCGACGGGATGCACGAAGAAGGAGGGCGTGCCCGTCGAGGCGAGGCTGGCAGCGATCTTGCGGCCGATATGTCCGCTCTTGCCGATGCCGGTCACGACCACCCTGCCGTCGATGTCGCCGATCAGTTCCGCAGCCTTGCGGAAGGCTTCGCCGAGGCCGTTCTGAAGCGCCAGCTCCAGCGCATTAAGCCCTTGTTTCCCGAAGGAAATTGTCCTCAAGGCGGAATCGACAAGGTCGTTCTCGACCAGTTGCAAAGCTCTCTTGATCATGGGCAAGCCTTAACGCTTTTCGCCCACCAAGTCTATCGGCTTCGGGCCGGGGCCACTAAGTTGGCCGCTGCCATAGCGTCGCAACCAAACGTTAACCACATGGCTTTACGTTTGGGTAAGCATTTGCGATTGCCCGGGCAGGCCTATGAAGATCACCACAACGACAGGCGGGACGCGCCAGAGGCGCCGGACGGCACTCGGCCTTCTGCTGGCCTGTTCGGCGCTTGTCTCGCCCGCAGCCGCCCAGACCCGCAACGTGTTTCCGCCGCAAAGCGGCTCTCTTCCATCGGTCACAGACACCAGTTCGCCCGCGTCGAATCCCGCTTCCGGCACGGCCTTGAGAGGCAATACCTCGGCGCAGCCGTCCGCCAACGCCGCCGACGACCAGAATCAGGATGACCCGAATGTCGCGACCGGCACCACGCCCGGCCGCAACCGTGCGGCAACCCAGGAGCCTCCCTATGAGGACGACCTGAACCAGCCCCATGAAGAGCCGCTCGACCGTGGCGCCGAGCCGGTCGAGACCCAGGAACAGCCCCGCGAACCGGGTGATCCGACCGGCATTCGGATGGGCAGCTTCCTGCTCCGTCCTTCGATCAACCAGGGTATCAACACCGAGATCCGCCGCTCGAGCGGCACCAAGATCCGCCGCGATTATCTGTCGACGGCGATCCGAGGCACGCTGACCTCCGACTGGTCGCGCCACTCGTTGACTGTCACAGGTGAAGGCACGCTGGAGCGCAATCTCGGCAGCAGCAGCCAAGGTGAGCAGCCGGAAGCGAACATCAATGCCGACCTGCGGCTCGATCTCTCCAACGATACGGTCGCCCATGTCACCGGCGGCTATAAGTTCTCCCGCGAGAACGACTACGATCCGAACGCGCTCGGCGGCGCATCGACCCAGTCGGGCGTCCATGAATTCACCGGCGGCGCCTCCGTCCAGCGCGACTTCGGCAAGATCCGCGGCACGGCCGCACTCGACCTTTCCCGCGCCTCCTATACGGATGCAAAGCTCTCCGACGGCACGATCGTCAGCATGAAGGATCGCAACCGGACCGGCATCGACGGTCGACTGCGGCTTGGCTACGAACTGTCGCCGGCGCTCGTTCCCTATGTGGAAGTGGCGACCGGCCACACGTTCTATGACCTCAGGCACGACAATTCCGGTTATGCCCGTTCGTCGCAGAGCTATGCCGCGCGCACCGGCGTCGAATTCGATCTTGGCGAAAAGCTGCGTGGCGAAATCGGCACCGGCTACGAGGTCGTCGATTACGAGGACGACCGCCTGAAATCGGTCGGCGCGGTCACCTTCAGCGGCAGCGCCACCTGGTCGCCGCAGCGCGGCACCAATGTCGATCTCGGCCTGCGCACCACGGTGCAGGATTCGACCACGCCCGGCCAGAGCGGCTGGGTCGAATACCGCGCGACGGCAGCCTTGACCCATGAGATGCGCGACAACCTCATCGCCCGGCTGACCGGCAGCTCGACTTTGCGCAATTTCCCGAGCGGCGGCCCAAGCGACGAAACCGTCTGGATCGGCGGTGCAGGCCTCACCTGGGCGATCAACCGTTACCTCGACCTGACCGGCGACGTCGAATACGAACAGGCGGGCGGCGGCGGCACCAACGACAAGATCGTCCGCGCCGGCGTCGGCCTCACCTTGAAGCGTTAAGCTTTCGTTCGACCGGTCATCCATTCCATCAGCGCATTCTGCGCATGCAGCAGGAAGGCTTTCGCCGGCGTGCTCTGGCAGGCCGCGTGCGTCATCGCATCCGCTGTGACTTCCTGTCCGCGCGCCACCGGCGGACAGGGGATGAAGATCGCATCGGGACGGCAGCGATCGAGAACCGCCGCCGAGATCCGGTAATCCGCAAGCGTACTTTCAGCGACCCCGCCCGGCCAGCTATCGGTGAAGATGACATCCGCATCCTCAAGCTCCCGCATATCCGTGCTCCGCCGGAAATTGTCGTTGAGCAGTGCCGTGTCGCCCACGTGCCAACCGTCCGGATAAACCTGTACCACCTTGATCGGCAGCGAGATCGACGCCTCGATCCAGGACCGCAGAATATTGGCGTCCGGCGCCACGCCGACGATCTTCAACCCCTCGATGCCGCCCCTTTTGGCTCTGACATAGGCAAGGTCTCCGAGCGTCTCGCAAGGATGGTTCGATCGCGTCCGGGCATTGATGACCGGTGCCCGGACGTATGCCGCAAGCTCCCGGAGCGACGTGAGTTCCGGCGTGCGGATGACAACCATGTCGAACCAGTTGTCGAGATAACCCGCCAGGTCGGCGATCGTCTCACGCCCGCCGAGGCTCGCCGGCACATGTGCGCAAATGCCGCCCATCGCCTGGATGCCGAGATCGAAAGCTGTCGTATTGCGCCAGCCGCCGTCATCGACGATCAACGCGACCCGACGGCCCTCGAGGCTTTTCGGCATCCGCCGCTCCCGCCACGCCTCGGCAAGCACGCCGGCGCGATCGAGGATCGCCGTTATGGCACCCGCCGAAAAATCGTGGAATTCCAGAAAATCGAGACCCGCAGAGACAGCCATGGCACCCGGCACCGTGAAAACAAAACCCCTCATAGCAGGACCATGAGGGGTTTGCGTGACGTCCGGACCGGCAAATCGCCGGTCGGAAAGATTTACTTCAGCGAGGCGAGCAGCGCCTTCATCGGTCCTTCGATTGCAGGACGGATATCGGCGCGCTGCAGGGCAAAGGCGAGGTTTGCCAGGATGAAGCCGTCCTTGGCGCCGCAGTCGAACGTGTCGCCCTTGAACGGATAGGCGGCGAATTCCTGAGCCTTGGCGAGCGTCAGCATGCCGTCGGTGAGCTGGATCTCGTTGCCGGCGCCGCGCTCCTGGGTTTCCAGGATCTTGAAGATCTCCGGCTGCAGGATGTAGCGGCCGTTGATGTAGAGGTTGGACGGTGCCGTGCCTTTGGCGGGCTTTTCGACCATCTGGGTGATCTTGAAACCTTCGCCAACCGGCGCGCCGATGCCGACGATGCCGTATTTATGCGCCTGGTCCGGATCACATTCCTGCACCGCGACGACGTTGCCGCCGCTTTCGGCATAAAGATCGACCATGCCCTTCAGGCAGCCCTTGCCACCGGCCATGATCATGTCCGGAAGCAGGACTGCGAAAGGCTCGTTGCCGACGATGTCGCGGGCGCACCAGACCGCATGGCCAAGCCCGAGCGGCACCTGCTGGCGCGTGAAGCTGGCGGTGCCGGCAACCGGCAGAAGGCCGGCGAGCAGGGTTAGCTCGGCATTCTTGTTGCGCTCGCGCAGCATCTGCTCCAGCTCGTACTGAATGTCGAAATAGTCTTCGATGACCCCCTTGCCGCGACCCGTCACGAAAACGAAGTGCTCGATCCCGGCTTCGGCCGCCTCATCCACGACGTACTGGATGACCGGCTTGTCGACCACGGTCAGCATTTCCTTCGGCACTGCCTTGGTCGCGGGCAGGAAGCGCGTGCCCAGACCTGCTACCGGAAACACTGCCTTACGGATCTTTTGTTGTTGTGCCACTCACGCCTCCTGAAAGCACGTCATTGTGCGAATATTCAAATCTCGGCATCTAATGACGAATTGCTACCGTTTCGCAAAGACTGCCGTGGGTCCGGTTTCTATGGTAAAGAATTTGTTGACCCAATCCTGTTATTACATCGTTAAGCCGCATGCCACTCTTGCCGCAAGGCTTGGTAAAAAGAAGACTGGACCCGACTGCCGATGAAGACCCTTCGCACCAACCTCTTTCGAGGGTTTGCCTTCTCCCTGATCGCCGGGCTCGCCGCGGCGGCCATGCCGATAGATGCCCAAGCAGACGCCGGTTTCAAGGCGTGGATCGTAAAATTCTACGATACCGCCGCCAAGAGCGGAATCACCCGTTCCACCTATGAGAAAGCGTTCGCCGGTGTCAGCGAACCCGATCAGGACGTGCTTGAGAAGGCGAACTATCAGCCCGAATTCACGTCCAGGATCTGGGATTACCTCGACAGCCGCGTGAACCCTTATACGGTCAAGATCGGCCGCGAGATGGCGGCCAAGCATGGCTCGACGCTTGCTGCACTGGAACGCCATTTCGGCGTCGACAAGAACATCCTGCTCGCCATCTGGTCGATGGAATCCAACTACGGCGCTGCGCTCGAAAAACCCGAGCGCCTGCACCACGTGCCGCAGGCGCTCGCCACACTTGCCTGGGGCGATCCCAAGCGTGCCAAGTTCGCCCGCACCCAGCTGATCGCAGCGCTCAAGATCCTGCAGTCGGGCGATATCACCCCCAAGCAGCTGACCGGCTCCTGGGCCGGCGCCATGGGCCATACCCAGTTCATCCCGACCAGTTATCTGCTCTACGCGGTCGACGCGGATGGCAACGGCAAGCGCGACATCTGGCATTCGGTCCCGGATGCGCTCGCCACGTCCGCCAACCTGCTCGCCAAGAACGGCTGGCAGAGCGGCAAGACCTGGGGTTATGAAACCGTGCTTCCGGCCAATGGCACCCGCTACGAAGGCCAGACCAAGGCGCTCGGCGAATGGGCGAAGCTCGGTTTTGCCCGCCCGAACGGCAAAAGTTTCCCGCGCGGCGCCGACAGGGCGACGCTGAAGATGATGGCCGGTGAGAGTGGACCGGCCTTCCTGATGCTCGGCAATTTCTTCACCGTCAAGAAATACAACGCCGCCGACAGCTATGCGCTGGCCGTCGGCCTGCTCGCCGACGAGATCGCCGGCTTCGGCGGCGTCCAGCAGAGCTGGCCGCGTCCCGACGGCACGCTCGACATCAAGCAGAAGTTCGAACTGCAGAACCGCATGAAGCAACTCGGTTATTACGAGGGCGAAGTCGACGGCAATTTCGGCTCCGGCTCGAAGGCTGCGATCTCGGCAATCCAGAAACGCCTCGGCATGCAGCAGAGCGGCGAGCCGTCGAAGTCGCTTCTCGAAGCTTTGCGTTGACAAGAAGGTGCTTCGCGCCACATCGTTTACAAGGAATCTCCCGCAAGCGTGCGGGACGGCGGAGACATGAAGGCTTTGCATAAATCCGGGCAAAACGAGGCCGGCTGCAACGGGGCCGGGCTGAACAAGCCCCTGCGGAGCAGAGGATGGGCACGCTTGGCTCTCCTCCTCCTCGCGGTGCTGCTCGCCCTGCCGGTCGCGCCGCGGCCGGCCGCCGCCCAGGAGCCTCTCCCGCGCCGCAACCTCTTCGATTACCTGTTCGGCGGCCCGCGTTACGAGCGCGACGACCGCTATGAGCAACCTCCTCCTTATAGCCGACGCCGTTACGACCGGGATGGCTCGATCATCGATATGAGGCCGCGTCCGCGCCGCAGCACGGGACGGGCGGCCGCTCCACGCCCGGTGCAGCCAATGGTGCCGGCGGCGCCGGAACCGGTTGCCAAAATCGACAATGCCAAACAGGTTCTGGTGGTCGGCGACTTCATGGCCGGCGGCATCGGCAGCGAACTGGAAACGGCGTTCGCGACCGCTCCCGGCGTCGCGATCACCGAGCGCAGCGACGGCTCCTCCGGTCTCGTCCGCGAGGATCACTTCGATTGGCCGGGCGAACTCCCCGCCATGCTCGACGAGGTGAAGCCGGCCGTCGTCGTCGTCATGCTCGGCGCCAACGACCGCCAGCAGATGACGATCGGCAACACCAAGGAAAAGTTCCGCAGCGACGCCTGGTTCAAGGAATACGAGCGGCGGGTGACCCGGCTCGTTGGCATCGTCACTTCCCGCAAGCTGCCGCTTCTCTGGGTCGGCCTGCCCTCCTTCCAGTCGCCGACCGCAACCGCAGACGCCGTGACGCTCAACGCCATCTATCGCAACCAGGTTGAAAAGGCCGGCGGCGAATTCGTCGACATCTGGGAAGGTTTCGTCGACGAGGACGGCAAGTTCGTCATCACCGGCTCAGACGTCAACGGCCAGCAGGTGCGCCTGCGCGGTTCCGACGGCATCACCTTCACCAAGGCCGGCAAACAGAAGCTCGCCTTCTACGTGGAAAAACTGGCCCGCCGGCATCTCGGCGAAATGGCAAGCCCCGATGTCATCAAGCTCGATGGTTCCAACCTGCCGGCACTATCGTCCCTTCCCGCCTCACCCGGCCAGGCGGTCCCGACCCATCCGATCAGCCTCTCCGACCCCGAACTTGACGGCGGCAAGGATCTTCTCGGCGCAGCCCCGCTCCCGCCGGTCCTCGTCGAAACGCCGCGCGACAAACTGGTCAGGCGCGGCGAACTGGCCCCCGCACCGGCCGGACGGGTTGATGATTACAAGGTGAAAGTGGCCCAGTAGCAGCAGTTGTCATCGTTGGCGTGGGAGCAAGATCGCTCCCACGTTATTGAATTCCGCTCCCGCTTACCGCGGCAGAACCGAGCTTCCCATCAGCGCCTCGTCGATCGCCCGTGCTGCCTGGCGGCCTTCGCGGATCGCCCAGACGACCAGCGACTGGCCACGGCGCACGTCGCCGGCGGTCCAGAACTTGTCGACTGAAGTCTTGTAGTCCTTGTCGTTGGCGACGACATTGGTCGAGCCGCGGCGGTCGACATTCAGCGTCAGCTTGCCTTCGAGCTCGTTCAGAACACCGTCCGTCAGAGGGCCTGAAAAGCCGATGGCGATGAAGGCGAGATCCGCCTTGATGATGAAATCCGTGCCGGCGATCGGCTTGCGGCTTTCGTCGACTTCGCAACAGCGCACGCCGATGAGCTGGCCGTCTTCGCCGACGAATTCGAGCGTCGCCACCTGGAACTCGCGCACCGCACCTTCGGCCTGCGAAGACGAGGTGCGCATCTTGGTGGCCCAGAACGGCCAGACGGCGAGCTTGTCTTCCTTTTCCGGCGGCTGCGGGCGGATGTCGAGCTGGGTTACCTTGACTGCGCCCTGGCGGAAGGCCGTGCCGACGCAGTCCGACGCCGTATCACCGCCGCCGACGACGACGACATGCTTGGCACCGGCGAGGATCGGGTCGGCCGGCCAGGCGACGCTGTCGATGTTTTCGCGGCCGAGGCGGCGGTTCTGCTGCACGAGGTAAGGCATCGCGTCATAGACACCATGCAGCTCGACGCCTGGAATGCCGGCCGGCCGCGGGGTTTCCGAACCGCCGCAATAAAGAACGGCATCGTGTTCGGCGATCAGCTTCTCGACGGGAATGTCGACGCCGATATTGGCACCGTAATGGAAGGTCACGCCTTCGCCGGTGATTTGCTCGACGCGACGGTCGATGAAGTTCTTCTCCATCTTGAAGTCCGGAATGCCGTAGCGCAGCAGGCCGCCGGCCTTGGACTCGCGCTCGTAGACATGCACCTCATGGCCGGCGCGACCAAGCTGCTGGGCAGCCGCCATGCCGGCGGGGCCGGAACCGATGATCGCCACTCGTCTGCCGGTATGAACGGTTGCGGGCTGCGGCGCGATGAAGCCGAGCTCATAGGCCTTATCGGCGATGGCCTGCTCGACCGTCTTGATCGCGACCGGCGCATCCTCGAGGTTCAGCGTGCAGGCTTCCTCGCAAGGGGCGGGGCAGACGCGGCCGGTGAATTCCGGGAAGTTGTTGGTGGAATGGAGGTTGCGGATCGCCTCCTCCCACTTGTTGTTGTAGACGAGGTCGTTCCAGTCCGGGATCTGGTTGTGAACCGGACAGCCGGTCGGACCGTGGCAATAGGGAATGCCACAGTCCATGCAGCGCGCCGCCTGCTTGGTGACCTCCGCATCCGACATCGGGATGGTGAATTCGCGGAAATGGCGGATGCGGTCGGAGGCCGGCTGATACTTGCCCACCTGCCGGTCGATCTCCAGGAAACCCGTTACCTTGCCCATGTTCTACCTCTACTTCGCCGCTACCGCAGCCAGTTCTCAATCTTCAATCCCGGCACCCGGGAAAACTCACTCTCGTTGTTCGTCACCAAGACCGCATCCAATGCAAGGGCATGAGCAGCAATCCAGAGGTCGTTTGGACCGATATTCTTGCCCTGTCTCAATGCCTGCCGGATGTCGGCATAGCGCTGGTCTACCGGCAGGTTGAGCGGAGCGACATAAAACCTCCGCGTGACTGCGGCGACCTTACGCGCCAATTCCTCAGAGCCGTTCTTCTTGACGCCATACCAGACCTCACCATGGGTGATGATGCTGATGAAGACGTTCTGTTCTCCCACTTCAGCCAACCGCTCGAACACCTTGCCGCGAGGATCACGGACGATGGCCGAAACGATGTTGGTATCGAGCATGAAGCGCATCAAAGGTCGATCTCATGAAGCGGCGCCAGATCGTCGTCACTCGCGATAAAATCTTCCCCAGTCCAAGCTTCAGCTTGCCTGAGATAGTCGATCAGCCCGGCAGTTACCGCCGTTCGAATGAGGATCGATCCATCTGGCTGCTTCACCATCACGACCTTGTCCCCATCCAGATCGAATTCCTTCGGTATGCGTACTGCACGGCTGCGACCATTTTTGAAGATGCTGACGGTAACGCCACCATCCTCACGAGACTCCCTTATGTGTTCGTTCATCTCCATACTCCATCGTCGTCATATGCCGCCAGCATATCACAGCAATGATGCCCGGTGAAGTTACTCCGCAGCGACGCCCATCCGCATCCGCTCCATCTCCACCAGAGCACGGCGGTATTCGACCGGCATGACCTTGCGGAATTTCGGGCGGTATTCGCTCCAGCGGTCGAGGATTTCCTTGGCGCGGTTGGAGCCCGTGTAGTGCAGGTGGTTGGAGATCAGCTGGTAGAGGCGTTCCTCGTCGTGGCGCGTCATGTCCTCGGAAACGTCGACGCGTCCCTTGTGCATGAGGTCGCCACCGTGATGGTGCAGCTTCTCCAGCATGTCGTCCTCTTCCGGAACCGGTTCGAGTTCGACCATCGCCATGTTGCAGCGCTTGGCGAAATCGCCGGTCTCGTCGAGCACGTAGGCGACGCCGCCGGACATGCCCGCCGCGAAGTTGCGGCCCGTCTCGCCGAGCACGACGACGATGCCGCCGGTCATGTATTCGCAGCCGTGGTCACCCACGCCCTCGACCACCGCGATCGCGCCGGAATTGCGAACGGCGAAACGCTCGCCGGCAACGCCGCGGAAATAGCACTCGCCGGTGATCGCGCCGTAAAGCACGGTGTTGCCGACGATGATCGAGTTCTCCGCGACGATCCTGGAGTTCTCCGGCGGGCGCACGATGATGCGGCCGCCCGACAGGCCCTTGCCGACATAGTCGTTGCCGTCACCGACCAGATCGAACGTGATGCCGTGCGCAAGGAACGCACCGAACGACTGTCCGGCCGTGCCGCGCAGCGTCACATGGATCGTGTCGTCCTTGAGGCCCTTGTGGCGCCAGCGCTTGGCAAGCGCACCCGAAAGCATGGCACCGACGGAACGGTCGACGTTTTTGATCGGCACTTCAAAGACCACCGGCTCCTTGTTCTCAAGGGCAGCCTGCGACTTCTCGATCAGCTTGCGGTCAAGAATGTCGTCTATCGGATGCTTCTGGCGCTGCGTCCAGTAGGTCGCCTCCTTCGGAGCCTCCACCTTGTGGAAGATCTTCGAGAAATCGAGGCCCTTGGACTTCCAGTGGGCGATCATCTCGTCCTTTTCCAGAAGCTCGACCATGCCGATAATCTCGTCGAAGCGGGTAAAGCCCAGAGACGCCAGGATCTCGCGCACTTCTTCGGCGACGAAGAAGAAATAGTTGATGACATGCTCCGGCGTGCCCTTGAAGCGCTTGCGCAGAACCGGATCCTGCGTCGCCACACCCACCGGACAGGTGTTCAGGTGGCACTTGCGCATCATGATGCAGCCGGCGGCGATGACCGGAGCGGTCGCAAAGCCGAATTCGTCGGCACCCAGCAGCGCGCCGATGATGACGTCGCGGCCGGTCTTCAGGCCACCGTCGACCTGCAGGGCGATGCGCGAGCGAAGACCGTTCAGCACCAGCGTCTGCTGGGTTTCGGCAAGGCCGATTTCCCAAGGGGAACCCGCATGCTTCAGCGAGGTCAGCGGCGATGCGCCGGTGCCGCCGTCGAAACCGGCAACCGTGATATGGTCAGCACGCGCCTTGGCCACACCTGCGGCAACCGTGCCGACGCCCACTTCCGAGACGAGCTTGACGGAAATGTCGGCGGTCGAGTTGACGTTCTTCAAGTCGTAGATCAGCTGCGCCAGATCTTCGATCGAATAGATGTCGTGGTGCGGAGGCGGCGAGATGAGGCCGACGCCCGGCGTCGAATGCCGGGTCTTGGCGACCGTCGCGTCGACCTTGTGGCCGGGCAGCTGGCCGCCTTCGCCGGGCTTTGCACCCTGCGCCACCTTGATCTGCAGCATGTCGGCGTTGACCAGGTATTCGGTCGTGACGCCGAAGCGGCCGGACGCGACCTGCTTGATCGCCGAGCGTTCGGGGTTCTGAGAACCGTCCGGCAGCGGCATGTAGCGGTCGCTTTCCTCGCCGCCCTCGCCAGTGTTCGACTTGCCGCCGATCCGGTTCATGGCGATGGCGAGCGTCGTATGCGCCTCACGGCTGATCGAACCGAACGACATGGCGCCGGTCGAGAACCGCTTGACGATATCGACGGCCGGCTCCACCTCGTCGATCGAGACAGGCTCGCGGCCGATCGCTTCGGCAGACTTGATCTTGAACAGGCCGCGAATGGTGTTCATCCGCACCGCCGTCTCGTTCACCATCTCGGCGAATTCGCGGTACCGCTCCTGGCTGTTGCCGCGCACCGCGTGCTGCAGCGTTGCGACCACATCCGGCGTCCAGGCATGGCTTTCGCCGCGCATCCGGTAGGCATATTCGCCGCCGATATCGAGCGTCGAGGCCAGGACCGGGTCCTTGCCGAACGCGGCGTGGTGCCGGGAAACCGTTTCCTCAGCGATCTCTTCCAGACCGACGCCTTCGATGTTCGAAGCCGTGCCGAAGAAATACTTCTCGACCAGACCCGAAGACAGGCCGATGGCATCGAAGATCTGCGCACCGCAATAGGACTGGTAGGTCGAGATGCCCATCTTGGACATGACCTTGAGGATGCCCTTACCGACCGCCTTGATATAGCGATAGACGATTTCCGAGGAATCCACTTCCTTGGGGAATTCGCCGCGCATGTGCATGTCGGTCAGCGTGTCGAAGGCAAGATAGGGGTTGATGGCTTCCGCGCCATAACCGGCGAGACAGCAGAAGTGATGGATCTCGCGCGGCTCGCCGCTCTCGACGACGAGGCCGACCGAGGTTCTGAGCCCCTTGCGGATCAGGTGATGGTGCACGGCAGCCGTCGCCAGCAGTGCCGGGATCGCGATGCGGTCCGGGCCGATCTGGCGGTCGGAGAGCACGATGATGTTGTAGCCGCCCTTGACCGCTGCTTCCGCGCGTTCACAGAGACGGTCCAGCATTTCCGGCATGCCTTCGGCGCCACGCTCGATATCATAGGTAAAATCGAGCGTCTTGGTGTCGAACCGGTCTTCGGTGTGGCCGATCGAGCGGATCTTCTCGAGGTCGCCATTGGTCAGGATCGGCTGGCGCACTTCCAGGCGCTTGGCGTTCGCAGCCCCCTCGTGGTCGAGAATGTTCGGGCGCGGGCCGATGAACGACACGAGGCTCATGACCAGCTCCTCGCGGATCGGGTCGATCGGCGGGTTGGTGACCTGCGCAAAGTTCTGCTTGAAATAGGTGTAGAGCAGCTTCGACTTTTCAGACATCGCCGAGATCGGCGTGTCGGTGCCCATCGAACCGATGGCTTCCTGGCCCGTCGTCGCCATTGGCGACATCAGGATCTTGGTGTCTTCCGAGGTGTAGCCGAAGGCCTGCTGACGGTCGAGCAGCGACACGTCGCGACGTAGCGCCCGCGGCTCCACCGGCTTCAGATCTTCGAGGATGAGCTGGGTCTTGTCCAGCCACTTGCCGTAGGGATGCTTGGTCGCAAGTTCGGACTTTAGCTCCTCGTCGGAGATGATCTGGCCCTTTTCCATGTCGATCAGCAGCATCTTGCCGGGCTGCAGGCGCCACTTCTTGACGATGTTCTCTTCCGGCACCGGCAGCACGCCCGCTTCGGACGCCATGATGATGCGGTCGTCATCGGTGACCATGTAGCGGGCCGGACGCAGGCCGTTACGGTCGAGCGTCGCGCCGATTTGGCGACCGTCGGTGAAGGCAACGGCGGCCGGACCGTCCCACGGCTCCATCAGGGCGGCATGGTATTCGTAGAAGGCCTTACGCTCCTTCGACATCGACTGGTTGCCGGCCCAGGCTTCCGGGATCAGCATCATCACCGCATGGGCGAGCGAATACCCGCCGCGCACGAGGAACTCGAGCGCGTTGTCGAAACAGGCCGTGTCCGACTGGCCTTCGTAGGAAATCGGCCAGAGTTTGGAAATGTCGTCGCCGAAGAGAGGCGAAGAAACCGACGCCTGGCGCGCCGCCATCCAGTTGACGTTGCCGCGCAGCGTGTTGATTTCGCCGTTATGGGCGACCATGCGGTAGGGATGCGCGAGCTTCCAGGACGGGAATGTGTTGGTCGAGAAGCGCTGGTGGACAAGCGCCACCGCCGTCTCGAACCGAGGGTCGGCAAGATCCTTGTAATAGGCACCGACCTGATAGGCGAGGAACATGCCCTTGTAGACGATCGTCGAGGACGACAGCGACACCGGATAGAAACCCATGTCGACGCCACCGAACGCGTCATAGATGCGGTTGGAGATCACCTTGCGGATCAGGAACAGCTTGCGCTCGAAATCATGGTTGGTCGCGGCATCCTTGCCGGCGCCGATGAAGACCTGAACGTGATGCGGTTCGGTGGCGGCGATGTCAGGCGCCTTGGAGAGTGACGCGTTATCGACCGGCACATCGCGGAAACCGAGGAACTGCTGCCCCTCCTCCGCGACGACGTCCTGGATTACCTTCTTATAGTGCTCGATTTCATCCGCCTTGCGCGGCATGAAGATGTGGCCGACGGCATATTCGCCGGCCTTCGGCAGGGTGACACCCTGCTTTGCCATCTCCTCGCGGAAAAAACGGTCGGGGATCTGCACCAGAATGCCGGCACCATCGCCCATCAGCGGATCAGCGCCGACGGCACCGCGATGCGTCAGGTTTTCGAGGATGAACAGGCCATCCTTGACGATCTGGTGCGACTTCTTGCCCTTCATATGGGCAATAAAGCCGACGCCGCAGGCATCGTGCTCATTGCGCGGGTGATAGAGGCCCTGAGCCATCGGCAAACCGCCGGCGGCAAATGGAACGCGAACTGTCGTCTCAGCCGACATCGGGGCTTCAGCGCCGGATATCTCGGAGATGGTCTTCGTCATCGTCATTCCTCCTGTTGGCCGCCTTCGGCAGCGGGCAAAGTGGCTCTCAATTGTCTCTTGGGGATGACAGGGCCGAGGCTCCATCCCGTGCTTCATGCGATGGCGCCGCTCCGGTGCGGTTGCAGCTTCGCAGCGCAACATAACCCGGATCGGCGCGAACGTCAGCGGGAAAGACACGCAAAATAACGCTTCTTTTCCCGAAATTAGGACAGCACTTCTGTCCTAATTTCCAAAATCTATGCCATAGAAGTTAACCCGCGACAAGAGCGGTCATTAAAAATCTCCCGCCTTTTGCGACAGAAGATTACGCCGAATGGCGTAGATGTGGAAATTTAATTACAATCGAGGGCGTTTTAAAGCGTGGCGGGTGCTGACCTAACCGTTTTGGCCGCTCGACCGCCCTCGCCGATTGATTACCGGTTCAAAAAGATTAATCTCCCCAAGCTTCCGAGACAAAACTTCCAGGGTATTTTTCAGAATGTTTTTCGCTTCCGACAATTGGGCCGGCGCCCATCCTTCGATCAATGAACGCCTCTCCAAGGAGTCGACCCGGTTTGCCGCCGCCTATGGCAACAGCGATCTCGACAAGGCGGTCGAAGCCCGTTTCAACGAGATTTTCGAGCGGGACGTCTCGGTCTATTTCGTCTCTACTGGTACGGCTGCCAATTCGCTGTCGCTCGCCAGCATCGCGCGGGTCGGCGGCGTCACCTTCTCTCACACGGAAGCGCATGTAATCGAGGATGAGTGCGGCGCGCCCGACTTCTTTTCGGGCATGCGCATGGTCCCCGTCGAAGGCGAAGACGGCAAGATGGATCCGGAGAAGCTCAGCGCCCGCATCGCCGGCTTTCCGCAGGATTCGCTGCATCACGGCCGCGCCGCTGCCGTCACCCTCACCCAGGCGACCGAGACCGGCACCATCTACACGCTCGACGAGATCGACGCGATCACCGCGATTGCCAAGGCGAACGGCCTGCCCGTGCATAT
The DNA here is from genome assembly GCF_056406795.1 of Neorhizobium sp. P1_A6. Lineage (NCBI taxonomy): Bacteria > Pseudomonadati > Pseudomonadota > Alphaproteobacteria > Hyphomicrobiales > Rhizobiaceae > Neorhizobium > Neorhizobium sp. P1_A6. The sequence continues at coordinate 88,574 of NZ_JBFTZM010000005.1, read as the reverse complement.
GGACGGCGCCCGTTTCGCCAACGCACTGGTCTCGCTCGACGTCTCCCCCGCCGAAATGACCTGGAAGCGCGGCATCGACATCCTCTCCTTCGGCGGCACCAAGAACGGCTGCTGGTGTGCCGAAGCGATCGTGTTCTTCAATCCGGAACTCGCCAGGGACTTCGCCTTCATCCGCAAGCGCGCCGCCCAGCTCTTTTCCAAGACCCGCTTCATCTCGGCCCAGTTCGACGCCTACCTGCAGGATGGGCTCTGGCTCAACATGGCAAGCCACGCCAACAGCATGGCCGACCGCCTGCGCGCCGGCATCGGCTCGCTGAACAGCACGCGGCTTGCCTGGGACACGACCTCCAACGAGGTTTTCGCCGTCCTCAACAAGGCGTCGGCAGAAGCCGCCGAAGCAAGGGGTGCAAAATTCTACGGCTGGCCGGTGCCGACCAACATGCCGGAGCCGGTCAGGGACGACGAAACCCTGATCCGCCTCGTCACCTCGTTCGCCACCACCGAAGAGGACATCGACCAGTTTTTGGCGATCTGCAAGGCGGGTTGAAGCCTCAAGCTACACCTGACGCTGCGGCGCGATCTGCGCCACGATCAGGCTCGACAGCGCTTCCATGAGCGCGGCATCGGCGCCGCGCCGTGGGACCAGCACGAACTCCACGTCTTCCAGCACCGGCAGCCGGTCCGCGGCGATTTCCTTGAGCCCCGCCGGCGCCATGCTGCGCGGCTGGACAAGCACGCCCATGCCGGCCCGCGCCGCCGCCGTCAGTCCACTCAAGCTGCCGCAGGTGCAGACGATCCGCCAGGCCATCTTTTCCCGGTCGAGCGCTTCCTGGGCGACACGCCTCGTAATGCTCGGCGGCGGAAAGGCGATCAGCGGCAACGCATCGCCACGCGACAGGACATGGTCCGGATCGCGTGCCAGCCAGACCAGCGGTTCGCGATAAAGCAGCCGCCCATGCGTCTCGCCGATATGCCGCTTGGCGAGCACCAGGTCGAGATCGCCAATGTCCTGCATCTGGTAAAGCACGGCCGAGAGCGCCACGGTCAGTTCCAGATCGACCAGCGGATAAAGCCGGATGAAATCCTCGAGGATCGAGGTCAGCCGGCTCGCCACCACGTCTTCCGAAACTCCGAGCCGCAACCGCCCACGCAACCGGCTTTCGCCGAACAGCGAGGCGACCTTGCCGTTCAGATCCAGCATGCCGCGCGCATAGCCGACGAGTGCCTCGCCCTCCGCCGTCAGCCTCACCTGATGGGTATCGCGAAACACCAACTGACGGCCGAGCGATTTTTCCAGCCGTTGGATATGCTGGGTGACGGTCGACTGGCCGACGCCCAGCCGGGCCGCCGCTTCCGTGAAACTGCCGGTCTGCTGCAGCATGACGAAACTGTTCAGGTGATGAAGGTTCAGCATGGCTATCCGTTACCGTGATAACTGTTAGTGTTTGAATTCTGCTTCATGATAAGTGAAGGGTAAATCCTCAAATCCGAGGAATCTCGCCCATGAGCCGTTTTCTGCCGGACCACTTCACGGTCGTTCTCGTCTGCACCGTCATCCTCGCTTCGGTCCTGCCGATCCATGGCATCTATGCGGATTGGTTCAACGTCGCGACCGACATCGCCATTGGCCTGTTGTTCTTCCTGCATGGTGCGCGCCTGTCGCGCGACGTAGTGGTGGCCGGCGTCCTGCACTGGCGCCTGCACCTGACGATCCTGCTGACGACATTCGCGATCTTCCCGATTCTCGGGCTGATGATCGGATTTATTCCGGAAGATATCCTGGCGGCACCGCTTTATGCCGGCATCCTCTTCCTTTGCGTGCTCCCGTCGACCGTGCAGTCCTCGATCGCGTTTACCTCCATGGCCGGCGGCAACGTGCCGGCGGCGATCTGCGCCGCCTCCGGCTCCAACATCTTCGGCATGTTCCTGACGCCGCTTCTCGCCGGCATCCTGCTGTCGACCACCGGTGACGCCGGTTTCTCCTGGGATGCGCTCGAAAGCATCCTGCTGCAGCTTCTCGCCCCCTTCGTCGTCGGCCAGATCCTGCAGCCCTGGATCGGCAGCTGGATCCGCTCGAAGAAGAAGATGCTCGCCCCCGTCGACCGCGGCTCGATCCTGATGGTCGTCTACCTCGCCTTCTCGGAAGCGGTCATGGAAGGCCTGTGGCACACCTTCTCCGCGCTCGATATCGGCGTCGTCATCCTCGTCGACATGGCGCTGCTGGCAGTCGTCATCTGCATCACCATGTTCGGCAGCCGCGCGCTCGGCTTCAACAAGGAAGACGAGATCACCATCACCTTCTGCGGTTCGAAAAAGTCGCTCGCAAGCGGCGTGCCGATGGCCAATGCCATCTTCTCCGGCCAGTCCTCGTCGATCGGCGCCATCGTCCTGCCGCTGATGCTCTTCCACCAGATCCAGCTGATGGCCTGCGCCGTCATCGCCCAGAAATATGCGAACCGCCTGAAGGCGAAGAAGAAGGCTGTCGCGGCACCGGCTGCGGCTTGAGGGGCCGTGTTATTCACCTTTTACGATGAGAGATAGTAAAACCCAGGCGCTTTCCAAAGCGCTTGGGTTTTACTATATTGAGCCATGCCGACCGTTTTACGCTTTGCTGGCCTGCGCGTCGTGATCTATCCCAACGATCACCGTCCCGCGCATGTTCACGTAAAGGGCGGTGGAGAAGCGGTCTTCATCCTGAATTGTCCCGGCGGACCACTGGAGTTGCGGGAAAGCTACGGTTTCAAGCTCACGGAACTCCGCCGCATCGAGGAAGCCCTCGCAGAAGAAATAGCCGCTCTTTGTGCGGCATGGAGTGCCCATCATGGCGATTTCTGAACAGGAACTGAGAGCAGCCGAAGAACGTATGCAGGCTCTGCGGGAGGCGGGTTATGCCGTGTCGGCCCGTTATGATCGACGCTCGTCCCGCGTCGTGATCGGACTGAACACTGATGTCCAGGTGGCTATTCCGACGGGAAAGATCGAAGGCCTTTCCGAAGCCTCCCCGGATGAACTCTCCGGGATTGAGATCAGCCCCACGGGCCTTGGCCTTCATTGGCCGAAACTTGACGTCGACGTCTATGTCCCCGGCCTCCTCCAGGGCATTTTTGGATCGAAACGCTGGATGGCCGCTCAATTGGGTGCAGCCGGAGGTAAGGTCCGCTCAGCGGCGAAAGCGGCAACGGCCCGGGAAAATGGTCGCAAGGGTGGCCGTCCGCGAAAGACCGCAGCAAGTTAATCCCCCAAAAAGCGAAAAACGGCCCTTCCCCCAAGAGGAAGGGCCGCATTGGGCTTGCTCGACTATATCGACCGGGTGCCCGGCAGCGGGTTAGTTGACCTGCTGCGGGGTGACCTGAGCCTCGATCGTCTTCGGAGCGACTGCGTCTGCGGCAATCGCGATCCGACGGGGCTTCATGGCTTCCGGAATGTTCCGGAGGAGATCGATATGGAGCAGGCCGTTCTTCAGCGAAGCGGACTGCACTTCGACATGATCGGCGAGCTGGAAGCGGCGCTCGAAGGCGCGCTTGGCGATGCCGCGATAGAGGTATTCGCTCTGTTCGGCAGCAGTTTCGTCTTCGCTCTTTTCACCCTTCACGGTCAGCACGTTCGCATGGGCTTCGAGGCTCAGTTCCTTTTCATCGAAACCGGCAACGGCCATGGTGATGCGATAGGTGTTATCGCCGGTCCGCTCGATATTGTAGGGCGGATAGCTCGGCGTCTGATCTGCCGGCCCGCGATTGTCGAGCAGGTTGAAAAGACGGTCGAAACCGACGGTGGAACGATAAAGGGGCGAGAAATCGACGTGACGCATGGAGTCCTCCTTGGGAAGCGACGTTGCGGTTTTTATCTGGGTTTGCGCATCCCTTGATAGGCGATGCGGTCCCGTTCAGCGGACCCGTTTGGCGCCCGCAGAGTTCAGATGGGGATTGGTTTCCGCGGCTTCAAGAGCCCGGTTCGGGGCGCAGTTTTGCGCGTGAACCTGACATGAACGGCCCGTTTCGGGCCGGTTCAGGATCGTTTTGATAGAAAAGACAGTGGAAGGCAGACTGTCTCTCTCGACCGAAGCTCCATTCGTCCCTTCGCTTCGGTCATCAATTGCCGGAATCGCTTGGGGTATCCCTAGCCCCGCGATTCCGGCTTCTTTTTTCCTGCTGAAAACGCCTTCAGTCCTCGGCCCGAGACTCCAGCGATGCGCCCGGCAGATAAAGCAGGATCGGCCTGATTTCGTAGACCGCCGTCGGATTGGCCCGGCGCAGATCTCGGGCGGCAGCAATGGCCCCCTCGATCGTCGGAAAATCCACTACGTAGAGGCCGAGCAATTGCTCCTTGGTCTCGGCAAACGGTCCGTCGATGACCATGCCTTCGCTCTTGCCGCGCAGCGTCACCGCGCCCTCCGTCGGCCCGAGCCGGGCGGCAGGTCCCAGGGATTTCTGCGCAACCAGGCGGTCATTGACCTCGAGCAGCTCGGTCATCAGCGCCTGATCCTCCTCCTCGGTCCAGGATTGGACCACCCCCTCCTGGTGATAGGCAAGAATTGCGTAATACATGGCTTGTCTCCTCCCGATCTGGCCGGCATTGCGCGCAGAGCTCCATGGCCTTGACTACACATATTTGATCGCCACCGCGCAAGTCATCCGTCCAATCAGTGATTGCGGCAACCTCTCAGGTTGCGGTTGCCCCTCATCCGGCTGCCGCCACCTTCTCCCCGTTCTGACGGGGAGAAGAGGATATGCCGCACCCTCCTCGTCCCTCATAGGTCCTTGGGAAACACTAACTTCTTGCGAAAAGAGGGAGCGACGAACCGGCCACTTGCGTCCTTCTTCCCGTCAGAACGGGGAGAAGGTCCCGGCAGGGGGATGAGGGGCAACCCTGCACGCACCCCAACCCACATCACATCCTCCAAACAACAATCTCCTTGACGTCCCGCCGCCGCTGGCTGACGCTGGCCGGCATGAGCGAAGCAGCAGATTCCATCGGCGACATTCTCCACCCGACCCCGGGCAACCCGGCGCCGGCCAATTATTCGGCCGGCTATTTCACCGGCCATCGCGGCACAAGGTTGCGCTACGGTCTGTTTCGCTCCGAGATATCACCGGCGATCGGCACTATCGTGCTCGTGCAGGGCCGCAACGAGTCCATCGAAAAATACTTCGAAACGATCCGTGACCTCAACGCCATGGGCCTCTGGGTCGCGACCTTCGATCTGCGCGGCCAGGGCGGATCGCAACGACTGACGAAAAACCCGCGCAAGGGCCATGTCCGCCGCTTTTCCGATTACGAGCGGGATCTCGAGATCTTCCTCGAACATATCGTACTGCCGGATGCCCGCCTGCCGTTCTTCCTTGTTGCCCATTCGACCGGCGCCCTGATCGCGCTCTCGGCCGCCCCGCGGCTTTCGAACCGCATCAACCGGATGGCGGTTGCGGCGCCCTATATCGCGCTCTCGGGTCAGGGTGTCCCGGAAGGCTTCATCCGCACGCTTGCCGGGATTGCGAGCTGGACCGGTTTCGGCCGCGTCTCGATGGGCACCGATCGCAGCAACCGCGCCTTCGAAGGCAACCCGCTGACCTCCGACCGCAAGCGTTTCGCCCGCAACATGGAGATCGGCGCCGCCCATCCGGAGCTGGCGATCGGCCCGCCGACGGCCCGCTGGCTGCACGAGACGTTCAAGGCCGCTCGCCGCGTATCTTCTCAATCGCATCTGACCAGGATCACCATTCCGACCCTGATCCTCGCTCCCGTTCTCGACGCCATCGTCCCCTATGCGGCGCAGGAGGAACTGTCGCGTAATTTCCGCGCCGGCCAGCTCATCACCATCAACGGCGGGCGCCACGAAGTGTTTCACGACAAGGATATCTATCGCGCCCAGGCGCTCGCGGCGATCGAGGCCTTCATGCCCGGCCAGGATGGCAGCTTCGGGCTTTCCGAAACCGCTGCTTGATCCGCGGGTCTGTCTGCCAACCTATTTGCCGGAAAGCAGCTTCATCGCTTCCGCATGCACAGCCTTGCTGCCTGCTGCAAGAATATTGCCGCCGTTTTCCGGGCGCCCGCCGTCCCAGGTGGTGATGATGCCGCCCGCCTGCTCGATGATCGGGATCAGCGCGCCGACGTCATAAGGCTTCAGGTTGTTCTCGACCACGATATCCACATGGCCGGAGGCGAGCAGCACATAGGCGTAGCAATCGCAGCCGTAACGGAACAGCTGCACCTTTTCCTCGACCGAACGGTATCTCGCCAGATCGTCGCCGGCAAAGATATGTGGCGACGTGGTGAACAGGGTGGCATCGGCAAGGCTGCCGCAGTCGCGCACCGAAATCTGGCGCTCGCCATCCGGGCCGGAATACCAGGCGCGGGTGCCGTCGGCGAAATAACGCTCGCCTATAAAGGGCTGGTCCATCATCCCCATGGCGGCGCGGCCGTTCGACTGGAAGCCGATCAGCGTGCCCCAAACCGGCAGGCCGGAAATGAAGGCGCGCGTACCGTCGATCGGATCGATCACCCAGACATGTTCGCGGTCGAGGCCGACATTGCCATGCTCTTCGCCGAGAATGCCGTGCTCGGGAAACTTCTCACTGATCATCGCCCGGATCGCCGTCTCGGCGGCGCGGTCGCCTTCGGTCACCGGGTCGAACCCGCCCGGCAACTTGTTGACCACCGAAAGGCCGGTTCGGAAGCGTGGCAGGGTCTCGGCCTTGGCGGCGGCAGCAAGCGCATCGAAGAAGTCGCGATCGGGGAGCATGGGGAGATCCGCTGAGGAAGAGGTGATCTCTTCTAGGATACTCGCCTGAAACTGAAAACCGGATTCGCGTGATCCTGGGCAGAAAATCAAAAAACAATCGACCGGCGCCGAAAAACTCACCAAACCGCCCAAAAATGGCGCATATTTAATCAGTCAAAAAAGATGCTTGACATTTGTGCAGCGCACTCATAGCTTCAATGCACAGTCTTTGACTGTAAATACCCTCCTTGGGTGTTTCCTCCCTAGACTTAGCCGCGCCCACAAGCGCGGTTTTTTTTGCCCGCAATCGAGCTGGCGAGCCAGTCGCCCCGGCAGGCGGTAGACCAAACCTGTGGAAAACTTTTAAGGGAAGTTATTCGGCTGCGAGCGCGCTGTCGCCGCCTGCGAAGTCGACGACGAAGTCCGCCATCTGCCGCATGAAGGTCGAAAGTGCGGCTGCGATCACCGGGAATTCCGGCCGTCGAGCAAGCGTCATCTCGTCCACATAGAGCGCGCGGTTGATCTCGATCTGCAGCGCGTGCAGGCCGCGCACCGGTCGTCCGTAATGTTCGGTAATGAAGCCGCCGGCATAAGGTTTGTTGCGCACCGCCGAAAAACCCATGCCGTCGAGGAACTGCATCGCCGCCCGAGAGAGCTCGGCCGAGGCGCTGGTGCCGTAGCGGTCGCCGATGATGAAGTCGGGCCGCACATCCGAACCGGAGAGCCGGATATTGCCTGGCATCGAATGACAGTCGATCAGGATGGCAAGCCCGAAGCGGGCATGGGTGCGGGCAATCAGTTTGCGAAGGCAGGCGTGGTAAGGCTTGTAGATCGTTTCGATGCGGGACATCGCCTCGTCGACGGGCAGCCGGCGGCGGTAGATCTCCATGTTTTCGGCGACGATCCGCGGAATCGTGCCCAGCCCGCCTGCGACCCGCATAGAGCCGATATTGACGAAAGGCGGCAAAGGCCCGTCGAACATCCGCGGATCGAGCTCGTAGGGCTCCCGGTTGACGTCGAGATAGGCGCGCGGGAAATGGGCGAGAAGCAGCGGCGCACCAAGCTCCGGTGCGTCGGCGAAAAGCTCGTCGACATAATGGTCTGCGGAGCGGCGGATGGCGAGCGAATCAAGGCCGCTTTCGGCGAGAAATTCAGGCGGGTAGAAGCTGCCGCTATGAGGCGAATTGAAGACGAAGGGGATAGTCTGCGTGGCGGGCTCCCTCACTTCGAAATGTCCAAAATCACCTACGTTGCAATCCATCCTGCCTTTACCATGTCACGAACTTGTTCAGGAACTCATGTTGCCAGTTGCCCGAGGCGAAGTCCATACTATCTATACCCTACCAAATCCTCTTACACCCTCATTAAACGGATGTTTACCGCGCGTAGGCAGTGTAAGAGATACCGACAACTCTAAAAATTTGCATTGGATAACGGTCCTGGAGATGATTCAGAAAATCCTTCTCGCCGAAGACGATAACGACATGCGTCGTTTCCTGGTGAAGGCGCTTGAAAAGGCGGGCTACAAGGTCGCGTCCTTCGACAACGGCGCGAGCGCTTACGATCGCCTGCGCGAAGAACCCTTCTCGCTGCTCCTGACCGACATCGTCATGCCGGAAATGGACGGGATCGAACTCGCCCGCCGGGCGACGGAACTCGATCCTGACCTGAAGGTGATGTTCATCACCGGTTTTGCCGCCGTCGCGCTGAACTCCGATTCCAAGGCCCCGAAGGATGCCAAGGTGCTGTCGAAGCCCTTCCACCTGCGCGATCTTGTGGACGAAGTGAACAAGCTTCTGGCGGCCTGAAACCGGAAACCCGGCCGCAAAAGCCCTGATCTGCAAGGCCTTCAAAAAACCTTCGCATTTCCTAGAAAAAACCTGTTGACGGCCCGACCAGTCTATGGTCTATGCGCCGCCACGGATGGGCGTGTAGCTCAGCGGGAGAGCACTACGTTGACATCGTAGGGGTCACAGGTTCAATCCCTGTCACGCCCACCATCCGGTTTCCCTGCCCGCGCAGGCGTTTATGAGGTTAACGACATAACCCATTGTCCTCCTTTAATTTATTTGCCCAAGTTTCGCCCATGAAATCGCCGTTTGGCGGTTTCTAAGTGGTGGGGCGAGTGGTGCCCGTACGTGTCACGAATGGTCTTCTCAGAAGTCCCCGTGAAGCCAGAGACCTCCCAGAATGGGACACCTCGCTGAAGCATCCAGGTGATGCAGGTGTGCTTCATGACGTGCGGTGTAACCTCTTCGCCGAGGCCGGCCAAGTCGCGAGCACGATCCCAACCGCGCCTCTCTTTCTTGATCAACCTGCCTGCATATTCGACCGGCCCGATGGTCGTGATTCTGCGCCAACGGCTGACGTGTGGAATTAAGTTTTCGGGAATCGGAACCGGTGTTCGGCGCTTGTTCGTTTCTGTTTGCCCCTGCCCTCGCCTATAGAGAATGCCATTATGAAGATCTATCCACCCGCCGGACGAATTCGCGCCCCAGCGCAGCGCAAGGATCGCCTCATGTCGGGTGCCGCTATAGAGAGCCAGCAGGATGAACCGGGCTACATGGTAGGCGGGCTTGAACATCCTACCCCATTTGACCGGCTCCCGTGTCTCGATGTCGTACGCGACTGGAACGATCCCTAGTGACCCTGCCAAGAGCATTGCCACTTCAGAACGCGTGAGCCAACGTTCGCGAGCCGGTGACTTGGCCGGGAAGGTGACGGGCACGGGGTAGAGAAGCTTTTTCTCCCTATGGGCGAAGTTCAACGCCGAAGCGAGTGTTTCGAGTTCTCGCCGGGCAGTTCCTGCCTTCACGGCGCGCTTGCCAATCCTACCGCTGGTACGCGCCGCGACATAACCGCGGCAGGAGGTGCCGTCGATAGACGAGCACATCTTATCGCCGAAGAATTCGAGAAGAGTCCCGATGTGCCAACCGACGAGTTCGGGATGAGCAAGTTCCGGCGCACGCTGTTCACCGTAGAAAGCGAGTATATTAGCGACCGGCACCTCGCCCGGATTGCCCCGCCCCCATTCCGGGCGATGTTTTTCCGCTAAATACGTTTGGAGGGCGATCTCAGCCTTTGCGCGACCATCTTCGCCGCATCCCGTGCTACGCTCAGTTGTTCCGTCGAGGATGACCCATTGACCCGCACGACCCGAGCGGGGTTTACGCCAGTGGAGTCGGGCTCCTTTTGATTTTCGCGGCATTTCATCCTCATATCGACGATATCGCCGAGGGTTGTATAAATTTTGCCTGCTACCCGCTCATGGGCGAGGTTACCTTTCTCGATTTCTCTCCTAAGGCCGTTTGCCGTCATCGAACCGTCGGGAAAGCCTAGTTGGGCAGCTACTGAAAGCCTGAGGGGGCTATCCCGCTGTATTTCGCCTACAGCAACAAATTCTGACGAGGCCATCGCCAACGCCTCCTTCTATCTAAACAACCGGCGCTAGTTGTGCCAGTAGCACTATCATCACCTCATTTACATATGGGGGGATGTATGTCAAGGCTACTTGTGCCAGTAGCCCAAGGAGAAGACATGACCGAGCCCCGCGAAAAACGTGTCCCATTCATGATGTCAGAACGCGAACTACTGGAGGTGGACGAATGGCGATACGCGAACAAAGTGGCGACGAGAGCAGATGCGCTTCGCCGACTTTGCAAACTCGGCTTGGCGCTGGATCAACTCCTGCCCCAATTGCAGGAGGCGCTCGATGAAGCCCGAGGTGCTGCCACTAGAGCGCAGCGGGAGCTGTCGGGCGCCTCTCCAGGGAGGGACAAACAAAAGTCCCAAATCCCCGTCGAACTCGCTCTTACGTCGTTAAAGATGGGCACCGCGGTTGACGCAATGACGAGACGGGCTCGCATTTTAAAACAGTTTGAATATCCAGAAGAAAAACTAAAGGGGCTGGACGAACAAGGTGACGAGGTAACGGCCGCCTTCAAGGTTTTGGAGGCTCACCTTCAGCGCAAGCGCGACTAGCTGCCTGGGATTTTCTATCGTGATATGCCGTAGCGCTCGCTGGTTGCGAATTTCCTTAGAACTACTCTTGGTTGACATTTTGTAGTTTTTGTCTTATAAGTTGCATGTCATCGCAGTTTAATCGCCAATTTTCGAATGCCTGCGACTGACGACCCTGAGCGCCAATTTGGCGCTCTTTGCTTTTCAGGAGAACCCTCATGCACGCATCATCAAATGCAGTTTCGCACACCCGTTCATCGAAGATCACATTGCCGCCGGTTTCGATACTCGGTGGGCCACCGACAATAGCCGCCGTAACGCCAACGGCAGCAGCGGCCGAAGCCCCCATCCCCCTGCACATCCTCGTCGGCCTCGATGATCAAGGCAAGGCTCACGCATCCTGGTTCGGTGAAGAGGATGGCGATGCCGCAGCCGTCGCCGCCGACCTCATGGATATGGCGTTGCTCGATATTACTGGCGAGGAGCTGAGCGCCATCGCGGCGAAGCTGCCACGAGGCAAGCTGTTCGAAAGTGGCAAGGCATTCGTACCGTTCGTCAAGCGCACGGTGTACGACCAGCTCGCGACGTACTTCGATGAGGAGTTCCTAGCCTCGACTGCCGCTCGGGTGGAAGCTGCACAGGCGGCAGCAGCCGAAGGATATGCCAAGGCCAGCAAGGGCGAAGTGCCGCCCCGCCAGCCGGAAGATTGGTCGAAGATCATGGTCGGTGATTTGGTTCTGGCAGAAGACGCCCCGTCGGAAGGTTGGTTCGAGGCCGAGGTGATCGAACAGTCCGCCAACGACCAGTTTCGTCTGAAGTGGCGTGATTGGCCCGATCTTCCGAATTTCACCCGGGGCATCACCGATATCGCCCTGCTGCATCCCAAGCATGTGGCCGCGTGAGGCGATCATGCAGACGATCACGATATTGCCGATGATTGATATCGGTCCAGGCCCTTACAACAACCTTCGGCAGCTTACTGCGATGAACGTGGACAAGACCCGACTGATCAGCGACCTCAACGATCGGCTAAGAGAAACGTTCAGCGGCGGGAGGGTGATGTTGACGCGTGTTGTTCAAGCTCTCCCCGACGATGAGCGGGCGCAGCTGCTGCAGGCCGTGCGCCAGTTTGATGCCTTCGATGCGGCCAACGATCCGCACGGCGAACATGACTTCGGTCGCGTGCTGGTGGCAGGGCAAGGGTACTTTTGGAAGATCGACTATTTCGATAGCGACCTTCAGTACCTGTCACCCGATTCAGCCGACCCGGCGGTGACGACGCGCGTCATGACAATCATGCGGGAGGACGAATATTGAGCCTCCTGCTTCAAGTGAACGTTGACCCCAAAAGCCGCGATCGTTTCGCGGCTTCTTTTTTGTCAGCTGTTGCTCGGTTTTCGTCCTGCTCGCATTGCCGCAGGTCGGGGCCGGGCCGGGTCAACCTCAGCAAAAAAACGGCCGACCCGGACATCCAAGGCCGCGGCCAGAGCTTCCAAGACCAAGATAGTGACGTTCTCCTCGCCCCGTTCGATTCGGCCGACGTACGACCGGTCGATCGCCGCCTCAAGCGCAAGCCGTTCTTGAGAAAGGCCTCGCTCGACGCGCAGCTCGCGCAGATTCCAACCGATGAGTTTGCGGGCGTCCATGATGGCGCACAAGGCCACATTGAGTGCTTGACAATCGACGGACTGTCAGTCCCATATTCGTTGCAACACGTTTCACCTCGCAACCGAACCGATGCTTCCGGGGGAGCTCATCGCATCCGGGTATGCAGGTATTCTAAGGAACTGGACGATGACCGCCTATATTGACGCCATGCGCCGCTATATCGACTTCTCTGGGCGATCGACGCGAGCGCAGTTTTGGTTCTACCACCTCACGCTCGTCGGAATCGCGGTGGGCGCCTTCATCATCGATATCCTCATCAGCGGAGGCGGTGAACCGCAGCCGCTCATCTCTGCAGTGGTCGTGATGGGGCATTATATCCCCTCGTTGGCAATCATCGTCAGACGACTTCACGATTCCGGCAGCAGCGGTTGGCTGGTGTTGTTGTGCCTGATCCCCGGTATTGGGATCGTCGCCTTCATCGCCATCGGCTGCTTCGAGCCTACGCCGGGGCCGAACAGGTACGGCCTACCCCCTCAGCCTCACGCACATCCCGCCCTTGCTGCAGTCAGGGCAGCACCTCAACCCGCAACCGGGTCGGTGGTCGACCGCATCGAGAAGCTCGCAGCGTTGCGTGCGTCTGGTGCGATCGATGACGCCGAATACGCGCAGTTAAAGAACCAGATCTTGACCGGCGCAGGTCGCTGACGCTGCGGACCGCTGGCTTGCGGCCCCTCCCGCTGGGCGGGGTGCCTATTCATTTGGGAATCAAAAAAGTTCGTGAAATTTGGAGGGACAATGAAAATCGCGATCGGGATTATTTCGATGTTTTTGGGATTGCTGGTGCTGCTGCAGTCCTGCACGGTGGGCACCGCGTCCCATATGCTCGGGGAGCAAGCCACGGCGGATGCCGGTGCGGTCGGCATGCTGGTCGGGCTTCTCTACTTCGTCGGCGGAGCCTTTTCATTTGGCCTGCCGGTGGTGGCGATGGTTGTATTCGCGGTGGCCTCACTGCTGGCTTTGGCGGCGGGTGCACGCGGGAGCTTCAGCGACATGACGGTTTGGGCGGTCGTCGCCCTCATCCTCGCTGTAGGGGCCTTTTTCGCGTGGCGTTCGGCCCGCAAGGCGACGGTGGCGGCGAACAATGCGTAGTTTCATCCGTGCCGCCCTGATCTCGATTGGCCTGCTGGCGGGGGCAGGCAGTGCTCGCAGCGAGGACTTGCCCTATTTCGTTGGCAACGTCTGGGGCGTGTGGCAGCACCTCCCCCCGAAAAATGCCGAACCTGACGACAAGCCTCATTGCAGGCTGGGAACCACGACGTGGCCGAACAGGGGGCTGAACTTCGTGTACGTCCTCACCAGCGTCGATTACATCGAGCCCTGGCTGCAGATCTATTCAGAGAGCTGGGAGCTGACGGTCGGTAAAAAGACGAACGTCGACCTAATGACCATCGCCGGACCGTTAGGCTTCGAGCTGGCAGCTGAGAGCACCACATCCCTCGTTGGCTCAACCGATCCCAAGGTTGTCGGCAAGGACAAATCCTTCAACGTTGAAGCTGCCCTTTCCTACATGCTGGACTCGCGCCGAACAGGCATCAGCACGCGGGTCAAGTTCGCCGGTAACGAGCCGGAATGGTATATTTCGCCCATGGGGCAGTTCGAAACGTATCAGATCAACGCCAAGCTTAACGGCTGCATCGCCGACCTTCGTGGCAAAGCGGCTGATCTCTTCAGGCGCGACGGCGGCAAGCCTGACCGCAAAACCTCACCGTTTGCTGATTAGCTCGAATTCCACATCCTACCTCACACATGAACGCTCACTCGCACAGGTAAACAGCTAGCCTTAAAAATGTCCAATTTCGCGATGGCCCCCTTGCGCGTCAACAGAGGGTTATGGTAGCGCTCGCTTAGGTAGCAATCGCATCACCTTTTCCGAGTAGCCGCGGGAAATAAATGGAGCAACGTTGGTAGGGTTTCCATTTTTTCGAGAAACATCGATCAAACAAGATAGCAAGGAGCACGCTTGGCAATGATGAATGGTGATAACCGTCTATGAACCGCTACTTATGGTGCTTCTACAAAATAGACATACCCGCTTTCTTCATATTTCTCACCCCCATCTCCACTTACTTTCTTTTCCCGAAAGCTCCGAGTCTTGAGATTTATTCAACGATTGGCAGGGTTTTATATCCCAGGCTCAATTGTGACGTTGCGGTCATTTTGTCTTTCGGCGGCGTTTACCCGGAGTTCTACGCTCTCTCGTATTTTCTCGGGCTTGCTATGGCTTTGTTTTTTTTGCTTACACACATCGTCAATATCTGCATCAGCGGAAGAAACATACTTAACTTTTTCAAATTTAAGCGCGCGCCCCATTTCCCTCCTAGTGTTGTATTCCTGTCGTTACTTTCTGCGAGCCTTTTCTTCTTTTTTACGCTTTCCACTTGGAAAACCTCCTCAGCAATCGGCTGCTCATGGTTCTCGAAATCCAATGATGCCCACCAATTTCAACAACAATTTTGGAAAACCCTTTTGTTTATCGGGTTCGCGTGGTTCGCGATCTACTCAGCTATAGTTGGGAGCACCGTAAGCTTGCTTCGAATTTTGAATAGAAATCGTTAATAATCGGCTGGAGGCAAAAGATGACTGATCAAAATTCACGGACATCGTATTATGGTCTTGATCCTTATGGCTTGATGGATGCGACATCGGATGGGCTATTGGGATTTCTTGGTGCCACCTTTGATGCAGCGGCAAAGCTAGAGCGAAATCCTTTAATTGGAACGACGATGAAGGTTACAGGCCTAGGCCTGATGACCGGCGTTGCCGCACTGTTTGAAATCAAAAATCTAAGCGAGGCAGCGGGGAAGACTGGAGTTGACCCAGAGGCATTGCAGGTCGAGGCTGCAGGAAGTCTTGGGCGCATCGCGGGTGGGCTTTTTTTCGGAACAGTCGGAACTGGCAGCTTGAACCCTTTGGGAGTGATTGCTGTCGGTGCCTTCGGGGCCTATGCAACTGGGCAGGTTGCAGAGTTCGGCATGAGAACCTACCTCGACTGGGACAAAAATCTGGACTATCCGGATCACGGATGGCAGCTAAGCCCCTATGCTCAGCGTTACGAGCCTAATCCTTACCAAAAGCTCGATCCAGAATTAGGGAGCGTTCGGTACTCGGGTTATACGGGCATCAACACTGGCTTTGACACCCCTTCCGAAATCAATCCTGGCGATCGGCCAAGCTCGCTTCCCGTGGAGCCAGAAATTGCACCTACCGCATCCGCTGTTGACCTAGGAAATTTACCGGTCTCGGATCCCTACTTTTTTGCACCAAATCCTGTTGTCACTCCGACAAACCCGGTACCTACGCTTGAGCAAGTCGTACCGACGCCAATCGAGCCTATCTCGCCCCCTCCCTCCCAACCGAGTGCGCCTCCCAGCCCTAGCGTCGACCCTCAGGGTGGAATAGACGGGCATTACTGGGGTCCGGGTCGTGGCAACGGCTTTGGTGGCGGTTTCGGCAATGGAGGAAACGGAGAGTACTACGACGGGAGCGGTAGTGGTTATGGCGGGGGCGGCTCCGGCGGGGGGCGTGGCGGCTCCGGCGGGGGGCGTGGCGGCTCCGGCGGGGGGCGTGGAAGCGCCGGCGGCGGCGGCTGGTATGATGCCTTCTCGGGCTACGACTGGGCCAGTCCCCAAACTTTGGATTATTATAGTGGTGGCGGTCAACGCGATAATCAGGACAGCCATTACAATGACTATGGCGGCTCTAGCGGTGGTGGCAGTGGCAGCGGGCGCGGGAGCGGCGGCGGCGGCAGCGGCAACGGCGGACCTGCGAGCGGCGGCGGGACGACCGGCGGTCATTCGGGCGGCAACAGTGGTGGCTGGGACGGATTCGAAGGCGTTCCCGTCCTTCTCGACCTTCAAGGCGATGGCCTCGATGTCGCTGAACTCTCAGCTTCGAGCAAATTTATCGATTTGAACGGCAATGGTTATCAGCAGCGAACCGCATGGGCCGCTGACGGCACAGGGGTGCTTGTGCTGGACGCCGATGGCGACGGAAAGATTAGCCGCTCCAATGAGTTCATCTTCACGGAGTGGGACTCCTCTGCGAGCGGCGATCTTGAAGCCATCAAGAACGTTTTCGACTCCAACGGCAATGGCAAGCTTGATAGCGGTGACGCACGGTGGTCGCAGTTCAAGGTCGAGGTCGATGGCCAGCTCGTTTCGCTGGATAGCCTCGGCATCGTGTCGATCGACCTGACGCCAACGGGTAGCGGCCAAACCTTTACCGACGGCTCCGCCATCACGGGAACGGCAAAGTTCACCCGCGCCGACGGCACGACCGGAACGGTCGGCGACACCGTCCTTGCGGTTGACGGCAAAGACTACGTTATTCGGCAGGCAAGCACGACCAACGACGACGGCTCGATCACCAACACCATCCTTGGCTACAACAAAGACGGCAGCCTTGCCTTCCGGAACCTCGTTACGACAAACACAGACGAAAACACCGTCCAGACGCAATTTGACGACGACGGGAACGGGACAATCGACCGGTCCCAGACCAATGCCATGTCGGTGGATGACCTGGGCGGGCGCACGAAGACTATTTCCAATTTCAATGCCGATGGTTCACTGCGCGACTATACCGTAACGGTCACCAGCGCTGATATGTCGACGATTACGACGACGATCGACCAAGATGGTGACGGGTGGGATGACCAACGCCAAACCTTTGTCAAAGATGCCGACGGCTCGTCGACGACCACCACTGAGCGTTTGAGCTCCGATGGCACTATTCTCAGCAGGCTCGTTATCGACGCCGCGGCTGATGGCTTGAGCAAGACCAGCATCATCGATATCAACGGTGACGGCAGGAGCGACCTTCTTATATCGGAAACCACGGTCATCGCCGCAGATGGAGGCCGGTCCAGGACTGTTACGCAACAGGCGGAAAACGGAACCCGTCTGTCCGAAACCACGACTACAACCTCGGCCAACAACAAGACCAAGACGATTTCCGAGGATACTGACGGCGATGGCAGCATAGACTCCCGCTCCGTGACCGAAACGGCCGTGTCGGCTTCGGGAGATATCATCGCTCAATCGTCGATCTTCAACGGCAATGGCACACTGCGCGGCAAGACCACCATTATCACCAGCGCCGATGGACTATCAACGTCGGTCTCCTCGGACGTTACGGGCGACGGGGTAGCCGACCGGATCGCGAGTGACACCAAGATCATCGCCGGTGACGGCACTCAGACGCAGACGCTCCGGACCATTAGCGCGGACGGCACCTTGTTATCCAAGTCGGTCACCACGACCAGCGGCGACCGCAAGACGATGACGATTGCCTCCGACACAAACGGCGATGGCGCGAATGATATCGTTTCGAACACCGCAGTCGGGGTCAACGGCACCACCACCACCGTTCGAGTGTTGAACGCCGACGGCTCGCTCGTGCGCCAGAGCGTTGCCGTGGCTTCGGCCGATGGTCTGACGAGGACCACTCGTGAAGACATCGATGGCGATGGCACCGATGATCGGACCATCTCCACCGTCCTTGTCGCAATTGGCGGCGACACAGAAGAGACGGACACGATTACAAGCGGCAGCGGTGCCCTGCTTGGCAAGACCGTCACCATCACGAGTGCCGACAGCCTTAGCCAGGTGGTCCAAGTCGATCTAGACGGTGATGGTACCTTTGACCAAACCACGATCGACGTCATTTCTCTCGACGCGGGTGGGGCGCGAACCGAAACCGTGACCGTCCTTAGCGCCAATGGTACCCTCAATGGCCAGGTGACCACCATTGTTGGTGAGGATCGCAAAACGACGTTTGTCGAAACCGATACAAACGGTGACTATATTTCCGACAACGTCCAGATTCGCTCTGTAAGCCCCGACGGCCAGATATTCATCGAAAGCGCCGACTTATATCTGGGCAATGTTATCGCGATGCGCTCGCATAACATCAGCGCAGATGGTTTGACCGTTACTTCCATGATGGATTTGAACGGTGACTTTCTCATGGATCGTGTGGCGACCGATCAGACGGTGATTGGAGACGACGGTAGCCGCACGCGAACGGTCTCGGTAGCAGCAGAGAACGGAAAACTTCTAAGTGGAACGACGACCGTCACCAGCGGTAGTGGCTTGTCCGTCATCACGAGCGACGACCTGAACGGCGACGACACAGTTGACGTGGGTCACACGCAGAACGTGACACTGAATGTCGACGGATCGGTAACGAAGACGGTTTCATCCAGCGCGGGGACGACGCTCATCGGCAGCAGCGTGACGACTGTTAACGCCACTGGCTTCGCCTCTCAGATCGAAGTCGACGCTGATGGCGATGGTACGATCGATAGGCATTCTGTCACGATCAAGACGCTCAATGCCAACGGATCGTCGCAGACGACGGAACTCGTGAAAGCTGCGGATAATTCGCTTCTTTCAAGCATCACGACGCATCTCAGCGCCGACGGCAAGTCCGGCAGCAAAACGATCGATCTCGACGGAAACGGAATAGTCGATGTTAGCGAGACCGTTTCGACCAACGCGGCCGGTGTGTCGACCAATGCCGTGGAGACCTATAACGCTAACGGTAGCCTGAACAGTCGGTCGGTAGTGAGCTCTGCTGCAAGCGGGCTCTCCAGGACATCGAGTTCCGACGCAGACGGTGATGGCGTCTTCGATCACGTTGTAACGGATATAACCACTATCGATAGCGACGGCGGGCAGACGCGCACCGTCTCAAAGTTCGGGGCGGGTAGCACGCTCACGTCGCGGATCATCACTCGCGTTAGCGCCGACGGCTTGACCAAGACCGAGACATGGGCCGATGGAAGTGGTGCGACGGTACGTTCGTTAAGCGACGTTACTGTTCGCGATGTCGATGGCGGACTGACAGAAACGCTCTCCTATTTCAAAGCTGATGGATCGCTCGAAAGCGAGCAGATAACGACGACCCCGTTCCACGGACTGATGACTACCGTCTCGCTCGATATTGATGGGGACGGCAGGGCCGACCAGTTCTCGATCCTGATGAAAAATAGTGAGTCGATCGAGCAGGTCTTGGCGGATCTGCCAACAAATGGTGAATTCAACGACTACAGAATTAAAAGGATTAAGTCGTCCGCAGACGGTCTAAGCCGCATCGTTGAATTCCACAGTGATGCCAGTGGCGATGACACTACCGACAAAAAGGTCAGCAGCGTCGCCGTTCTAAATGCCGATGGTAGCAAGACCACGACGATCCAGGAGTCCGTTTCCAGCGCAGATGAGTTCGTCCTCACGTCGACAACGATCGTCGACCTTTCCGGTGACGGGCTCAGTGTCTCCACCCAGTGGGATACCACCGGTTCAGGCTCCTTCGACAAGAGCCAGACCGATATCACCGTTTTGAACGCTGACGGTTCGCGAGAGCGGACAATCAGTACCTACAATGGCGCTTCACTTGCCAGCCGTTATGAGATCACCAAAAGCGCGAATGGGCTATCGGTGACGGAGAAATGGGATAGGTCAGGTTCCGATTCCTATAGTCAGACCGCAACGGACGTAACGACGATCAACGTAAACGGGACGACTACGCGAACGATTACTAATACAAAGTCCGACGGAACGTTGATCTCGAAATCCGTCACGACCACGGACATTAGCGGGAGGGTTCTTTCGACTTCGGAAGAACGACCAGACTTTATCAATCAGAGTCGAACGGCAAAACGCGAGGTTCTAGCGGATGGAGCAGTCCGCGAAACATTCACCCAGTCGAATTCGGCCGGGAGCGTTGTCGACAAGACCACCGCCCTTACTAGCGCCGATAAGCTGACGGTCACCGTCGAACGCGACGTCAACGGCGACGGTATCGTGGACCAGCGCCAGCAGACGGTTAGGACCGATGCCGGCATCCTGACGTCCGTTACGACCGACCTGAGGAGCGACGGCACGGTCCGAGACAGTTTCACGAGCACGGTTTCGGCCGATGGGCGTAAGACTACCATCGACTGGGACCTCGACGGTGACGGCAGCATTGATCGGCGCCGCGTCATTGATGACTCTCGGTATGCAGACGGCAGCCGAACAACGATGTCCGCCGATACCGATCTTCGGACGGGAGCTCTTTCATCCACGGCAATCACGCAGTTCTCGGCAGACGGGAGGACCGTGTCCACCTCTCAGGACGTCGACGGCGATGGTACTGTGGACCAGGTCGAAACCACGACGACCGATGCCACCGGGGCGGAGATCTCCATCGTTACCACCAATGCGACGGCTTGCGATGTCAAATACCTCAATCAAGGTGGGGTGTATTGGAAGCAGGCGGTCGCAGTTGCTAGCGAAACCAGTACTTCGCTCGACGGCAGAACCTCGACCCTTAAATATGATTACGACGGCGACGGCATCTTCGAGACGACCATGCAGACGGTCGTGCGAATAGACGGTTCAGTTGTCACCAACATTGTTGAGACGGTCGCTGGTGGAGCAATTACAGCGGTCGGTACGATTTCGACAAGCGCCGATGGGCTGATCACCAAGCTTTCCAAGGATACCGACAATAACGGTACCTTTGATCACACGGAAACGGCCGTCAGGCATGGTGATGGTTCGGTAACGCTGACCAAGTCCGACTTCGACGCAAACGGCAACCTGACAAAGATGGTCGCCGACAAGATCAACTCCTTGGGATCCCTGACTGGCGGCATCACCTTCGATGGACAAGGGCGAAGGACCGTACAGACGGACCTCGGAGTTGACGGCAGCTCTGTCACGACAACCTATGATCCGGCAAGCGGACAAATCCTGACCATCACTCGGTTCAACAAGGCCGGCCTGCCGACAAGTGCATCCCTCTACGACCCGCTCAACACGGATGGGTGGTCGAGAGTCGAACAACAGTTCGACGCATCGGGTAAAAAGGTCGCGGCGACCGAATATGGCGACGATGGCAGCTGGGGTGAACTGACATTCGATATCACAACCGGAGCCCAGCAACGCGTCCGGTATTTTAACGCCGGAGGACAACTGACCAGCGTCGTTGACTTCGACGTTACCAGTTCAGCCGGATGGTCGCGAGTGACGAGGACATACGATACCGCTGGCAGAGTCACCGCTGAACTCTACGTCAACGACAACGGCACCAAGACGCAGATCAACTATGATACGGCCGGTCGCAAGACCGGGCAGACAGACGTTGCAGTCGATGGCACTTTCGTTGCCACGACCTATGACGCGGCAAGCGGACAAATCGTTGCCGCAACCCGATGGACCAGTGCGGGCGTTCAAACCGGCGCCACGATTTACGATCTCTTGGGAACGCAACTTTGGACGCGGGTCGAGCAGCAATTCGACGCATCGGGTAAAAAGACGGCGGAAACGCAGTACAATGACAACGGAACTAAAGCCGAGATAACATTCCACGTGACTAGTGGTGCTCAGCAGCGCGTCCGGTATTTCAACGCCGGAGGACAGCTGAGCAGCGTCGTCGAGTTCGACGTGACCAATTCTGCCGGGTGGTCGCAGCTGACGAGAACATACAACACGGCTGGCGGGGTTACCGCTGAGCTTTACGTCAACGACAATGGCACCAAAACGCAGATCAACTACGACACTGCCGCTCGCAAGACTGCGCAGATCGAAACGGCAACGGACGGAAGCACGGTTACAAGCACCTTCGATCCCGCCAGCGGCCAACTGTTGAGTATTAGCCGGCACACCGGTGCTGGAGTGCAAACGAGTGCGGTGATCTACGATCCCGTCGGCGTACAGCCTTGGGCGAGGGTCGAACAGCAGTTCGACTCGGCTGGAAACAAAACAATTGAAAACCAGTATAACGACAATGAGACCAGAACGGAGATTACGTTCTATGGGGCCAACGGGGCGCAGCAGCGTATTCGGTACTTCAACGCCGGAGGTGAACTGACTGGTCTGGTTGACTTCGACGTTACCAATGCTGCCGCCTGGTCACAGATCTCCAAGAATTATGACGCAGGCGGTCAAGTCGCCGCTCAATTGACCATCAATGACGACGGAACAAAACTTCAATATAATTATGATCTCGCAAACACCCAGGCTTGGTCTACTTATGCCCAGCATTACGACTCCGCTGGGCGCCTATATTATGTCGATCAGGTAAACGATAACGGCACCCACAATACCGTAAACTACGACGTCGCCAATACGCAAACCTGGTCCAGGTACGAGCGATCGACTGACGCCGCTGGAACGGTATTGAGCGAGGTTAAATTTGGAGACGATGGCCTTCGTACAACCTTCCTCTATGACGTCAGCAATGCGCAGGCGTGGTCGCGTCAGGAGCAAACCTACGACGCTTCCGACAGATTGTTGAGCGTCAATCAACTGAACGACAACGGCACTCGGAACACGACCAACTACGACGTGAGCAACGCCTACATCTGGTCCCGCGAAGAGCGATATTTGGACGGCGCGAGCAATATCCTGCAGCAGACGACCTTCAATGACGACGGAAGCCGCAACGCCTATCACTACGATTTGCCAAACATGCAGGTGTGGTCCAGCATTGAGCAGCGTTACAACGGCGCGGGTGTCCTGGAATGGCAACTCAACCGATGGGATGACGGCTCTACCGAGAAGACAACTTATAATGTTTCAAACAATCAGCCGTGGTTGAAGCAGGTAGAAACGAAGAACGCTGCTGGAGCCATCACCACTTTATTCGACTACTTCACCGACAACTCAAGCCATCGGAGATACTGGGATCTGGCAGGCGTTCAGGCGTGGTCCCAGCTTGAACAATACGTGGACGCGGCAGGTAAGGTGACGGCTCAATACCTTGTTCGGGACAACGGGGTTGTGGAGGAATACCGTGCCAGCGGGCTAACCGCTCGGCAGATGGCGACGTTTGATCCGAATTACTACCTGTCCCAATACCCCGACATTGCAGCCAGCTGGAATGCTCCGCCAATCGAACACTTCATTCAGTACGGATGGAAGCAAGGCCGCAATCCCAACGCCTCGTTCGATACCAATTTCTATCTGAATACCTATCCCGATGTTCGAAACAGTGGCGTCGACCCGTTCGCTGAATGGCGTACTCAAGGCTACGCCCAGGGGCGCGCGCCGAACGCGACCTACCAGGTGTTCGACGCGCGGCGCGCTTCCGATATCGCCGGAATCTCCGAGCCTGCATTCGCCGATCTCCAATTGGCCCGAATTGCCGAAATGCGGGATTTTCTCGGCCGCGCTATTGCCACGTTCCACGAGAGCAGCAGTGATAATGCAGGAGTACAAAACACACTTCAGCAGCGTAAGAAAAAGCTTATAGATATCCTCAACTCAGATAATCGCACCCTTTTAGCGAGATATCCGGAGTACGTTTCCAATCGTTTTGGTGTGACATGGGTGCGGCCGATCGTCCTCGACCTCGATCGTGACCAGCACATAGATCTTCGAATGTTCTCTCCCGCCGAGTTTGAAGCTGGCGACGGCCCACGCTTCGATTGGGACGATGACGGGATCGTCGACGGTAGTACCTGGGCGGGGGCTTCTGACGGATGGCTGGCGATTGACCTTGCGGCCGACGGAGGCGTCGGGCCCGATGGCATCATCGACCAGGCAAGGGAGTTGGCGTTTACGATGTGGAAAACGCCGGGCGAACTTGCTGAAGAACAGCAATCGATTTCCGATCTGGATGCGCTGCGCCTTGTGTTCGACACTAACCACAACAATGTCTTGGACGCAGGAGACCAGCGCTGGAGTGAGTTCCGGATCTGGCAGGATGGCAACCAGAACGGAGTAGCCGATGCAGGAGAGCTTCGTACGCTTGAAGAGGCCGACATCCGGTTGATCGGTCTTGTTCCGTCGTCCGATGGGGCACGCGATTTCGCGGATGGGTCGGCCATCACCGGAACCAGTTCCTACTTGAAGGGAGATGGAACGAGTGCGCTCGTTGGCGACGTCACGCTGACCTACCAGCATGCACCAGTGCCAGCGCAATCCGCTTTCCAATAGAACTCACTTTCGAATGCTCAACATTAGCCTGCCCCCGTCAGAGGGGCAGGCGATCTTTCACTTGCGATCCGGCGTCAGACGACTTTCGACAGATTGACCTTTCCTCATGGATACTTCGCCCGTTTCGCTGCAAGCCCTTGGCGCCCCACCGTCATCAGAAGTCCGAAAGGATGCAGGCTTAACAGCGCTCTGCCTTGTCGCCGGCTTTTACCGCATAGCCGCTCAGGCCGAGGTTCTTTCAAAGCAACTGGCGTTGCTGCAGCCGGCGACCGCCGACGATATTCTTCGCGCATCACGGTTAGTTGGGCTGAAAGCTCGACAGGTGAACCGGCTGTCAGCTCTCCGCCTGAGCGGTCTACCTACTCCCGCTATTGCTTGTTTTAAGAACGGGGGCTTCGCGATCCTGGCTGGGGCAACCTCAGCTGGCGAATATCGTGTCGTCGACCCCAACACGATGGAAGCCCGCGAACTCGGCGCAGCGGCGCTTCTGGAGATGACGGATGGACGCTTTGTCCTCCTTCAGCGCAAATTACTAGGGCCGGGCGCCTCAGCTGCAACCTTCGGATTCCGTTGGTTCCTGCCGTCTCTCTGGCGCTACCGCCGGTCGTTGAGTAACGTGCTGCTGGCGAGCCTGTTCGTTCAGCTGTTCGCGTTGATTACCCCTATGTTCTTTCAGGTCGTGGTTGACAAGGTTCTCGCACACCGAAGCTATTCAACCCTAACCGTCCTGGTTGTCGGACTTGTTGTCGTTGGCTTGTTCGATGTGATCCTGCAATACCTTCGCACCTATGCACTTTCGCATACAACCAGCCGGATCGACGTCGAATTGGGAAGGCGCTTGTTCCGCCATCTGCTTAATCTGCCCTTGAGCTATTTCGAGACACGGGCGGCCGGCCAGACGGTGGCGCGGATGCGGGAACTTGAAACAATCCGCGAGTTCCTGACCGGGCAAGGGCTATTCAGCGGCTTGGACGCTATCTTTGCATTCGTGTTCATAGCCGTGCTTTTCGCATATTCGACGACGCTCGCCTGGATTGTCATCGCCTCTATCCCCTTCTATGTCGCGATCGGATTCTTAATCCGACCCTTTCTGCGTGAACGTATCGACGAGAAATTTGAGCGAGGCGCATTCAGTCAGCAACTGCTCGTCGAGTCCGTCGTTGGCATGCAAACATTGAAAGCGTCTGCAATTGAGCCGGTGGTCGCTTCGCAGTGGGAAGAGCGACTGGCGGGCTACGTCCGCTCCTCGTTCCTCGCGACCATGCTTGCGGCAAAGGGGCAAAACGCAATTCAGTACGTCAGTAAGATCACGAGCGCTGCACTTCTACTGTTTGGTGCACAAGCGGTTATCAACGGCGAACTCAGCGTTGGGGCGTTGGTTGCCTTCAACATGATCGCTGGGCAGGTGGCTCAACCGATCCTTCGTCTATCCCAGCTATGGCAGGATTTCCAGCAGGTGCAGATTTCTGTCACGCGTCTGGCCGACATCTTGAATGCGCCAGCAGAGCCGCGGCCATCGCAGCCGATTTCATTGCCGAAGCCCCGCGGAGCGATTTCCTTCAAGAACGTCAGCTTTCGATACTCGCCAAACGGGCCGGAGATCCTGAAGGCGGTCAATCTTGATATCGAGGCCGGTGAGGTAATCGGCATCGTCGGGCCCTCGGGATCGGGCAAGTCGACAATGACGAAGCTAATGCAGCGCTTTTACATCCCCAATTCTGGTCAGGTGTTCGTAGACGGCTTGGATATTGCCCAGGTGGATCCTGCCTGGCTCCGGTCGCATGTGGGCGTTGTCCTGCAGGAGAACTTACTCTTCAACCGCAGCATTCACGACAATATCGCGTTGGCGAACCCGGCGATGTCTCGAGAAGCGGTTATTAATCTGGCACGCTTGTCAGGTGCCGACGAGTTCGTCGCCAAGCTCCCAAGCGGTTACGACACCATGATCGAGGAGCGCGGCGCGAACCTCTCTGGGGGCCAGCGGCAAAGGATCGCCATTGCGAGGGCGCTTTCCACCAATCCCCCGATCCTTATTCTGGATGAGGCAACCAGTGCGCTTGACTATGACAGTGAGCGGATTGTGCTTTCAAACATGCGTCAGATCGTCCGCGGGCGGACCGTGGTCATCATAGCTCACCGCTTGGCGACGGTGAGAGCGTGCAATCGGATCATCGGCATGACCGAAGGCCGCATCGTAGAAATCGGCACCCATGACGACCTGATCCAGCGCCCGGATGGGCTTTATGCTCATCTCTGGCAATTGCAGAGCGGCATGGCCACCGCTACGATAGGGACGCCCGCATGAGCCCGCAGCGCCCGTCAAATAGGAAACCTAGCCACCGCGGCGATAGCGAGTTCCTGCCTGCTGCAATTGAAATCCTTGAAACGCCGGCTTCGCCGATACGCGGGGCATTGATCTGGCTGATCTGCACGTTCGCTGCGCTCAGCTTGGTATGGGCGTATTTTGGTCATTTCGATATTCTCGCCACCGCACAAGGGAAGGTCCAGCCGATTGGTCGAGTGAAGATTGTGCAATCGGAGGAACTGGGCCGGGTGGTTGTCGCGAACGCGGCGAATGGCACAGTGGTGACGAAGGGTGATATCCTCGTCGAACTTGATGCCACTGCCGCCAAGGCGGAGGAGCAGGCACTTGAATTCCGCCGTCAGGCTCTGGGCGGGGAGATTGCCCGCCGTTCAGCTTTGAGGGATGCCGTGAAGGCATGGTCCACGAAGGACATACTGGAATTTGATGTAGAACCGGATCTTCTTCGTCCATCCTTTCCCGAAGGAACAATCGCCGCAATCAGGGACCGGGAACAGCAGCTCTACGAGGCCGAGCTTGCAAAGCTTAAAGGCACCATATCCAATCTTAGGGCACAGCACCGCAAAGGAGTTGCGCAGGTCGAAAGCCTCGAAAATACCATTCTCGCGCAACAGGTGTTCGTGTCGACCCTTGGTCAGCGGGTATCCATGCGGAGCCGACTGGTCGATGTTGAGGCCGGGACCAAGGCGGTGGTCATCGATGCACAAGAGGCCCTGCAGGAGGCTGAACGTGATCTTGTTTCCCGTAGGGGCGAACAGCGCGAAGCTACCTCCGCGCTGGAAGTGGTCAGAACCGAGGCAGCGAGTCAGTTCAGCATATTCTTGTCAGACAACATGCAGCGCTTGACCGAAGCCCTTCGTGAAGCTGATCAGGTGGTGCAAGAATTGGCGAAGGCAAATCGCAAATTGGCGGCAATGACTATTCGAAGTCCTGAGACGGGCGTCGTCCAAGCATCTGCGATCACCACGCTCGGGCAAGTAATATCTCCCGGGACGGAGTTGATGCGGATCGTGCCAACTGACCAGAAGCTCGAAATCGAAGCCTTCATTCCGAATCGTGATGTTGGTTTCGTGTCAGCAGGTCAGGAGGCTGTCATCAAGGTCGAGGCCTTCCCCTTCACCCGCTTCGGAAGCTTGCACGGGGAAGTGCTGCGTGTGGCCACGGACGCCATTCCTGAGCCGGACGCTCGTCAGCTGGAAGAAATGTCGTCAGGGCAGTCACAATCGCTCGTCCCAGTCACCAACGCGCAACGCGTACAGAACCTGGTATACCCTGTCGTCATCAATCCGCATCAAACCGCTCTCAACGTAAACGGTCAGATGATACCCCTTGCGCCAGGCATGACGGTCACGGTTGAAATCAAAACCGGGCGGCGCCGAATTCTTGAATACCTTTTCTCGCCACTTGCCGAGGTAACGTCGACTGCGATGGGTGAGCGTTAAAGGTTCGGCTGTCACGCCTGGGTATAGGCTGGTGTAACGTCACGTTGTCGTGCCCCGATGCCGTAACATCCGGGTTGACATCGACTGTTTGTGACAAGGTAGCCTTGAGCCTAAAGCTTGAGGTGACATATGGCCCGCATTGGCTACGCACGCGTCAGTACGACTGATCAAGATCTGGATATTCAGCACGCCAGGTTGAAGGCTGAGGGCTGCGAGATAGTCCGATCGGAGAAAATATCGGGAGCAAGTCGAGAGGGACGAGGTGAACTGGCCACGGTCATTGAGTTTCTACGGCCGGGCGATGAACTGGTCGTTTCGCGCCTTGATCGCTTAGGTCGCGATACCCGGGATGTGCTCAATATCATTTATGAATGCGAGCAGCGCGGGGCCTTCGTTACGGTGCTGGACCCGCATGTGACGACACGTGGCGAAATGGGGCATCTGGTGCTGACCGTTCTAGGCATGGTGGCCCAGATGGAGCGCCGTTTTATCAAGGAAAGGCAGCGGGAGGGTATCGAACGGGCCAAGTCAGCAGGGCAGTACAAAGGTGGAAAGGTCCGAATCGATCATGAGAAAATTCGCCACCTTTCGGCTTCGGGCATGGGCGTCACGATAATCGCCAAAGAAATCGGTTGCTCGCGAATGCATGTCTATCGCGTGCTAAACGCGCAGAACGCATGACCGCTTTGCGCCTTCAATGTCGCCGCCGGGTGAGCAGGTTGTTGTTCCTAAAAGCTGTCGTAGGTCTACATTGACGATCGCTGCTGTGCCGACGATCGTCGCTCTTAGATTTTCCTCAGATTGATGCCCGTCGCTGTGCTAAAACCAAGCGGAGTCATTGCTCACCTTCTGTCAATTGGTATGTGAACGGTAAATGTATTTGAGATCGAGCATCGACAAACCCGAGAGCACATCAACATCCGACGCCGAGCTGAACGGTCCGGTGCCCGCCTCTCCACGACGTTCAAAGAGACAATTCGCTGTCGCTGGGCTGTTTGCTGGAATAGGTGGCCTAGAGAGGGGCTTTCACGAACAGGGCCATCGAAGCGTTCTGCTCTGCGATGCCGACGATCGTGCCCGAGCCGTGCTTTCCAATCGCTTCCCAAAGGTGAGGATCTCCGACGATGTTCGGGCGCTCGGCGAGCTTCCGGAATGCGACGTCCTGACCGCGGGATTCCCTTGTCAGGATCTTAGCCAAGTCGGCCGGCGGCAGGGAATATCGGGGCCTAACTCGGGGTTGATCGATGTCGTGCTCGACCTGCTCCTGAAAGCACGGCCAGGACCAACCTGGCTTGTTCTTGAGAACGTGCCTTTCATGCTGAGCCTCGACGGCGGCCGCGCGATCGATCGGATTGTGACGGCACTTGAGGCAATGGGTTTCATGTGGGCCTATCGCACCGTCGATTCTCGCGCGTTCGGATTACCGCAACGCCGCCGCCGCGTCGTGATCCTAGCCTCGCGCTACGAAGACCCTCGACCCGCACTTCTTGGTGTGGACGCCTCACCTCCTGTCATGGACAAGCGCGGCGCTCATGCCTGCGGGTTTTATTGGACAGAGGGGAATACGGGGCTCGGTTGGGCCATCGATGCGACACCGCCCTTGAAGGGCGGTTCGGCGCTGCACATCCCTTCGCCGCCTGCCATCTGGTTTCCACAACGTCGCTTGATCGGCGTGCCCTCGATTGAGGATGCGGAAAGACTTCAGGGATTCGACGCAAAATGGACAGAAGTTCCGGGGGAGGATGTCCGCCAGACACGCCAGCGCTGGCGTTTAGTCGGCAATGCTGTCAGCGTGCCATTTGCCTCTTGGATCGCGCAGCGATTGCAAACGACTGGCGACTATCATTCGAATGACGAGTTCCACGTTGGCGGAACACGCTGGCCGAGCGCGGGTTGGGGCTTCGAAGGCCAGCGCGGTCGATCCGCGGTGTCGGAATGGCCAGTATTGAAGCCGCAGTTGCACCTTTCTTCATTCATATCGCGCCCTCTGAAACCATTGTCCCGAAAGGCGACTGCCGGTTTTCTCTCTCGTCTCGAACGAAGCACGCTGCGTTACGAGGAAGCTTTTCGCCTCGATCTCCATCACCATATTGCAGCGTATGACGCATCCGAAACCAGTTGATGCCGTCGCGCCGGCGACGTCCAAACGAATGGCAGCGACGGCAGGGCGCAACAATCGGCGCGAGCGCGCCTTGCGATCCGAGCTCCATCGGCGTGGACTCCGATTTCGGCTGCACCAACGCCTACTAACCAACTCGCGGCGAACCGTGGACATAGTTTTCAGCCGCTCACGCGTTGCCGTCTTGCTTGACGGCTGCTTCTGGCACGGCTGCCCAACGCACGGCACTTGGCCCAAGAATAATGCGGCATGGTGGCGGGAAAAGATCGAAGCCAATACTGCGCGCGATCGCGACACGGATCGCAGACTGACAGACGCGGGCTGGCACGTATTGCGTATATGGGAGCACGAACCAATCGAGGTCGCCGCCGACCTGATCGAAGCATTGGTGCTCCTATGCAGCAATGCAAAATCTCTTCCCGCCTTGCGTCAGCCGACCGGCAAGCCTGACAGCAATTAACAAATCACGATGTGACATCGGCGCGCCAGAAAAGCAAGGCTGCGCAATTCGCTCGATTCCGGATTAATTCAATCTGACGGCGAAGAACGTGCCGTTTGGGCTGTTCTCGACCACAAAGGGTTCCTGAATCGCCGCGATTTGAACATGAGCCGATGCCATCGGGTCGAAGGAAACCACGCTTTGCGTGGTCCAAGAGCCGACGCCCTGATCGAAGAATATCGTTCCCGCCCCTTTCGCGGATCGGAATTCAAGCCGGCGCCGGTGCGGCAAATGCTGGTGCAGGCGAAGCTTTGCCGTCGGAGCAATCGTCGCGAGCAGGTGGCGAAGGACAATGTCACGTTCGGTGACATCCGGCCAATCGTCCCTCAAGGTCTTGCCCACGCGCGGGCGACGACCGTCACGGCGTTGGATTAACGTGTCAACGTTGATGAGTGTGTCGGGGTTCGAAAACCCCATCAAGAATTCGGTCACAAGCCGCGCCACCAGTGGACTGAAGAGATACCGATCCGAATAGGTCAGCTCAAGGCACGGCTCGTCGAAGACGGTCGCCAGCGCCTCGTTGCGCATAATCATCGCACGTCTTAGCCGCTCCCCGAAGCCGCTCGCCGGGCCATCGATCTGGTCGTCAATCTCGAAGATGTTTTCACGCATGCGTTCGATCAACAAGGAGGATGTATCGATCGGCACGACCGCTCGCCCGTCGAGGTTAATCGGACCACGTACGACCGGGGCGGTCGAAGTGCTCGCCCAGGTCGCTGAGATGCCACCGGCCGCAGGATCGAGGGATCGCCAAGCCGTCGCTTGATCGCCTCGGTCAGTGATCGCGAGAAGGTTAAGTTCAGCGGTGGAAATGTTCCGCAGGTGCGCCCGTGCGCGCTCGATCCAAAGAGCAATACGCCGCCGTGTTACAGCATCGGCTCCTGCGACTGCGCTTGCATCGACCAGTACCGACACCGCTCGTCCGCGAGCGCCCCATCGCTCGACAATTGGCGCCATCGGCCAAGCGTCGAAATCCCATTCCAACGGCGTGCCGTGTAGAACGACTGACAATTCGGTGGACGAATCGGTGGACATCCTTTCGTTCAGAGCGTCGGCAAGGGGCGCCGCCTCGTAAACGGTGGCATCTCCGAAAAATCGATGTTGTTCGGGAAGCGCGATGCGACCGAGTGTAGCTCCGAGCAATGCTGCCGCTGCCGCGCGATCAGTCGTGTCGGCTACGTGCTGCGCGTCCGGTGCTAGGACGCAACGCGGACAGGCACGCTGTGCTTCGGGATCGCCGCAGCGACCGGGACGCATGCATTCCAGAAAGGTCGTAGCCTCGCGCAACAGGTTCACGGGATCTCGCGAAATGGTGGTTGAGAATCCAGCGCCGCCGCTTGCACGATCGAAGACCACGGCGCTGAAATTGTCGCGCCCACGCGCGCTCGGCGCGGCAGGCGCCGCGAAACCCATTTCGTCGGCGTCGATACCCAGTCGCTGGGCGACGGCCTCCCGCAGGGCAAGCGCGACGGTGAGCGCCACGTCCTTGGAACGACACTCGTAGAGCTGGATCTCGCAGAGGTCGGTGCGGATCTCGTGACCCAGCATCAGATTACGGGTGACGGCATATGGCGCGAATTCGGGCGCACCACTGCAGGTGACCTGATCGATTGCCGTTGGCGCACCACGCAGTGGCCTATGACCGGAGAGTCCCGGTCCACCGGCGGCATCGGATTCGGATTCGGCCCGGCCACAGTGGAGACAGAGAGCATAGCCGTGACCGTGGTCTCCCGGGTTGAACCAGAACACGGTACCGTCGGCGCTTGCGCGCACGCGTCCGACGTCGGGATCCGGGAGCGAGCGCCATGGGGCGTCCCGCGCGGACACCCAAGGATCGACGACTTTGCTGCTCCCAACGTCGGAAGGGTCGTCGTGGACGTGGAAGCGAACGTCGACAGAGAACCCGTTCGGACTGAGATAACGCCTGGGTTCGAGGTTACTCGATCCGCATTCCACGCACGGTGTCTCCTCGACCGCGGACGGCTTGGACGAAAGCGCGCCGCAGGTCCTGCAGGACCACATAGTCCTCAAGCTCTGGATCTCGCGCAAACCAGCTTCCGACACCGGTCGTTGCCAATTGAGGGTGACACCCGCCGATTCCCGCACCACCCCGTCGACGACGATCCCTCGTCCTGGCGCGTACTCATAGATCCCTACTTCGCGCGACCGCGATGGATAGCCACGGCCGAAACTTCGCTCTTGGGGCTCCGCACCGGCATCGCTTGCTCGTTGCTTCGCGACCTTTTCACTGGCGGTTTCTGTCACGAATTGAACGACGTCAGTCGGAAATCCATAGGATGGCAGGAACCCGCGCCCGGCGAGTTCGCCAAGCAGATAACCCCGTTCGAGGCGCCGACGTTGAAGTTCACGGGCCTTGTTCACGGCCGCTAGCTCAACGTCGCCCGATACCGTTGCCGCCACCTCTGGCGCGAGCGCCTCCCATTCGGCGCGGACCTCGGCCGAGATGCGCTGGATTCGGTCCCGAAGAACCTCGACCAGGTCCCAACCCGGCATGACAGGCGTTCCCGCGAGCAAGGTCCTCAACTGATCCGTTAGCGCAGTATCGCCCGGGACTCGATCGAGCCACGCCTGGAACGCCGTCGCCGGTGGCGAGTCCGTGGCGGTATTCGAATCGTCCAACAGACCGAAGAATGTTCCGTTCGTGAGCTTGTGGAGTTCCGCGCCCAATCCGGAGAGAAACCGGGCCAGCAGGAGCGCCGCGGCGTGACGCGTTGCGATCGTCGGACTCTCAAGGCTCACGCGAGGCGTCTTGACCTGCCGCAGCAGGTAATCGAGCGGATTGGCAATGGTCATGCGATCGAGAGGACGATCCTTGCACAATGTCAGGCCTACAGCGATCGGTTGACGTTGACGTCCCGCGCGACCGACGCGTTGCCGATAATTGGCGATCTCGGGCGGTGCGTTGCTGTTCAGCACGGCTTCGATGCTGCCGATGTCGACACCCATCTCCATTGTGGTCGAACAGCCCAGGACGTTGATCTGTCCAGCCTTGAACTCGCTCTCGTACCGTCTGAGCGTCGTGCTGGCCTGTTGGGCGGAATGCTCGGCGGCGCGGAGCCACGGCAGGAATTTGGCCGCGCGATCGTGCTGATCACCCCACCGGCCGGCATCTCGAAGCTCCGTGACGATCGGATCGGCGGCCAACCATTCGTCCAGGCGATCTTCGTCGACGGCATGACCGAGCGCATCCCGGCGCCAAGGGTATTTCAATGTCGGCATCCTGATAGGTGCCGCCACGGGATGAGTTCCATCGACGTCGTAAGGGCTCAATCCGCGCAACGTCGTATCGAGGACCCGACGCGTGGTCGGGCACCAGTATGCGTTCTCGACCTTCGCGACGGAGAGATCACCGAGTTTGAGGCGGTAGCCATTGCCGGTGTCGACCATGAAACGCATGAGCGTGCGCCACGCGTCGGCGAGCACTTCACCAACTGCGTCCTTATCGCTACGATTGTCGGGGTCGAGCCTCACGGCTTGAAACAGCAGCCGGACGACGCGGGTCAGACGCACGCCATAGGGGTTCGGCCAAAGACGAACGTACCTGCTCGATTTCTCGCCAGGCGCCCAAGGTTTGACCTCGATGTGGCTCTGCCGTCGGTCGATCCAATTGAGCCACCAGCGATCGAAGTCCAGGGCAACGTTGGTCCTGAGGAAGTGCGTCACCAGCAGCCTTAGAAGGTCTCGCCAGTCGGCGTCGTTCAACCCTAACGTCCGCACCGATGCCGGAAGCGGCGTCGCTGCATCGTCGATACCGGGTAGCTCGAACCGAAACAGACCCAGTGTCTCGGCCGAATTTGCGCGGACCGGCCGTCGCATGGCTTCACGATAGAGCAGGAATTCCGCGAGGGTCTCCGGGTCACCGAACCGAGGATCGCGGTTCGTCGTCGTCCAGAGCGAGCGCAAGAAATGATCGACGGTCGTATGGGTCGACAACCGTCGAACCAGGTCTTTCCACGGTTTCGGTCCGCTACCGATCATCTTGGCGCGCGCGCGCTCGAGATCGTCGGCGAGGCTCGCAAACATGGCGTCCTCGGGCGACTGTCGCAATCGAGCGATACGGTCTTCGAGTAGCGTCAGTGCCGCGGGATCATAGGACGGGCCATCTTGGACGAACTGATAGATGAAGCCGCGAACGAAGGTGCGCTCGGAGGCGATCTGGACGTTGGCCGCGTGTCGCGCGGTCCCCTGCCGTGCATCTGTGAAGGTGATCAATCGCCGCCCGTCGAACGGGAGTGGCTCGTCCGACTTGGGTTCCGGCGAGAGATCCGCAAGAAAGCCAGGCGTAATCTGCGCCATGAGAAAGGGCGCTCCAGCCACCACCGCTCGCATCGCCCCGCGCTCCGGATCGACACGGCTCGGCGCCTTGGCGCACGCGGGACAGGTAGACGTGTCGCGACTGGCAGAGAAGGTGAAGCTTCTCTCGGCGGCCGCATCGATTGCTCCCGTGGCGAGATCCACGTCCAGTCGGATGGATCCAGCCTTGATGGGTAGGCTCAGATAGCGGCGTGAGACGATCGTCGGCGCGATCGGCATGCTCAACTCCGCCTCGTCGTCGTCCGCGGCGTCGGTGGAATCCTCTCGCTCCAGCGTTTGTTCGAAGCCATCCTCGTCGTTTCCGTCGCTCCAAGGCGCGATCCGCGACCCACGGTCATATTCCTCGGCTCGCAGAGCCCCTTCTCCGCAGAGCGTGCAGCAGACCCATTCGAGAACGATCGACGCACAGTGCGGGCAATGCTCGCGAGCGTCGGAAAATATCGGACCAAACGTCCAATCGGACCCTTCGCGAAGCGACGGGCTCTCCGGACATTCCGGATTTATGCATACCCACAGCCCAGCGACGGTCTTGTGGAACAGATGGATGCGATTGGGCAGGACGGAATCGTTGCCGCTCGCTGCCATGACCGGGTCCGCATTCGGGTCCCGTGCGCGGGCGGTTTCGACGAGCATAGCGGTCGCATCGGCGGAACCGCCGGCCAGCGTCGCCACGCGCTCCGACCATCCGCCCCACGAGAATATCTTGCCGTTCCGCAATTCTTCGCGCGTTACGCGCAGCATTTCCGAGGCAGCCAACATTTCCCCGCTGACAAGCGGATCGAGACCGGCCAAGTCGTGTGAGCGAAGATGGCGGCTCTCGAAAAGGTCCGGCGCGGGCGGCAGCGGCGCTCGGTACCCTTCGATGACGTGAATCGCATCCGCGGGCGCACCGGAGAGATCCTGAAGGAAACGATGGAGGTCGCTAGCAGCGTTGACGCCCCCGATCGTGGCCGAGGTGGCCACGTACCTTATCTCGCTGGGTTGGCGACCGAACGCCAGCGCGACACGGCGCAACAGGAGCGCGACTTCGGCCGCCTGGGCACCCATGTACGAATGCGCTTCGTCGAGGACGATGAAGTCCAATTTGCCCTGCGATGCCGCGAGGATGGGCGCGTCGTTCTGGCGAATGAGCATGTATTCGAGCATCGTGGCGTTCGTTACGAGAACGGGCGGCGGGGACGCTCGCAAGGAGAGGCGATCACTAACGCGCCACGGCTTTTCGGCGCGTGAGGCCGCCCGAATGCTCTCGGGCGTCTCGCCGTTGTAGAGGCAATATCGCAGACTGCCGCCAAATGGCTCGAACCAACGGCTGAGCCGTTCTTCCTGACTACTGATGAGCGCGTTGAGCGGGTAGAGCATTAGCGCGCGAACGCCGTCGAGCGCATGCCGGCCACCATCGGAGAGGCGCACCAGCCGATCCAGGATCGGTACGAGAAAGCATTCGGTCTTGCCCGAACCGGTTCCGCTGGAGACGATTACGGATGCCGGTTCGGCCGCGGTGAGGCAGCGCCACGCATTCGCTTGGTGGACATAAGGCGGAAAGGAAACCGAGCGCAGTACGTCGATCGTACGGGGGTCCAGGATCGCGGGATCGAGAGCCTCCCAGCCACCGGCCAGGGGGAGCCAAGGAAATGCCCCTTCGACGAAGGGCTCGGCAATCAGCGATCCTTCGGCGCCGGCGGGAGCGGCCCAAGTCGTGCGCAGATGCTCCGCGAGCGTCCGCGACTTCGGTCGCAGCATACCGAGAATGGCGTCCGCCGCCTGCTGCGGCAGGCGCACCATCATTCGGTCCAAGTCGATCATGCCCGCCCCTTTTCCATCCTCGCAGCACCCCGCAATTGTTCGTCTATCCCGATCGGCACCATGGATTCGAAGAATTCGGGGTCGTAGAGCCAAGCGTCTCTGCATCGCCGAAGTTCATGAGCCGAGAGCGCGACCTTGCCGGTCGCGTGATCGGCAACGGCGAAGGGTGCAGCGATGATCTCGCCGAAGGCCTCGTCGTAGGGACTCCAACGTATTTGCTGTGCCGACTTATTGCTGGGAGAGAGCAGGCCTTGCGGGGGCGGATCGGTTTCGACATGTCGCGCGATGAGCCGATCGATTTCGGGCCGTATCGTCTCGCTGGCACCGAGCTTCAGAAACTGTCCGTCAGCGCTATCGATCGACAACCCTACGCGTGACATTTCGGCCGTCATGAGCACGAGGAATACAGCTTTGGCGTGCCCAGCCAACTCATGACGTAATCCCACGATGTCGCCAAGCGCCGACAAGATGCTCCGATAAGTGATCGCGTCGTCGATGCCGGCTTCCGTAAGCCGACGGCGGGTATCCTCGATCCGTGCCGCGAACGCGTCGAGCCAGTTCGCGATCGTCGTCGACGACCAAATGAATGGCAGGTCGCGTTGCAAGTCAAGCAAGGCGGCGCGCTCGTCGAGGGTGTCGCACGCCGCCAGTAACAATGCTGCGAGACCCGGCGATCGATCTAGCGCCTTCAAGGCGTCGATGGATGAAATCGGCAACCCTTCTCGTCGCGCAAGAGCCAAGAGATTCACGATAGTGCGCCGGTCAGAGGCGGCGACTTGGGGCTGCGCATAGGCCTCGACGAATGCGATCACCCTCGCGGCGGAAGCATCGGTGCCTATGGCACGCTCAAGGAGCGTGATGCCCGCAGTCGCAGCCCGTGCGGCGGCCGGGACGATCCGCGGGCGGAGCTTCGCACCGTTTTTGCGGCGGCCGAAGACTAGCCAGGGTCCCGGCGGCAGCAATCGTGACATTTCGGCTCGCATCGCAGCTTGCGTCGCCGGAGCTGTCACGGGGGATGTGCCTGCAGATGGGTGAGCGAGGGCGAATGCCCGCATATCGAGCCCGTAGGTCGTTGTCAGAACGGAGAAGGCGTTGGCACGTGGCGCATCGAAAAGATCGACGTCCTCGGCATACCAACGAATCTCCGCAATCTGATCCGCGGTGCCGATGGCGCCAAGCGTCACCTTCGCGTCGAGGCTTTCGGAGCTCCCGAGAAGTTGCCGCATCGAATCTGCGAATGCGGAGAGCGGCACTTCGCCCGAGATCTTTCGCATCACGCTCAATCTCGGGGCATCCACCGCCCGCAGTTCCATGGTCAGCGTGATGTCACTCGCTGCCAAGATGCGGATACCCTTCAGGTCATCGAGCGACAGCACCGAGCGAGGTGGCATCAAACGGTCGGAGGCGTCGAACAGACGGAGGTCATTGCCGGGGTCGGGAACCGTGAGGGTTAGCTCGGAATCCCAGCGGGCGCGCAGCACTATCGTCGCGATGCCCGCCGGTGGACCGAGTGACACGATCGCCGCATCACGATCGAACCCGATCTGGAGATCGGACGCGCCCTTCGCGGCGAGCATACGGGTTTCAAGTCCCTCGACCCGCAATTCCCGACGGCCACGATGCACGCTGATCTCGAAGGCCGCGGGCACGATGGCAGCTCCAATGGTGAGACGCAACTCGCCCCGTTCAATTACCGCGAGATCGACGGCACCCCAAGGCCGAGCCCCGTCGATGGGACGCCACGCCCCCCTCCCTTTCGGTCGCCAATGCACGTCTGCTCGGCGCGGTGCGGCGAGATGCCCGTCGCGCTCGATCCAGCATGAGGGTATTCCCCGGTACACCGGTTCGCGTACGCCGCGCAGGAGATTCCCGACAAGTACGAGGCGGGCATCGACGGTACGCTCGGCGCTCGTCTTCCACGTCCACGCGGTACCGCTGAGGTCGAGGCGCGCTGTTCCGGCAAAGCCGACCAACCGACGATCCGTACCGACAACCTGCCCGAGGTCTTCATATCCAGCAGAAAAGCTTACGGCGCCGAAGAATTCCGGTTTGACGGCAAGCGCAAGCATCGGGCGGCTGGTTTGCACTGGCGATGGCCCGAGCACACGCATGCTCGACGGCAATTCGGGTCCATCCACTCGCTCGAGATCGAGAGCGATCACTGGATCGTCGAGTGCTTCACCGCCGGTGGCGATAAACTCCGCGATCGTCGCCCCCCCGGCCTGAACGAGAAGGCGGGCTTCGTCTTGCAACGCGAGCGGGGCGTCGAACTGGTCCACGAAGGCCCTGAGTTCGTAAACCGGGCCATCTTCATCTTCGAAAGTCTCGATAGCGGCGACGGCCAGCATATCGTCGCAATAGGGCGCGCGCGGCAGCACCCGCAGCCGCCGGCCTTCTCGAATTGCCCCGCCGATGGACGTTGGTAGCCGTCTCAGGTCCACAGCGCCCGTTAGGCCCAGTGCCGCACGCGGCTGCCAGCCTCCTGCCGTGCGAACAAGATGCCGCGTCACGTCGAGCGCATTGGCCCCATCGGCACGCGTTCGAACGATCTGTTCGACCATCGCGCGAATGTCTTCGCATTCGACGTCGAAGGGAAGCTCTTCGCGCCAACCATGTCGGTGCTGGTCGAGGAATTGAACGGGATCGCCGCGGGATTCCATGGGCGGGAGCAACCGTCGCAATTCGACGATCTTGTCGCAAAGGTCGACTGCCGGATCGAACAGTGCCTGAGCCAGCCTGGTGGAAACTCGCCACGCTTCCGCGCCTACGGCATCGCGAGTGGCGAACCCCCGCTCGGCACACAACACGGAGTGCTTCAACCAGGACGAGATACGCGGATCCTCGCGAACGGAGGCAACCGGAAAGCCTGCTTCTCGAACGATCGCAAGTAAGCGCTCCCCACCGCTAGGAGCGGGACGCCGCCAGACATGCAGCCCCAAGTCGATCATTCCTTCGACGTCACGATACCGCACCGGAGCATGTGGGCCATATTCGAGACCTAGCGTCTTCAACGGCCGGATCCAATCCCAGTGGCCACCACCCCGCTCACGTCGAAACCACTCCGCGACGTGACAGATCACGAGAGCCGCACCATTACGATTTTGAAGAACAGTT
Organism: Neorhizobium sp. P1_A6; assembly: GCF_056406795.1. Classification (NCBI taxonomy): domain Bacteria; kingdom Pseudomonadati; phylum Pseudomonadota; class Alphaproteobacteria; order Hyphomicrobiales; family Rhizobiaceae; genus Neorhizobium; species Neorhizobium sp. P1_A6. The sequence goes on along the minus strand of NZ_JBFTZM010000005.1, from coordinate 48,669 downwards.
CGCCCGGCGCGTCGTAGCATGTCACGCCGCCGCTCCAATTCGTGCGTTGCAAATCGATAGGCATAGAGAGGCCGTCCGTCAGGTTGATCAAGACCTCTGGTCGCCAGCAACGAAGAAAATGCGTCCCTTAGGTCAACCAAAAGCTGAATTTCTCCCCCGTCATTCGCTTCGGTGCAATATGCCGTATTCGAGCGGGAATAGCACTCTATATCTACGCCATTTCGCCAAAGTGCACGGCGGCCGGAGGAGCGTACTGTATTCGCAGGGGTTGGGGCGTATTCGTTACTTCTCCTCGTCGGCAACCTCCGCGATAGCGACGCTATCATCATCGGAACCAATTCAATCATGCCGCTCCCGGTCACGATGGGCCCACCGGTGAGGCCGCCGAAGCTCGGCGCCAACGCCGGGTCAAAATGGCTTAAAGCTTGACGGCGGTGCAAGCTGAACGGCCGCTATCTCCCCAGCCACACCGCAAGCGGAATTTCCGTTTACGGCCTCGAAGCGGAAATGTAACATCAAAATTTACGCGTTGGGCTCTCCTGTCACCAATGGCCGTAATTAACCTTGGTGTTACGGCGCTCGCGATCAAACTGTGACGTAACGGCAGCGTATACCCCAATGTTACTCGAAGATCGTTCCGCATCGCCGTGCCGATCGGTACGAACACCGTTGACATTAGCTTGCGCCAAAAAAAAGCCGTGCTTTCCAGCCCCGAGTTCTAGTCGGATTATCTGTCGCCGAAGGCGAGCTTCTGTTCCATGCCGAGGGCGATTTTCGTGGCGCGGGCCTGAATGCAGAGACTTGTAAATTTCGATCCGTAGACCGGTCAGGTATTTGAGTTTAAGCAAACGGAAATTATTTCCGTCAGCGTCGGCTCGGCCTGGGCTATCTGCTAAAGGCTTGACCGATCCTACCGAAAAATCGAACCAAGCTCGAAAGCCTCGCAATGATCGTCAGTCGGGTTCCTTGCCTGCCAAACATCAATTGGCTAATCTTTACGCATACGACCTTGGAAAGCGTCGATTGAATGGTATTTCAAGAACTAGACAATTATTCTTCATCGGAAGCGGTTGAAGCGATTGCGCATTTAAAGTCGCTGATCGAGACCCGGACATTCAAGAAAGAGCAACTTCAGGAAGACGGGGTTATTGCAGACTTGCGTCGGCTTGCCTGGGCGGCTTCGCGGGGATCGGTTCAGATACGCCTGGAGGCGCTTTCGGTTCTCGGCAAGGCAGCGGAGGTTTCCGTGCCAATAGCGGCGGCGGTCAGACCGCTGATAATAAGTGCGTTATCTGAAAGCCCCCCGCACACAGGAGACTGGGGCAACGCCGATGACAGGTACTACTTCGCCAAGGCGGTGTCGGCTTCGACCAACGAATGGATTGGTCGCTATGCTGCGCGTGAACTCGCGCTAGCCGGAACCTCAGAGGTCCGCTCCAAAGACGTGTGGGCGGAACTTGCGCTCGCTAACTGCGGCAGCATCGCCGAGGCCATCGAAGAAATAGCCGACGGATTAAAGAGCCAACAAGGTGAAGGACCGGACGACCCCCTCACTCCATTTCGCCGGCTCAACCGGGTGTGCGAATCTCTATTAAAGCCCCTCCGTGTTTCCGAACTTCCGGCGGGGTCGGGTCTGGGAGGGGCGCTTCGCTCCCTTTTCAGCTTGTCGGCGGGAAGTTCAACCGCAGAGTTCATAAAGGTTCGCGAAACGGCTGCGTTGTCAGCCATGGATCTCGTGATCACGATTCTGCGCCTTCGGGTTGATACGCTTTTCGACCGAGACATGTACAGAGCGGTGAGCGCGCCCTTGAACTGGTGGCGGCCCGCCACCCCTCCCCCCAGCGTGGATGAGCGCTTAAACCGCTTGGCTAATCTAGCGGTCGACGCGCTTCTTGTCGTGGCTCGGCAGGGTCACAAGGACGTCGAGTTGAGGCGATCAATAGCTGCCGCTCTGGGAAACAAGAGAATAGATGAGATAGCATCACGCAGGGCCACCGCCGATCCAGGCCTTTTGCCGGAAGTATCCCACTGGCTGTCGACCGGTCGGGAACTTCAAGCCGCGGCCAAGAACGAGACCCTCGGAGAGGTTCTCGACCAAGAGCTGGACGAGCTCATTGCACGGATGGCGATCGAGAGAAAAAGGTTCGAGATGACCCCCGCGGATGTGCGTCAGATCGGTGATGCCATCGAGGCCTTCGAACCAGTCCACGCATCGACTATTAAGACCGTCGGCACGCACCTTGACCTCCTTGGACAGTCGATCGACACCATCCTGCGCAAGCGCGGGATTTCGGTTTCGCCGGAGCGCGACGAGACAGTGAAATACGATCCCCGCTCGCACGACGCTTCCAGGCCGATAACAACATCGATGGAAGCGAAGGTGGTCGTACCAGGAGCAGTCAAAACGACGCCAGGGAGACCTCCGGTGATCCTGGTGAAAGCTATAGTGAAATAGGGCAAAGGGGACATGGGTGGACAAGGAACGCGCCAAAGACTTACTGATGAACCTGCTCGAGCGAGCGATGAGCGGCGAGCGGACTTTCCTGACTTCACGGGAAGTGGGGGCGCTCAAATCGCTTTTGCTCGACGAGGTTGAACAACCGAGCGCGGAAGCCGTTCCGGTGGCTCCCCTCTCGGCTCCGCAATCGTCGAAGGCTACGGCCGCCAAAACCTACAAGCTGGCTCTGGACCTCGGCAGCGCCGAAAACGAAGACTCCAATTCGATAGTCTGCGTGGATTTCGGCACTTCCTTCTCCAAAGCATTCGCGACCGTAAACGGAGCGGGCGGTACCAGATACGTCGATCTGCCTATCGGGGACGGATCCTCCGGAAGCAGGCTCACCACGCCGTCCGAACTTCTTGTAGCTGATGGCAAGATCTTCTTTGGCTCGAAGGCGCGCCAGCATGTTGAGGACACGCAGACGTCCACCGAAGCTATCATAGATTCCATCAAGCAGTTTATCACGCTCGGAAAGGAGGTCTCCAAGTTGGGTGCAGCACGACTACCCACAATTCAGGACAAGAACGGCAGCTTGACTCAGCGCGATGTGCTCGTTCTTTACCTCGCACATTTGATGCACCTCACCGAAACGGCTCTCGCAGGCGCGGGCTTACCCAGGAACCTTTTGCGCCGGTTCGCTCACCCCGCTTGGAAAGACCATTCCAAGGAAGAAAACGCCAAGGAGATGCGCCGTCTTATGGCGGAGGCGATTGTGCTCGCGCGCTCGGTCGGTGCTGACCTTGCAGACGTCATGGACCTCGCGAGTGCGCTGACGCTTCTTGAACAACTAAAGACCTTGTCCGAGGAATTGCTGCCGGTCGCGTTGATCGGCGAACCTGTGCGGGAGGCCACCGCAGCAGGTGCTGGCGCCCTGCTATCTACGCCAGAAAACACACGCCAGGCCTATCTTATCGTGGACGTTGGAGCAGGCACGACTGACGTCGCAGGTTTTCTTTGCGTCAACAACCCGGACTGGGATAAAGCGCGCGTCTTCGAAATCTCGACAGCCGCTACCGCCATGAATAAGGCGGGTAACATGCTGGATCAGATCCTACACAAATATATTCTCGATAAGAGTTCGCTCACCCAAGACACGACCGAATACCGTTCCGCGTCGCTGGACATCCGGCGACAGCGGCGGGCACTGAAGGAGCAGCTCTTCGCGGAAGGCCGACTGGTCGTTCTGCTTCCGACGGACGAAGCAGTCGAGGTCGAGCTTTCAGCCTTCCTCAATCTGCCTCAGATGCGGGACTTTTCGAAGACGCTCCACGACCTCGTAGCGGAATCGGCCGCGATCGTTGCAGGAGCCGCTTCGCGAATCAAGCTGGTGGCGACTGGAGGTGGCAGTCGGCTGCCGTTTGTGAGAAAGCTGGCGGAAGAAGGAGTTCGGCTCAACAAGCGGCACATTGAGTTCGATCTTGTCGAAGCGATGCCTACTACGCTAGCTGAAACGAACCCCGAACTCAGCGACGCGTTCCCCCAAGTCGCCGTCGCATTTGGCGGATCTCTTCCAGAGCTACCTGAACAACGGTCGAGTGTGCCGACAGGAATAGAGCATGCTCCGAAACGCCTTATCGCACCTATGTACAAGTCGTAGGAAAATCCGGCGGCCCACAGTGATTACTTTGGAAGAGGAGTCAGGCGGAAATTATTTCCGTTGAGTTCTCAACTTGGGTTGGATGTTATGGCGCGTTCTGTCTTCGTGACCGATGCGGCGAACCATTGCTCGACATGAAAGCGTTCGGATGCGTGTTCAATAGTACGTCCAGCCTCGCAAATGGGGCAGCCGGGAAGCGCTTTATGGTAAGCGGTGTTTTCCTCGCACATTGACCAAGCTCGATTGGGCATTCCGAAAGATGCCGCTACGACATTGATGGCAAGAATGCGCCAAAGGCGGTCATTACATGTTTGCTAAAGTTCGAGCGCATTACCTTCTGGATCGCGAGCGTAGGCGATCAATGCAATATAGGCGCCGGTCTATCTGACAACAGGAATGGGGGCTATACTTCGGGAAAAATGATGTCACATCATCATTGTCTCGCAAAGGATGCAGCTAAACCTATTTGGTGCCCATTTGAAGCCAGCGGCGATAGACGACTTGTCCACAAGACCTAAGCCTTTTTGAATAGCGTGAGGAATAGACTAGTGAAGAAGCCCCCAAACGCTGCTTCCACAACAGATATCGCCGCAGGAAGCGAGGATTCTGACTTTATGAACCCAGTGCCAAATAAATACATGACAAAAGCAATTCCCAGGACATAGGCAAGCAATAAAACGCTTAAGATGGTGATGAAGGTCCAACTCACGATTTTGCCGCTTGGACCCGAAGTTAATTGAATATCTCCTACAACGATACCGACATAGGTTCCAAAAACGGGCAGGAATACGGCCATTGTCGATACGTAATTTTCGATTAAAGTTATGCGATTTTTTAAGTAGAACGCAGAAAATGCGACGACCGCTATGTGGAGCGCTACTACAAGCATCGAATACAATGATCGTACCGTGCGTTCATACATAAACATATCCTATTTTTTAGCGTTGGTGTGCATACCCTTCGATTTAATCGGACAAATGTCGACCTATTTGTTTGGAAATCTCGCTCATTACAGCCGTTCGAACATTTTCGAAACCATCGTCGAAGTTCAGCGGCTGAAAATCTCCAATAGGCTTTCCTTCGGATGAAGGCCAGCGCTTAATGGCGGTGACGGGCAAGTCAACATAAAGGAGATAGTTTTCTGGTTCACCGTTCCAGTAGACATAAAACGCCCAATTACTACGCTCCCATATTCCCGGTCTGCCAGATAGCTGGTTTCCAAGAGTCAACAGTTCAACTTCAATACGACCTTGGGAAATCATGGCGCTGCAGGTAACTGCTACTCCGATCTCACACGGTGTCTCAATAACCTTTTCAAGAGCCGTTATCACCGAACTGTACAAGTTTCTTATTCCATCGCCACGTAGTGAATAAAACTGATCCCTGGTAATACTGATCATGCGCGGGAGTCCTCCTGCGCCAAATGAAAGCCGGAATGCCGCGAACCCAGCCTGCCGCAATCGAATTACCTCGTCTAACTCGTGGCCAGGAATAGTTTTTAAGCAGATGAGCCTAGTATCTTTAGAAAAAAGATATGGATAAATTTTATCAGCGGCAAGATAGTACTTTGAATTTTCTATATCTCCAGCGTTACATTCCCTGATTTGCGTCCCATTTCTGGTGAGTTTATTAAGCCCTTGCGATAAGCTCTCGTTTTGCCTTAGCAGGACATATAACTCCTGGGGATTGCTGCAGCCCCCATCGTAGCAGAAGTACGTTCCTACACAGTAATCTCGCACTGCCGAAAGCACGGCGGACCAATTCCCGGTCTTCACACTACAGAACTCGGAAAGTTTTGCTAAGCTTACCGGGTCCAACTTCCCCGAAATTCTCTGAAGAAATTCGCTCGCGGGTATTGTATATGGGGCATATACCCAGCCTTTTTTTGGGCCTTCCCCATTGTTGTATTCTATAACTCCCCAATCGTTCCTAATTTCCGTTACATTCACCAACTTCCCGTTATTTAAACGTTCGAGTACTGGATATCTTGAGCTTGGCCCAGTCCTTATATTAAGCCATCCGTCAGAAGGATCATTTATGGTGCGGGCTTCTGCGTGCAAAGAACCCGGCATCAAAAGAGCCATAAGGGCGATTAGGAGCGCGGGCGTTGCCATCGTAAAAAATCGCATGGTAACTATCCAAACTTCAACAGGGCTATCTACGTCGCCAGCCTACCCATTAAATAATGAATTGTAGAGTGTGAAAGACACATTGGAGAAATCGTTAGGCATCCTTGCCGTTTTCTATTCCGACCGGCGTGGCGCGCTGCCGCTCATGTTTCGTCTCACGACAGAAACTGGTGGACTCGTCTCGCCCTAGGCGCGGATAGCGGCCCCCTCGCCGTGGAGATTCCAGCCCAATCGCCGCCTCACGTGTACGCCCCCCCGAAAGTGGCTGGGTCGCAGTACACTGGAATCTGCTGCGGTCGGAACTAACTCTGTATCTGTATCTTTCAACGTTCAGTGACCTAGAATACAGCAATTGCCTCTACATTGCGGGCAACAAATTGATGTCAGCAAGTCCTATCATGGTCGGCATCCTCATCTCTGGCGGATCCGGCAACAGGCGGCGATTCTATGGATCAGTCGAACTCGACATGGTGCGGCCCGTCAAATCCTTTGATGCTATCCTCAACGCGGTGGTGATGGAACTGCAAAGGACCCAAGGCGCCAAGGTAAAGATGACGCTTGAGATTGAAGCCGAAGCCAGCGATGGTTTTGCGGAAGGTGAAGTGAGCGTCATTCGCGACAATGCTCGGCAGCTCAAGTTTAAGTCTGAGTCGACGGGTTTCGAGGAGTGATGTGTTTTCGAATTTCAGGGTTGGTCGCCGGCCGGCTCGGCGATCTTGAACGTTTCGCAGCTTTCGCCGTGCTAAACGCGCCAGCGAGTCTCCTGGCTGATTTGCCCGCGGTAGCCCCCTTCTTCCAGATGCCTCGCCTCATCGCTCCGGAAGCCGGCTTTGACCACCCGATACACGTTGACGAAGCGAAGCGCGCGGCGCGGGGTTGTCTAGCTGAGACTCAGTCCCTGGAGGTCGCGAAGGCGATACGCTCCAACGCAGTGAGTGGAATTCGCAGGAACCTCTTTCCCAACCTTCGATCCTGAAAGTACGGCGTCGATCCAGACGAGATATTTGAACCCCAAGCCCTAAAGGCTGACATAGCCTCAGCTTCGGGCACTCCCGCAAACCGTGAGACCGCCCCCTTTTCGATCATAACGAGTTTCTCACTATCCCATTGTGAGATGAAAGCTTGCGTATTGGTAAGATCCTCCTTGGCTGTCGCGATCGGGATGTGCCCAAGTCCGAGATGTGCGAGGATTGCCAAGGCAGACTGCCGCGCCGTGTCATCGCGGGTGCTCGTAGCGAGTTTCGGCGCACGATCAGCCTCATGCAAACGGGAGATCGCTTCAAAGGGTAAGGTCTTCTCCCAATCGACCACACAAGCCCGGATCAGTTCATCTCCCGCCGCAGCGAGCTGAGCGAACCTGACCGCGATTGACCTAACTAGACTATCGGCACCTGCCCCCGCTAAACGTTCGGTGTAAACCGATACATTGCGCGGAAATCGTAATTTGATTTCGTCTTGATGTTCGACGAGCCAACGGATCCACTTTAAATAGCTATGTCCAGAATAAGTGGCTATTCGGGCTGATAACTCATTTGTTTGGTTAGCCCGCTGCTCTTCCGTCCATGAAGATGGCCAAATACCCCCATTCTCGCGGAGTGGTACAGCAATCGTCATCAGTCGAGCATCTTGTCCGCTGCCCTTTCGCCTAGTTTTCAAGGTATCAAGATCGATTTCACCGGTTACGACAGCAGTGGTGCGCCAGCGCAAATTCGGGAAACTGGCGCCTTTCGAACGGGCCTTTCCCCTTCCATTCGACGCTGTATAGATGAAGGGAGATAGGGCCTGCTCAATTGCCGCCACATCCAGGGAGTTCAACTCATCGAAGACGGCAACGTTATCGGAGCAATACTGCAACGCCTCCTCGAATGCGCGCGGAGTGGAATCAAACGGCTCAAGCTCCCTATCGGATGGCGGACGAGTAATCCCGTTGATAAGTGCCGCAAGCGTCGTCTTTCCAGTGCGACTTTCGCCCCAGAAATAGATCACAGGACGCTCCGGTGACGGCAAAAGACCCAGCAGAGGCTGAGCAAAAGCAATCATGGTTGCCGCGGCGACGAAGTCGCTTTTCGTTGCGGCCTCGTCGATGAAGTCGATCAGTTCATCGTTCCGCGTCTCTGGATAAGATATGTACTTTTGACGTAATTCCTGATGGAGAAAAAAGTCCGCTTTATTTATTCCTTTGCATATCTGGCCATTGAAGACGAAACATTTCCCGTGCCAACCGCTCCGGACCGCGACCGTTGCCGAGGACGGGCGAACGCTTTTTAGTGCCTCGGCCAGCTGCTGCTTGATGACCGGCCGATCGAAAAATTGCAGCCCCGCGTTAATGAGCTCCGGCCCGCATTTTCTAGGATCGGTTGCATCTTCCGCAGGCATCCAGATACGCACTACCGGTGTGTTGCCGACCCGGGCATAGACGCCTAGACAGGGTCTAGCTTCGCCCTCGACTTGGGCTCCCTTCACCACTTCAATCACCAATTCTTCTGCCATGAGGCTCTCCGTTTTTACTTACTTGCTTACTTGAAATTTAACCGCACCTAGTAGCGGGGACGCAAAATGGCCCCACCCTGCAGTTTCGATACCCACCCCGCAGATCTACCCATCTTGGCCTCTAACTGTCATGTCGGATCCCCTGTTTGAGCAATTCATCGATAATCGGCTGCAAGTCACGGTGTTCGAATTTATCAATCACTCCGGCCGGAGGGCCGATACTGATAAGTAATTCGGTGACGTGATGAGCTGCCATCCAACCCAGCCATTCGACCTTGGCTGCTCCTGTCAGATGATTTGATCTGCCACGGATCAGGCGGCCATCTACTCCCACAATTTGACTTCGAAGTTCGGGGACCTGCTTAAAGAAATAACTCAGCACTCGAGCAAGGTCCGCTGGCGTTCTCACAGGCTCAAGTTGTACCGGCCGAAGAGCCGAGGATCGCTTTTTCAATACGGATTTAAAAGCAGCTCGAAGATCCATGCTGGGCACGCCGTCGACAAGGAGATGGCAGTGGGGTTCGAATAAGAACGCCCGACCAGACGTAGGAGTCGCGGAGATTTCCACCATGCCAACCGCCCAAAAGTCGGCGAATGATTTCTGGAGCAGGTTGAGGGCCCTGCGTATCCCGCGTTTGAAGGCGCCGATGTTAAACCGCGTGAGATCGCCAGATCGCCGCCGGTCGGCGGTATCGGCAAAGGTAAGATGGTAGAGATTTGTATAGGTAGAAGAGAGGGACTTATTCAGCTCTCCCAATCCCCAAGCCCGGGCGCGGAACTGCTCGAAGGCGCAAGCGGCGCTCGCTCTACGGAGGTCGACCCTGTTCCAATTGACATGAAAGGCATCGCAGGCGAGATCAACCTGCGATGCCTGGAGGGCTTCCAGCCGATTTAGCTGCGCAGCTGCGATGCCGTCCACCGAGAATGTATTAGAATTATGAATGCTTTTCAGGCACGCTCGCACCTCAAATTCGCGATCGTGCAGATAACGCTCCAGTCCATTTCGCCCAGTCGATGTGTTAGGCATGAGGACGTCCTCCTATGAAGCGACGTGCACGGAGCGCCGTCGTTGGAGGATGGCAAGTTCGGTCGAGCTTCTGCCAGGATGATTTTTGTTCACAATTCAGCTCGTCGCGCAGCCGTTCGGCAGCATGATAATCCATGTGTCACCTGTTAATTGGAGGATTGGTTCGCAAGCAGGGGAGGTAGCGATTCAGCCACCTCGCGCCTCCGCTATGCCGTTAGTCCCAGAGATCGCCGAAGTCTGTTAGATCAAGCTGATCACGACATCCGGGCGCGTGTATAAGGCGATTGGCTTGAACTCCGACACCAACCGTGACCACACGGTCAGAGATGCGGTGAACGCCGTAGTTCTGAGCTAGCTCGCATAGCAAGTCTTTCTTCTTCACGCAGGACGGCCTTGACGGATTATACAGGCTTCGCTTGATGTAGCTGTACAGTAAGACCTCATGGAGAAATGCGCTATCGCCGAAATCCCTTGTGATATGTTCATGCAGAGCAAGGGGAGTGACGCCATCATCGAAATCTTCGAAAATGGAAGCGACCTTCGCGGCCGCCTGAACTCGCCTCGTGCAGGAGAATTCGATCGCGAGAACCTTACGCCGCCGAGCTAAGTCGAGGATCAAACCGGTCGTGCCTATGAAAATTGAATCCCTGCGGGTTATCGAGGAGGCAAGACGTCGAAGTAAACGGTTCGCCGCAGATATTGGGATCCTTCGGGTATCACCTATTTTGACGGATAAATCTTCGAGAATGAAAGCGCCGCGATACCAGGATCGCCGGTCAAATCGCTCTGTACGGCGGAACGCTGACAGCACCGAGGCCATGTCAGATCCGCACTTGAGACACCGCCCATCCATACACGGAGAACCGTCGTTACACGGTGGAAGTGGAGGATCGCCTTCTTCACAGTTGAAATAGTTGTTCAGTACCTTTCGTTGGCGCTCGCCGAACTTGAATTGCATGGCTTATCCTCAAATTTTGGGTTGGCGGCATGCGCTCGGCAGGCCGAGTTACAAAGCTTATTTACCGCGTGATAATGGGACCTTCGCGAGCGTCATTTGCCCAAGGTTTGCCCAAGCTACGCACTACACGTGCTTGAGATATCGACGTCCTTACGGGGCCGCATAACCGGGAAGCCGCAATTTACGGCACAGTCACTGCGTTGACATCGTAGGGGTCACAGGTTCAATCCCTGTCACGCCCACCATCCAGTTCAAAACGTTGAGAAATCCGCTTCGGCGGATTTCTTCGTTTCTGCCCCTCCCTTAACGAATTCGTTCCAAAACGGCACATCTTCTCCCTAAACTCTTCACCAGCCTTGCTGGCGATTTGGTCATTTGCGCCTGTTATGGTGTTACAAAATCAAGGGGAGTATAGCATGGCGCAGTTCAAGAATTTGGAGCATCTCGTCCAGACCGGCGCGCCGGCCTTCGACAAGGACTGGATGCCCGGACAGAAAGTGCCGAATGCCGGGATCTACCGGTGCCGGACCTGCGGCGACGAGATCGTCGTCCACAAGGCCGCCGCCATCCCGCAAATCCATCACGAGCATACCGTCCTTGGCCCGGTAGTCTGGAAGCTGCTCGTGTTCGCCCAGAAACATCCGTCGCGCCCCTGACCTCCGCATCTGCGCAGAGCAGTCTCGCCGCATCGAGACCGGTCTCTTTTTTTCGCTCGAGCGTACCGAATCGGCCTCAACCCGCCTCGTAGCACGACATGGAATATGCCAAATGCGACCCACCGCGTCATTGATGCGGATTTTCCCCAATTTGCCCCGCCCGACCTTCGGCGGGGCTTTTTTGTTTCAGCGGCCCGATTCCTTGCGCTTCACCCGCGGGACGTCAGGAGAATCAGAGAATCGCATTGCCGGCCGCAAAGGCGAGCACGACGAAAATCAGGAAAACGACAAGGAAGATGAAGAACAGGATTTTCGCGATCCCTGCCGTCGCGGCGGAAATGCCGGAAAAGCCGAGGAAGCCGGAAATCAGCGAGATGACGAGGAAGATGAGAGCCCATTTCAGCATGGAATTGTTCCTTCACGTTGATGGTCCGATAACGCGAAGAAATGTTCCAGGGTTCCATAAACGTGCCACTCGTAAGCCTCGACTGCGAAGCGGCGTATCTCCAATATGTCCCTGCCCTCTGCGCGATATCCGCGAAACGTGAATTGGATTGCGACACATGATATTGAGCACCGAATACGACCGGATGCTGTCTCTTGCCAGTAAAGCCGCCGTCGCGGCTGGGAATGCAGTGATCGAACAGTGGGAAGCATCCCGCAGCCAGGTCCGCTTCAAGGGGCCAAGCGATCTGGTGACCGGCGCCGACCTGCTCTCGGACGAGATTATCCAGGCGGCGATCAAGGCCGAGTTTCCCCTCCACCGCATCCTCTCGGAAGAAGACGCCGACAGCCACCGCTTCGATTACTCAGGTCCCTTGTGGATTATCGACCCAATCGACGGAACCGCGAATTACGCAAGGGGACATCCCTATTTCGGCATTTCGGTCGCTTTCGCCATGGATGGTGACGTTCTGGCGGGTTGCGTCCATGCGCCTGCTTTGGGCGAAACATTCACCGCGGCGAAGGGCCAGGGCGCCTTTCTGAACGGCCGCCCGATCCGGGCGTCCTCGCCGGATAGCCTGGCGCGTTCGATCGTCAGCACCGGTTTCCCGCATGAAAAAAGCGATCCCGGTCCGCTGCTGGAACGGGTGCGGATAATTCTGTCGATGTGCCAGGACATCCGGCGCGGCGCGGCGCCGGTTCTGGATATCGCCTATGTCGCAGCCGGACGGCTGGATGCCCACACGGAAACGCTGTTCCCGTGGGACGTCGCCGCCGCGGGGCTTATCGCGACGGAGGCTGGTGCAACCCGCAGCCACCTTGCAGGCGTTTCTGAAAACATTCCGCCTGATCTATCCGGAAACGCGGTCCTGTTCTCCTCGCCTGCCATTCACGACGAGATCGCGGCACACCTTCGGCGATGAAGGTCCCGTAGAATCCTGAAAGTCACAGATCCTTTTTCAGGCGGCCTGTAGTTGTCGCACGCCGGCTTACCGGAAGAGGTGGGCGGCTCCCGCCACACCGATCGTCACCCGATCCCCGGCGGCAAGCGTCTCGCGGCTCGGAATGTCGAGCCGGAAGGAGAAGCCTTGTGGGTCGCTGCCAAGCCTGATTCGTACGTCCGAGGTCGGACCGCAGAAATTGATGTCGGTGATCGTCCCCGAGGCGCCACTGCTGCCGTCCGGGCTGCTGTCCTGCATGACGGTAACCTGTTCGGGCCGCAGCATGATCTCGCCTTTGCCGCGATAGGCGACGTCGTCGACCGGCAGCACGCCCAGCGGGCTTTTTGCCTGTCCGCCGGCGATGTCGGCCGGCAGAACGATCGCCTCGCCGAGAAACGCCGCTGTCGCCGCATCGACCGGCCGCGAATAGACCTCGCGCGGGCTGCCCACCTGCGCAAACCGGCCGGCCCGCATCACCGCCACCTGGTCGGCAAAGGCGAGCGCCTCGCCCTGGTCGTGGGTGACCAGAAGCGTGGTGATGCCGGCCGCGGTCAGCACATCGGTCACCGCTTTGCGGGTCGCGGCCCTCAGACCCGTATCCAGGGCCGAGAAGGGCTCGTCGAGCAGCATCAGCCGCGGCTTGCGGGCCAAGGCCCTCGCAAGCGCTACGCGCTGCTGCTGGCCGCCTGAGAGCTGGTCCGGCTTGCGGGCAAGCATGGCCCGGTCAAGCCCGACCATGTCCATCAACTCCGCGATGCGGGCATTCTTGACCGAGGCCTCCGCATCGAGCCCGAAACCGATATTCTGGCGGATCGTCAGATGCGGGAACAGGCAGCCGTCTTGGGCCACGATGCCGATGCCGCGCTTGTGCGCCGGCACCTGGGACGAGCCGTCGGCAAGCGTCCGCCCATCGAACACAATGCGGCCCTCATCCGGAGCGTCGAAGCCGGCAACCAGGCGCAGCAGCGTGGTCTTGCCGCAGCCGGACGGGCCGACAATCGCCGTGCGGCTGCCGGCTGTCACCGACAGGTCGACGCCGTCGAGGGCGGCCACGGAGCCGTACTGTTTGCGCAGGGAGGTCAGGGTAAGCAGCGTCATCGCCCGGCGATCTTTTTCGATTGGTGATGGAGAAGAAAGGTGAGCGGCAGCGAAAAAGCCACCATCAGCACTGCATAAGGCGCAGCACCCGCATAGTCGATCTCGCCGGTCAGCGCCCAGAAGGCCATGGCGAGCGTGCGGGTGCCGTTCGGCGCCAGCATCTGGGTAGCGGTGAGCTCGTTCATGATGCCAAGCGAGGAGAGCGCGACGCCGGCCGCAGCGCCCGGTGCCGCAAGCCGGATCGTGGTCGCCAGCAGCGCATTGCCCGGCGAACGCCCCAAGCTTGCCGCCGCCTGTTCGATCTCGACCGGCACCTGCGCAATGCTGGCGCGCAAGCTCACCAGCGCGCGCGGCAAAAACATCACCACATAGGCAAGCACGATGGTGGCAACGCTCTGGTAGAGCGGCAGCATGGCCCGCACGGTGATCGTCACCAGCGCCAGCGCCACGACGACGCCCGGCATCGAACTCGCGAGATAATAGCAGCCTTCGAGGAACCGGCTGGCACGGGTCGGTCGGCGCACGGAAAGCCAGGCGATCGGCACGGCGGCTGCCGTCGTTGCAAGCCCGCCGATCAGGCAGATGACCAGCGTCTGCCACAGCGCCAGCCCGACCTCGTCGAGGCGCCAGACGTCGGCGCCGCCGGCGATCAGCCAGCGACCGAGGGTCAGCACCGGAATGCCGAGCGCAAACGCGGCCGTCACCGCAGGCAGGAGGAGAGCGACGTATTTCCACTTGCCGAGCCGAGCGATCTTCGGCCGGCGCGCGACGCCGGAGCCGAGCCGCGCATACCGGCTGCGGCCGCGCAGCGAGGCTTCGAGGCCGAGCAGCACGAAACAGCAGAGCACCAGCACCAGCGCCAGCATGTAGGCGGCAACGCCGTTATAGGTGGACTGGAACTGGTCGATGATCGCGGTCGTGAACGTGTCGAAGCGGATCATCGCAAACAGCCCGTATTCGGCCAGCAGATGCAGGCCGACCAGCAGCGCCCCGCCGCAAAGGGCAAGCCGGAGCTGCGGCAGCACGACGCGCCGGAAAACGGCGAAAGGCGCCAGCCCGAGCGATGCCGCCTGGTCCTCAAGCGCCGGGTCGAGCAGCCGGAAGGCGGCCGAAAGCGGAAGATAGAGAAACGGAAAATAGGCGACGACCGAGATCGCCACGCCGGCGGGAAGGCCGTTGAAACCGGGCCACATTCCGATCCAGGCATAGGAATGCACGAAGGCCGGCACGGCAAGCGGCGTGACGCAGAGCCAGGACCAGAAACGCGCGCCCGGCAGGTCGCTGCGCTCGGTCAGCCAGGCGAGCGAAACGCCAAGCACGGCGCAGATCGGAATGGTGAAGACGACGAGCAGGACGGTATTGGCCAGCAGCTCGCCGACCCGCGAGCGGAAGATCAGCTGCGAGGCCATCTCCCAGCCGGTCACCGCCGCCGCCCACAACACGAAGCCGAGCGGCAGGAGCGCCAGCAAAGCCACCACGACCGCGATCGTCAGCGTCCAGAACGATGCCGCCGGCAGGCGGTGTCGCGGCGCGATGGAGATCCGGGTATCTGTGGTGGAAGTCATTGACGGTCCGAAAATACGAGACATCGCAGGTACGCCCTGCGATGTCTCCATGCAACTGTTATCGACCGCTTTTAGAGCAGGCCGGCGGCGGTCATCATGTCGGTGACCTTTGCGTTGTTGAGGGTCGAGGGCTCGACCTTCGGGGCCTGTAGGTCGGCGATCGGGGTCAGCATCTTGTTGGAAGCCTCGCCCTTGCCGACGGCATATTCAAAGGAGGTGCCATCGCGCAGAACCTTCTGGCCGCCCTTGCCGGTAACCCACTTCAGGAAGGCCTGGGCCTGTTCCTTGTGCTTGGAGGAGGCGAGGACGCCGCCGCCCGAGATCGACACGAAAGCGCCCGGATCCTGGTTCTTGAAATAATGCATGCCGACGTTCTTGGTGTTTTCGCCGGTCTTCGCCACGTCGCCGAAATAATAGTAGTGATAGATCAGCGCGCCTTCGAACTGGCCCGCATTGACAGCCTTCATCGCGGTCGAATTGCCGCGGATCGGGGTCGCATTTTCCTTCATGCCCTTCAGCCAGGCAGCGGTCGCTTCCTCGCCCTTGAGCTGCAGCAGCGCACCGACGATCGCCTGGAAGTCGGCGCCCGACGGAGAAGCCGTCCAGCGGCCCTTCCATTCCGGCTTGGCAAGGTCGAGCATCGACTTCGGCAGCTTGTCTTCCGTCAGCTTGGTCTTGTCATAGGCAAAAACCGTCGAGCGGGCAGCGATGCCGACCCAGTTGCCGTTGGCCGGATGGAAGCCCGGCAGAACCTGGTCGAGCGTCGCCTTGTCGATCGGTGCGAACAGGCCCTTGCCGTCCACCAGCGCCATGGCCGGCGAGTTTTCGGTGAGGAACACGTCGGCCGGCGAATTGGCGCCTTCCTGCACGATCTGGTTGGCGATTTCGAGGTCGCCGCCCTGGCGGATGGTAACGACGATGCCGGTCTCTTCCGTGAAGGCCTGCGCCCATTCCTTGGTCAGCCCCTCGTGCTGGGCATTATAGATGGTCAGGCTATCCTTGACCTGCGCCGAAGCCGGCGAGGAAAGAGCGAGAACAGAAACAGCCAGGGCAACGCCCGCAGCCAAGGTGAACGAAGTTTTCAAGATCGCCTCCGCAAGAGAGTCAGGAATTTGACGAGGCCGTCATAACCAAAGCAGAGATTTGTGGTCAAGTTTATTTCGAGAGGCCACATAACAAAAGCGTGATTTACGTTTGAAATACAAACAGATACAGGGCCGGAAGCGAATTGGTCGCAGCACCAGCCCTTGGAACGCAATTGCACTTGGGCGGAAATACCGCCGCCAGCATGATCGCAATGTTCCGGCACGCATGCAAGTTGGTGACTTGCCGCATGCACGGCAATGCCGATTTCCGCGTAGGCGCACGAATCAGCTATGGCTAATTCGAACACATCGGGAACGGGCATGGCTGTTGCTTATCTGGAAAAGCTGAATGACGCGCAGCGGCGCGCGGTGGAGCACGGCTCGGACGTGCCCAAAGGCGGCCCGGCCGGGCCTTTGCTGGTCATCGCCGGCGCCGGTTCTGGCAAGACCAACACGCTCGCCCATCGTGTCGCGCATCTGATCGTCTCGGGCGCCGATCCACGCCGCATCCTGTTGATGACCTTTTCCCGCCGCGCCGCCTCCGAAATGGGCCGCCGCGTCGAGCGCATCTGCGCGCAGGTTCTGGGCGCCAATGCCGGCATCATGACCGACGCGCTCTCCTGGGCCGGCACCTTCCACGGCATCGGCGCCCGCCTGCTGCGCCTTCACGCCGACCAGATCGGCCTCGACCACGACTTCACCATCCACGACCGGGAAGATTCCGCCGACCTGATGAACCTCGTGCGTCACGAACTCGGCTTCTCGAAAACAGAGAACCGGTTTCCGACCAAGGGCACCTGCCTGCAGATCTATTCCCGCGCGGTGAATTCGGAAACGCCTCTGGACGAGGTGCTGAAACTCTATTTCCCCTGGTGCTCCGCCTGGGAAAAGCAGCTGCGCGAACTGTTCGCCTCCTATGTCGAGGCCAAGCAGGCCCAGAACGTGCTGGATTACGATGACCTCCTGCTCTACTGGGCGCAGATGATGAGCGAGCCGGCGATTGCGCAGGATGTCGGCGGCCGTTTCGACCACGTCCTCGTCGACGAATACCAGGACACCAACCGGCTGCAATCGTCGATCCTGATGGCGATGAAACCCGGCGGTATCGGCCTCACCGTCGTCGGCGACGATGCGCAGTCGATCTATTCCTTCCGGGCCGCGACGATCCGCAACATCCTCGATTTCCCGAACACGTTCGATCCGCCGGCCAACATCGTCACGCTCGACCGCAATTACCGCTCGACCAATACGATTCTGGCCGCCGCCAACGGCGTCATCGATCTTGCCCGCGAGCGCTTCACCAAGAACCTGTGGACCGAGCGCCAGTCGGAGGAGCGTCCCCGCCTCGTTGCCGTCAAGGACGAGGCCGAACAGGCCAATTACATCGTCGAAAAAATCCTCGAGAACCGCGAAACCGGCATGACGCTGAAAAACCAGGCCGTGCTGTTCCGCTCCTCCCACCATTCCGGACCCCTCGAAGTCGAGCTCACCCGCCGCAACATTCCCTTCGTGAAATTCGGCGGCCTGAAGTTTTTGGACAGCGCCCATGTCAAGGACATGCTGGCGGCGCTGCGTTTCGCCCAGAACCCGCGCGACCGCGTCGCCGGTTTCCGGCTGATGCAGCTCATCCCCGGCATCGGCCCGCAGACGGCCGGAAAAGTCCTCGATGCGATCGCCGCCGATCCCGAACCGCTCGCTGCCCTCCAGGAAATTCCCGCCCCGCCACGGTCCGGTGCCGATTGGCCGGCCTTTGTCGACATGCTCGCCGCCGTCCGCAAGGGCCAGGGCTGGCCCTCCGAGATCGGTCTCGCCCGTCTCTGGTATGAACCGCATCTCATCCGAATTCACGAGGATGCCGAGACCCGCAAGGCCGACCTTTTGCAGCTCGAGCAGATCGCCTCCGGCTATACCTCCCGCGAACGGTTCCTTACCGAACTGACACTCGATCCGCCGGATGCGACCAGCGCCGAATCCGGCACGCCTCTGCTCGACGAGGATTATCTGATCCTTTCGACCATCCATTCCTCGAAGGGCCAGGAATGGCGCTCGGTCTTTCTTCTGAACTGCGTCGACGGCTGCATCCCCTCCGACCTCGGCGTCGGCTCGACCGCCGAGGTCGAGGAGGAACGCCGCCTCCTCTACGTCGCGATGACGCGGGCCAAGGACCACCTGCATCTGATGACGCCGCAGCGTTTCTTCGTGCACGGCCAGGCGTCGCAGGGCGACCGCCATGTCTATGCCGCCCGCACCCGCTTCATCCCGGCGACGCTGCTGCAATTCTTCGAAACCGCCGCCTGGCCGGTCGTCGCCCAGATGACCGACGCCGAACGCCAGGCCCGCCACCAGGTCCGCATCGACGTCACCGCCCGCATGCGCGGCATGTGGCGGTAACAAAACTGTCCTAAGACTCGCCAGCAATCTGCCCCGGAACCGGACGAATTCTTATGGAAAAAATCGCAGTCTTCGACGGGCATAACGATGCGGTCCAGTTCATGCTGGACTATAAGCCTGGGGGCCGGGACTTCCTCATCCGGTCCGAGGCCGGCCATCTCGATCTTCCCCGCGCGATCGAAGGGCACCTGGTCGGCGGATTGTTTGCGCTACATGCCTATCCGGAGCGCAAGCCGGAAAACGATTTGACGGTCACCGACGATGGTTATGAGGTTCGTTATGCCGACGCCCTGGAAGAGGGTTATGCCCGCCGACTGATCGACGCCCAACTTGCCGCCCTCAATCTGTTGATTCGGCGCTCAAGTGGCCGGATGCGCCTCGCGACTGATGTCGGCAGCGTCGAGACCGCCCGGGCGGAATCCGCCTTCGCGGTCGTTCTTCATATGGAAGGCGCCGAGGCGATCGGTCCCGATCTCGACTATCTCCATATCCTCCATACGGCGGGTCTCCGCTCCCTCGGCCCGACACCGGCCCGGGCCTGACGGATATTGGAAGGGAACTGGTGAGAGCCTGTAATGCCCTCGGCATCATGATCGACCTTGCGCATCTGAACGAACGGGGCTTCTGGGATGTGGCGGCCTTGAGCACCGCTCCCCTCGTCGCCACGCATGCCTGTGCCCATGCACTCTGCCCCTCCACCCGCAATCTCACCGATCGGCAGCTTGACGCCATCCGCGATACAGACGGGGTCATCGGCTTCAACCTCGCCGTCTACGATATCCGTGCCGATGCACATCTGGACGAAAACACCCCTCTCGACACCGTCGTCTCCCACATCGGATATCTGATCGACCGCGTTGGCGTGGACCGCGTGGCGCTGGGGTCGGACTTCGACGGCACAGTCGTGCCACGCGAGATCGGGGATGCAAGCGGCCTGCCGCATCTCTTCGCTGCCATGCGCAAAGCCGGTTTCGACGAGCCGACCTTGAGAAAATTCGCCTTCGACAACTGGCTCCGCGTCTTCCGCCTCACCTGGAAGAACGGCTGAACAGCCGTATCCCGCCAAACCTGTCCCCCCACCTGTCGCATTGACTCCACCGGAGCCGGATGGGAAACAACCGGCATCGTTCAGACGGGAGGGGATGAATGGCCAGCCGTAAAATCGTTCTGGTGCAGGGTGCCTGGGGTTCGAGCGCGAGCTGGACGCCGGTTGCCGATATTCTGCGGGGCATGGGCCACCAGGTCTTCGTGCCGAGCCTCACCGGGCTCGGCGAACGCACTCACCTCTTCTCTGGCGCCATCAATCTCGACACCCATATCGGCGATGTCTGCGGCCTTGTCGAAGCGGAAGGCCTGGAGGAGTTCGACCTCGTCGGCCATTCCTACGGCGGCATGGTGATCACGGGGGTCGCCGATCGTTTCGCGGCCCGCATCCGCACGCTGACCTATCTCGACGCCTTCCTGCCGGAAAACGGCCAGTCGGCGCTCGATCTGCTCGGCCCGGAAGTGGCGATGGCCAACCTCGCCATGGCCGGCGAACTCGGCGGCGTGGCGGTGCCGCCTCCTGCCCGTCACGCGACCCGCGTGCCGGAACATCTGCGCCACTACATGACCAGCCGCTCACCGCAGCCGTTCGCGACGATGATCCAGAAGATCAAGCTGTCGGGTGACTATCAGAAGATCACGAAAAGGCTTTACGTCTCGGCCAATATCGACCAGTCGAAGATCTTTTCCGGCATCTACGCCAAACTCAGCGCCGATCCGTCCTGGGCATCCATGGAGGTGCCGAGCGGCCACATGCTGCAGCTCGAAATGCCGGAACAGGTCGCCCGCATCATCCACGATTTCATCGGCTGACTTTTCGCCCGACCGGTCCGACGAAACCGAAAGCGGCGGCGGAAACGACCGCCGCCGCACCTGGTATTACTGTACGATCGGCTTGATCGACAGCAGGATGTCGACCAGTTCCTTCTGGTGCTTTTCCTCGTCGCCCTTGGTTCCCCAATAGGTGACGACGAGGCCCTTGGTCGGCGATGTCTGGATCAGTGCGAGCCCGACGCTCACCGGACCGTTCTCGTCCTTGCCGTCCCAATCGAGCGTGGTCATCTGCATGCCGTTGAACTCCTCGACCGGAGTTTCCTTCAGCGTCTTGGGATCGACGGTGACGCCAACCTCCTTCAGGAAATCGATGGCGTCGGAAACCGTCTTGTCCATCGATTTCAGCTCCGCAACATCGGCGGAGAGATAGACGGCGTTGTCCTTGGACGTGGCATCGACCCCGGTCTCGGTTTCCTTCGGGTTCCAGCCATCAGGGATCTTGATGCTGGCGATCGGAGCGTCGCTCGGGAATTTGAGTGTTTTCGCCTGGGCCAGCGCGGGAGCGGCCAGGACGAGCATGCCAATGAGTAGAGCTTTTTTCATCTGAGAATCCTAGAAAGGTGGGAACCGCAGATGCTTTAACCAGCGGCAAAAAACGTTTAGCACGCAGCCCTTTAAGAATGGGTGGAGCAAACGCTCAAAAACCGGCGATCCCGCCAAACTCGCGTTAGGGTTTGCCACCTCCCCTTCGGCGTCGCTGGCAGGCACCTGCTGATCCATGCCAAACCGCAAGATCGGTCGAGCGCGTCATATTTGAAAGGGCGTAGATGGTGTCGCCACGGAGGAAGACTATGAAGGCGCCACTTGAAAACTACCATGCCCGAATGCAGCGGGTGCTGGACCATATCGACCAGCACCTGGACGATGATCTGGGCCTGGACGTGTTGAGCGGCGTCGCGGCGTTCTCGAAATACCATTTCCACCGGCAGTTCGCGTCCACCTTCGGGGTGTCCGTGCATCGCTATGTCCAGCTTGCGCGTTTGAAGCACGCTTCGCACCGGCTGGCTTCGAAGGACGCTCCAAGCGTCACGGACGTAGCGATGGATGCCGGTTACGATGCACCCGACGCCTTTGCCCGCGCCTTTCGGCAAAGGCTTGGCCAATCGCCTTCATCATTCCGGAAGTCGCCCGACTGGGCACCGTGGCTTGCGGCCTTCGGGCCTTTGAACAATGCGAGGAGCAAGCTCATGCAGATTACCTATACCAACGACGACGTGACTATCCGCGATGTCCCCCCGACGCCGGTGGCGATCATGGAGCATCGGGGCGACCGGGCAACACTCGGCGATACCATCGAGCGCTTCATTGCCTGGCGCAAGGCGGCCGGCTTATCGCCTGAGACGAGCCCGACCTTCAACGTCTTCCGTTCTGAGAGAACGCCTGCGATCCCGGCGGAGTATAGCATGGACCTGTGTGTCGGGACTGACCTGCCGATTGCGTCCGATGACGCACAGATGAAACCAGGCGTAATTCCGGGCGGGCGCTGTGCGGTCCTGCGCGTCTTCCACGATACCCACAATTTGGAACCCGCCGCGCTCTTTCTTTATCGGGATTGGCTTCCAGCCAGTGGAGAGGACGCACGCGACTTCCCCATCTATTGCCAGCGGCACTTCTCCCTCTTCCCGGGCGCGCAGGTCCATGATGTCGTCGTGGAACTGTTCCTGCCGTTGAAATAGTAGCGGTGAACGGCGGCCTGTCCTTCTGATCGTCAGAAGCGGACTGGCCGCCGTTCACCCCATCTCATTCGGCACAAGAGTTCCCGGCCTAGTTCTGGCCCGGCCCGCCGCCACGCCGTTCCAGAAGCTCGATCTGGATCTGCTGCATTTCCGCCAGACGCTCCCATTGATGCGCCATCTGGTGGTCGATCTTTTCATGGAGCTGGCGGATTTCGAGTTCGGCGCGCAGGTTGATCATGTAGTCGTTCTCCGAACGCATCCGGTCCTTTTCCTCCTGCCGCCGCTGGCTCATCATGATGACCGGTGCCTGCAGCGCCGCAAGACATGAGAGCACCAGGTTGAGCAGGATGAACGGATAGGGATCGAACGGGACTGCGAACAGGCCGACGACGTTCACCGCCATCCAAACGCAGAGCACCCCGAGGAAGCTCAGGATGAACGTCCAGGAACCGCCGAAGGACGCGACCTTGTCGGCCACCCGCTCGCCGAAGGTCGGGTTGCGCTCGAGCAGGTTGACGGCGCTCGTCTGCACCGTCGAGGCGCCCTTTTCAAAGCTGTCGAGCACGCGCTTGTCGAGGTCGGAAAGCTCGCCGCGTTCCTCGTCGAGCAACTTTTCCACATAACGGCGGCGATAACGGCCGAGATCCTCGTCGCAGATATAGCTGTCGGCGGTGCAGCTTGGAACTTCCTCTGCCACCATCGCGACGAGGTTCGGCCGCAGATACCCGGCCCTGTGCAGTCTCGATAACGGAAAGGTGCGACCGCAGACGACGCATTGCCCGGTATTGGTCGACGTCATATGCCTGCCCATGTCATGCCTCTACGCTGGTCTTTTCTGCATGCACCTGAAGCGGTGACAGGTGGAAGAGCCGCGGCGAGAATTTCTTCCGGAACTCTTCCGAACGGCCGATATAGATGAGCGTCACGCCTTCGAGACGGCTGAGCACGCCCAACAGCCGCTCCTGGGTTTCCGGTTCCAGGCCTTCCAGCACGTCGTCCATGATCAGCCAGTCCGGCTTGCGCAGCACCGCGTTGGCGATCGACAGCGACGCCTCCTCGTCCTTGTCGAGCAGCCGGTCCCAGCGCTCCACCTCGTCCAGCCGGTGCACGAGGCGGTCGAGCCCCACCCTCTCCAGGGCCTCGGCCAGCGCCTTGTCGTTGATGTTGCTCAGCCCGGCCGGATAGGTCATCACTTCGCGCAGCGTTGCCGTCGGCAGGTATCCGTCCTGCGGCATCAGGATCATGCTGCCCACCGGCGGCAGGCCGATTTCGCCGCGCCCCCAGGGCCAGATGCCGGCCAGCGCCTGGAAAAACAGATGCCGGTCGGCGCCCGGATCGCCGTTGATCATCACCCGCTCGCCCGGCTTGATGGCGCAATCGCCCTCCACCACGCGCACCCCGTGTCCGGCCGCGCCCTGCTCGGGCGCGCCGTAGACCGTGACGCCGCAAACGCTGATACCCTCCCCCCGGGACGTCTGGTGATAGGCGATCACCCCGCCCTCCCCAGCCGGCGTATCCATGGTCAGCAGTGCGTGGCGAAAGGAGGAGACGCGGTTCAGCGTCGCCCGCCAGTCGGCGATGACACTGAAATTGACAACGTACCAGCGAAGCGCCTGGTTGACCTGGTTGAAGGCCCCGACCGCCATCATCAGCCCGCCGAAGGAAAGTTCGCCGGAAAAATACATCGGCGACGCGATGATGATCGGTGCCACCAGCGCCAGCCAGCCGAACCCGGCCGAGACCCAGGTGAGGTTGGCGAGTGCCCAGGCGAGCTTGCGCAGCATGCCCAGCACGCCCTCGATCGCGAAATCCACCCGGACGCGCTCGCTTGCCTCGCCGCGTGCGAGCGTGATCGGCTTCAGGTTCTCGTTCGCCCGCACCAGGGCCGCGCGCAGGTCCGCTTCGCGCGCATAACGCTCGGCGTTGAGCCGCGGCAAAAGGTTGCCGACGACGTTGCTGAGCACAGATCCCAACAGCGCATAAAGGATCGTCGTCCACACCATGTAACCGGGGATCGAAATGGTGCGGCTGCCGAAATGGAAGGCGAAATCCGACGAGATCGCCCAGAGCACGCCGATAAAGCTTGCGAGCAGGATCGTCGAGTTGACGAGCCCGATCGCCAGCGCCGTGGTGTTTTCCGCCAGGATGCGCGTGTCCTCGTGCAGCCGCTGGTCGGGATTGCTGGCGATCGCGCCTGCCCCGCCGAGCTTGAGCGCCCGGCCGGGCTTCAGCCAGACATCGGCGAGATCGCGCGCCAACCCCTCGCGCATCCGCATCGCGGTGATCTGGTTCAGCCACTGCTGGACGACGTTCAAGAGCGTCAGCGAGAAGGCGATAATGCCAAACACGACGAGCTGGTTCAGAAATTCCGGCATGTCGCGCCGTTCCAGCGCGTCGTAGAACGGCCCGTTCCACTCGTTCAGCCGGTATGTCGCATAGGTCGTCGCAAAGATGACGATGAGCAATGCCGAGATCAGCACCAGGACGCGATTGCGCACCGGCGCATTCCAGAATGCCTTGCCCATCATGCGGAGCTGGCCCCCCAGGGAAAGCTCGAAATTCTGCAGTGCCGTTTCCGGGGGCTGCGTCATCGTGTCCGAACTCCTTGCGACTGATCAACTCTCAACGGCGCCGCACCCTTACTATGGCAGGACGGCCTCTACAGATATGGGGAGCGAAGGTCGCCCGCGCGACCGCTGACGCTGTTTCCAATCGCCCCATTGATGGTTTTAAACGAGAAATCCTCAGATTTCCTTGAAGAGAATACCCTAATCGAAAAGATATTTCACCGGGATCGGCAGACCAGGTCCCGCAGACTCTGATGCGGCACCGCCTTAACCCGCCTTCCGGAAGGCCCGGCTGGAAACTGAAACGGAGTTCAGGCACGGGTCCTTGGCATTGGCGTAGACATAGCCGTCGGCTTTGTGGATGGGGCCGAAATCCAGGCCGTTTTCGGCGCTTCGCCGGCAGAACGCCTCGACATCTTCGACGTCGAAGACAAGCTTGACGATCGCCTGGCCGCTCCTTAGCCCCCGGCCGGCCGGATGCAGCATAATATTGACGCCACCGTCCTGCGCCACCAGTTCGACGATCCTGTCGCCCAGCATCCGCATTGCCCGGAAGCTGAAATGCGTCTCGTAAAAGAGCGCTGTCGCCTCGACGTCCTTCGCATAGATCACCAGCCTGCCGAGCGGCACGATATCCTCCAAAGGTTTCCGACCCCATCCCCAGAGTTACCCAACATCTCCATTTCCCGCTACAGCGCTTGTAAATTATCTCCTTTTATGTTAATGACCGACCAGTCAGTCATAATTGAGAACATATACGATGCCCGAGAGGAAAAGAGAGAAACGCGACCCGCAGCAGCGGCGAGCCGATATCCTGGCCGCCGCCTTCGCCTGCTTTTCCGAGCGCGGTTTTGCCGCCACCCGGATGGAGGATGTCGCGGCCCGCGCCGGCATCGCCAAGGGCACCGTCTACCTGCATTTTCCGGACAAGGAAGCGCTGTTCACCGAACTCGTCTCCGGCATCGCCACGCCCATCCTCGGAGAGATCGAGGGGCTGGTAACCAACGAGGCGATCGCGCCGCGTTTCGCGGTGTCGATGTTCTACGCTCTTTTCAAACGCGAGGTGCTGGAGACCGACCGCCGCCATCTGCTGCGGCTGATCCTCGCCGAAGGTCCGATGTTTCCTTCCGTGACCGAATTCTACCACCGCGACATCATCTCCAAGGGTCTTGGCGTGCTGCGCATCCTCCTGAAACGGGCGGCCGCCCGCGGCGACCTGCGCAATCCAGCCATTGCCGACGTGCCGCAGATCGTCATCGCCCCGGCGCTGCTGTCGATCGTGTGGACGACGTTGTTCGAGGCTTACGAACATCTCGACACCCAAAAACTGTTCGACGCTTTTCTCGAAACCCTGTTCGTGCCGGAAGGAGGAGCGAAGTGAAGCGTATCCTCATCATCATTTTCCTGGCGGGCGCCGCCATTGCCGCCCTGCCCTTCCTCTTCGCCGATAAGCCGCCGCGCCCCTATCAGGGCTGGGTCGAGGCAGACACGCTGTTCATCGGTGCCGAAAGTGCCGGCCGGCTCACTCAAGTCGATATCGCCGAAGGTGCCACGATCGCGGCCGGCGCGCCGCTCTTCAGGCTAGACTCATCCAGTGAAGAGGCCGCCGTCGCCGCGGCCCGCGCGTCGCTTGCCCGCTCCCAGGCCGAACTGGATCTGGCGCATGCCGCCCAGAAACGCCCCCAGGAGATCGACGTGCTACGCGCCTCCGAGCGCGAAGCCTCGGCCCGGCTGGAGCTTGCGGAACAGGATCTCGACCGCACCCGGGTTCTCGTCGAGCGCGGCACCGCGACCCGCGCCAATCTCGATACCGCGACCGCCACCGAGGCCGCCAACCGCGCCGCCCTCGACAACGTCCACAGCCAGATCATCCTCGCCGCCCTCCCCGCCCGCGATGAGACGCTGCGACAGACGGAGGAATCGGTCGCCGCCGCGAAGGCCGATCTCGCCTCGGCGCAGGCAGCGCTGGCCCGCCGCTCGGTTTCGGCACCCGCCGCCGGCAGCATCGAGACGCTCTATTACAGGAACGGCGAAGTCGTCCCGGCCGGCCGGCCGATCGTCGCGCTCCTGCCGCCCGAAAATGTCCGCATCCGCTTTTTCGTGCCGGAAACCGAGATCGCCCGCCTGTCGCTCGGTCAGCCGGTCCATGTCACCTGCGACGCCTGCCGGCCGTCCGACGCAAAAGTCAGCTTCATCGCCAGGAACGCGGAATACACGCCGCCGGAAATCTACAGCCTCGAAGAGCGCGCCAAACTCGTCTATCGCGTCGAGGCCATCCCGACCGACCCGAAGGCGCTTCGCCCCGGCCAGCCGGTCGACGTCCTGCCTGGGCCACGCCTATGACCGCCGCCGAAACCTACGAAGTCGACGCCCCGGAAACGGTGATCGACGTTCATCACCTGACCAAGAGCTTTGGCGGCCGGAAGGTGGTCGACGACCTCTCCATGTCGGTGAAGAAAGGCCGCATCCACGGCTTTCTCGGCCCCAACGGCTCTGGCAAGACGACCACCATCCGCATGCTCTGCGGCCTCTTGACGCCCGATAGCGGCAACGGCACCTGC
The DNA here is from genome assembly GCF_056406795.1 of Neorhizobium sp. P1_A6. Lineage (NCBI taxonomy): Bacteria > Pseudomonadati > Pseudomonadota > Alphaproteobacteria > Hyphomicrobiales > Rhizobiaceae > Neorhizobium > Neorhizobium sp. P1_A6. The sequence continues at coordinate 21,106 of NZ_JBFTZM010000005.1, read as the reverse complement.
CTCGGCTTCGACATCCTGACCGAAAGCGACCGCATCCGCCGTCGGGTCGGTTACATGACCCAGAAATTCTCGCTCTACCAGGACCTCTCCATCCGAGAGAACCTGGAATTCGTCGCCCGCGTCTATGGCCTCTCCGACGCTCGCGGCAAGGCGACCGCCGCCATCGAACGCCTCGGACTCAAGGGCCGCGAGAAACAACTGGCCGGCGAGCTTTCCGGCGGCTGGAAACAGCGCCTCGCGCTCGGCGCCTGCATCCTGCCCGAACCGGCACTTCTTCTCCTCGACGAACCGACCGCCGGCGTCGACCCGAAGGCCCGCCGCGACTTCTGGAACGAGATCCACGCGCTTGCCGCCAACGGCCTCTCGGTGCTGGTCTCGACCCACTATATGGACGAGGCCGAGCGCTGCCACGAGATCGCCTATATCGCCTACGGAAAACTGCTCGCCGAAGGCACGGTGGACGAGGTGATCGCCGGCACCGGCCTCGTCACCTTCACCGTCTCCGGCCCGGGCGCCGACCGTCTGCAAGCGGAACTCGAACAGGCACCCGGTGTCGACATGATCGCTCCCTTCGGTACCAGCCTGCATGTCGCCGGCCGCGATGCCGCAGCCCTGGAAGAGGCGATCGCCCCCTATCGCGATCGGCCGGGCCTCAAATGGGAAAAGGGCGAACCGACACTCGAAGACGCCTTCATCGACCTGATGCGCCGCTCGGAGGACAATTTCAAATGACCCCGGCGCCCAGCAACACCAACGGCAATGGCAGCTCCTTCGGCCGGTTCTGGGCGATGACGGTCAAGGAATTCATCCAGATGACCCGCGACCGCATCACGCTCGCGACCATGGTCATGCTGCCGATCATGCAGCTCTTCCTGTTCGGTTTTGCGATCAACACCACACCGCACAACCTGCCGACCGCCGTGCTGATGCGCGAAAACAGCGATGTCGGCCGCTCCATCCTTGCCGCGTTGAAGAACACCGATTTCTTCGAGGTGAAGACCGTCGTCACCCGCGCCGAGGACATGGATGCCCTGCTGCAGTCCGGAAAGGCCCTGTTCGTCGTCGAAATTCCCGAAGGGTTCGAACGGTCGCTGCGCCGCGGCGATTCGCCCTCATTGCTGGTCGCGGCAGACGCCACCGATCCGGTAGCCGCGAGCTCGGCGCTCGGTGCGCTCTCCGGCATCATCTCGACCGCCCTCGAAAACGACCGCCAGGTCGCCTTCACTGAGCCGGTAAAGCCCGCCTTCCAGATCGTCCAGCACCGCCGCTACAACCCGGCCGGTTCCTCGACCTTGAACATCGTCCCCGGCCTGCTCGGCACGATCCTGACGATGACGCTGCTGATCTTCACCGCCCTCTCCGTTACCCGCGAGGTCGAGCGCGGCACGATGGAGAACCTGCTCTCCATGCCGATCAAGCCGCTGGAGATCATGCTCGGCAAGATCGCTCCCTACGTGCTGATCGGCCTCATCCAGGCGCTGGTGATCATCGGCGTCGGCGTCCTTGTCTTCCGCGTGCCGATCCTCGGCGATCCCCTGTCGCTGACCGCCGCGACCGCCCTCTTCGTCATCACCAACCTGTCGATCGGCTACACCTTCTCGACGATTGCCGCCAACCAGCTTCAGGCCATGCAGATGGCGATGATGTTCTTCCTGCCGAACATCCTTCTCTCCGGCTTCATGTTCCCCTTTGCCGGCATGCCGAACTGGGCGCAGTGGATCGGCGAGGCGCTGCCGCTCACCCACTATATCCGCATCGTCCGCGCGGTGATGCTGAAGGGCGCCAGCATCGAGACCTTGGCCTATGACACGCTGGCGCTCGCCGGCCTGATGGCCGTCGCCATGCTGATCGCGGTCCGCCGTTTCCGCCGCACGCTGGATTGAAGGCCGCAAACCCTACGTATTTCACCGGTATTGCCGCGTTGCGATAAGCTTGGAATACGCCTTGCTTTATTCTCGTGCATTGCACAAAATCCCGGCAACGATCATCGATCGGTCAGCGTAAAGGCCGGCAAGGGGAAGTATGTCGATCAAGGCGAGTATCTACCACCTTACCCATTACATGTACGATAAGCCCGTCCGTCTCGGACCGCAGATCATCCGCCTCAAACCGGCCGCCCATTCGCGCACCAAGGTGCTCAGCCATTCGCTGAAGGTGACCCCCTCCAATCACTTCGTGAACCTGCAGCAGGACCCTTACGGCAATTACCTCGCCCGCTTCGTTTTTCCGGACCCCGTCACCGAGTTCAAGATCGAGGTCGATCTCGTCGCCGACATGACGGTCTACAATCCCTTCGACTTCTTCGTCGAAGAGGACGCGATGAAATGGCCGTTCAGCTATCCGCCGGAACTGGTCGAGGACCTGTCGATCTACATGGTGCCGGAGCCGCCGGAACCGGCGCTCGTCGATTACCTGAAGACCTTCGACATGTCCCCGGGTCAGCCGACGGTCGACATGATCGTCGGCATCAACGCCCGCCTGCAGCAGGCGATCGGTTATGTCATCCGTATGGAGCCGGGCGTGCAGACGCCGGAACAGACGCTGACCTCCGCCATGGGGTCCTGCCGCGACACCAGCTGGCTGCTTGTCCAGATCCTGCGGTATCTCGGCCTCGCCACCCGCTTCGTCTCAGGCTACCTCATCCAGCTCACCCCGGATCTGAAGGCGCTCGACGGTCCCTCCGGCACCGAAGTCGATTTCACCGACCTGCATGCCTGGTGCGAAGTCTATCTTCCCGGCGCCGGCTGGGTCGGTCTAGACCCGACTTCCGGGCTTCTGACCGGCGAAAGCCATATCCCGCTTGCCGCCACCCCGCATTTCCGCAACGCCGCGCCGATATCAGGCGGCTATTTCGGAGAGGCTGACACCTCCTTCGCCTTCGACATGAAGGTCAACCGCGTCGCAGAACATCCGCGCATCACCAAACCCTTCTCCGACGAATCCTGGGATGCGCTGAACGACCTCGGCGAACAGGTCGACCGCGTGCTGAAGGCGCAGGACGTACGCCTGACGATGGGCGGCGAGCCTACCTTCGTGTCGATCGACGATTTCGAATCCGGCGAATGGAACACCGATGCCGTCGGCCCCACCAAACGCGAAAAGGCCGACATCCTGATCCGCAAGCTGCGCGAGCGTTTCGCGCCCGGCGGCTTCATGCATTACGGCCAGGGCAAGTGGTATCCGGGCGAAACTCTGCCGCGCTGGACGTTTTCGCTCTACTGGCGCAAGGACGGCCGGCCGATCTGGACCAATCCCGACCTCGTCGCCGAGGAGGGCCGCGATTACGGCATCGGCGAACAGGATTCCGCCAAGCTCCTGACCGGCATCGCAAGCGAACTCGGCATTGCCCCGGACATGGTCGTACCGGCCTATGAGGATCCGGCGGAATGGATCATCAAGGAAGGCAACCTGCCGGACAATGTCGATCCGTCCAATTCCAAACTCAAGGATCCGGAGGAGCGCAACCGAATCGCCCGTGTCTTCGAACGCGGCCTGACCAGCGCCAGCGGTTATGTCCTGCCCGTCCAGGCGTGGAACGCGCAGGCCACCGGAAGCTCGGCGGCTAAGCGCTGGATCAGCGAGAGGTGGCGCACCCGCCGTGGCAAGATCTTCCTCGTGCCCGGCGACAGCCCGGTCGGTTACCGCCTGCCGCTCGGCACCCTGCCCTATGTTCCACCGTCGCAGTTTCCCTATATCCACGAGGCCGACCCCTCGATCCCCCGCCAGCCGCTGCCCGAGGCGATCATCCCGGCCGGCCGCGCCATGCCTGAATCCTCGTTCAAGGCAGGCGACGCTGCCAATCCCGGCCGCGTCGAACAAACACTCGGCGAAATCGGCGGCGCGGTGCGTACCGCGATTTCGGTCGAGGCCCGCGACGGCCGGCTCTGCGTCTTCATGCCGCCGGTCGAAAAGATCGAGGACTATCTCGAACTGATCGCCGCCGCCGAAAACGCCGCCACCGCACTCGGCCTTCCCGTCCATATCGAAGGTTATGCGCCGCCGCATGACGAGCGCATCAACGTCATCCGCGTCGCACCGGATCCCGGTGTCATCGAGGTCAACATCCATCCGGCCGCCAGCTGGAAGGAGACGGTGTCGATCACCACCGCGATCTACGAAGAAGCCCGCCAGAGCCGCCTCGGCGCCGACAAGTTCATGATCGACGGCCGCCACACCGGCACCGGCGGCGGCAACCACGTCGTGGTCGGCGGCGCCAACCCGAACGACAGCCCGTTCCTGCGCCGCCCCGACCTGTTGAAAAGCCTGGTGCTCCATTGGCAGCGCCATCCGTCGCTCTCCTACCTGTTCTCCGGCCTGTTCATCGGCCCGACCTCCCAGGCGCCGCGCATCGACGAGGCCCGCCACGATTCGATGTACGAGCTGGAAATCGCGCTTGCCCAGGTGCCGGCGCCCGGCCAGGGTGCTCCGCCACTGCCGTGGCTGGTCGACCGGCTGTTCCGCAACCTTCTGACCGACGTCACCGGCAATACTCACCGCTCGGAAATCTGCATCGACAAGCTGTTCTCGCCGGACGGCCCGACCGGACGGCTCGGCCTCGTCGAGTTCCGCGGTTTCGAAATGCCGCCGAATGCCCGCATGTCGCTTGCCCAGCAATTGCTGGTCCGGGCGCTGATCGCCCGCTTCTGGAAGAACCCGCTGCAGGGCCGGTTCGTGCGCTGGGGAACGGCGCTCGCCGACCGCTTCATGCTGCCGCAATATGTCTGGGCGGACTTCATGGACGTCCTCCAGGACCTGCGCGAAAACGGCTTCGACCTGCGTCCCGAATGGTTCGAGGCGCAGCTTGAATTCCGCTTCCCCTTCTTCGGCGAGGTCGAATACGAAGGTTCCAAGCTCGAACTGCGCCAGGCGCTCGAACCCTGGCACGTGATGGGCGAGCAAGGGGCGATCGGTGGCACCGTGCGTTATGTCGATTCGTCGGTGGAACGCCTCCAGGTCCGGCTCGAAACCACCAACCCGGCCCGCTATACCGTGGCCTGCAACGGCCGTGCCGTGCCGCTCAAGGGCACCGGCACGTCCGGCGTCTCGGTTGCCGGCGTCCGCTTCAAGGCCTGGCAGCCGTCCGCCGGCCTGCACCCGGTCCTGCCGGTTAATACGCCGCTCACGTTCGACATATATGATACATGGTCCGGCCGTTCGATCGGCGGCTGCATCTATCACGTTGCCCATCCGGGCGGGCGTAGTTATGACACCTTCCCGGTCAACGGCAACGAGGCGGAAGCGCGCCGGCTCGCCCGGTTCGAACCATGGGGGCATACCGCTGGAAGTTATACGCTTCTGGCCGAAACGCCGTCGCCCGAATTCCCGCTGACGCTCGATCTGCGCCGGCCGCAAGGAGTCTGAAACGCCCGATGTCCAAGACACCGGCAACCGAACGCAAGGCAAAAGAGGGGATCGCTCGCGATCCCCTGCTTGGTTATGCCGCGCTGCCGGGCGTTGCCGACGAGATGCTCGACGCGAACGGCCAGATCCGGCCGGTCTGGCGCAACCTGATCTCCCATCTCGGCCGCATGACCGAAGGCGAGCTGCGCGAGCGTTTCGCCCGCGCCGACCGTTACCTGCGCGATGCCGGCGTTTTCTACCGCACCTACGGCGCTCAGGGGAGCGGCGAGCGCAACTGGCCGATCAGCCACGTGCCGGTGCTGATCGACGGCCGGGAATGGGAAACCGTCTGCAGGGGCCTCGTGCAGCGCGCCAATCTTCTGGAAGCGCTGATCGCCGATATCTACGGTGAGAACAAGTTGGTGCAGGAAGGTTTCCTGCCGCCCGCGCTGATTGCCGGAAATTCCGAATTCCTGCGCCCGCTGGTCGGCGTCAAGCCGGTCGGCGGTCACTACCTGCATTTCTGCTCCTTTGAGATCGGACGCGGCCCGGACGGAAACTGGTGGGTGCTTGCCGACCGTACCCAGGCGCCGTCGGGTGCCGGTTTCGCGCTGGAAAACCGCGTCGCCACCACCCGCGCCTTCTCCGACATCTATGCCGAGAGCCATGTCCACCGGCTGGCCTCCTTTTTCGGTGCCTTCCGCGATGCGCTGCAGTCTCACAAGCAGCACCCGGACGACCGCATTGCCGTGCTTTCGCCCGGTCCCGCCAACGAGACCTATTTCGAACACGCCTATATTGCCCGCTATCTCGGTTTCATGCTGCTCGAAGGCGAAGACCTGACGGTCGTCAACGACCGCGTCATGGTTCGCACCGTCGCCGGCCTCAAGCCGGTCGGCGTGCTCTGGCGCCGTCTCGATGCGGCTTACGCGGATCCGCTCGAGCTCAACCAGCATTCCCATATCGGCACCCCCGGCATGGTCCAGGCGCTACGTGCCGGCGCGCTCACCTTCGTCAACGCGCTCGGCTCCGGCATTCTCGAAACCCGCGCGCTGCTGGCATTCGCGCCGACCGTCTGTCGGCGGCTGATCGGCGAGGACCTGATCATGCCCTCGATCGCCACCTGGTGGTGCGGGCAGAAAAAGGAACGCGAGCACGTCGCCAAGAATATCGAGCGGATGGTCATCGGTCCCGCCTATTCGCGGTTGCCCTTCTTCGACGACAACGGCCAGTCGGTGCTCGGCTCGTCGTTGCGCAAGACCGCCAAGGAAACGGTCGGCGAATGGCTGGCGACCGAAGGCGCCAAATTGGTCGGGCAGGAGGTGGTGACGCTTTCGACGACGCCCGTCTATGTCAACGGCAAGCTCACCCCGCGGCCGATGTCGTTGCGCGTCTTCGCCGCCCGCACCGAACACGGCTGGCAGATCATGCCGGGCGGATTTGCCCGCATCGGCGCCGGCGACGACGTGGCGGCGATCGCCATGCAGTCCGGCGGGGCTGCGGCCGACGTCTGGATCGTCAGCGACAAGCCGGTCGCGAGGGCGACGCTTCTGCCGCCCGAGGAGAGTTTCACCCGCAACATGCCCGGCAGCCTGCCGAGCCGCGCCGCCGACAATCTCTATTGGTTGGGGCGGTATATCGAGCGGGCCGAAGGCGCACTGCGCATCCTGCGCGCCTGGCACCAGCGTTATGCCGAATCCGCCGATCCGAACGCGCCGCTGCTCGCCGACGTCACCCGTTACCTCAAGGGCACCGACATCGAGATGGTGAAGGCGGTGCCTGCAACGCTTTTGCGCAACATCGACAGCGCCATCTATTCGGCGAGCAATATCCGCGACCGCTTCTCGCCGGATGGCTGGCTGGCGCTGACCGATCTTGCCAAGACCGCCCGCCGCTTCCACGACACCGTGCATGCAGGCGACGACGCCTCGCATGCCATGACCATCCTCCTGCGCAAGCTCGCGGGCTTTGCCGGTCTGGTGCATGAAAACATGTACCGTTTCACCGGCTGGCGTTTCCTGTCGATCGGCCGCCATCTCGAACGCGGCATGCACATGACCCGCCTGCTCGGCCACATGTCCGGTCCGGATGCGCCCGACGGCTCGCTCGACATGCTGCTCGAAATCGGCGACAGCGTCATGACCCATCGCCGCCGCTACAACGTCGCCACCGCAAGGCTGACGGTCGCCGACCTCTTGGGGCTCGACCCGCTCAATCCGCGCTCGATCCTCTTCCAGTTGAACGAGATCCGCACCGAGGTGGAACAGCTGCCGAACGCCTTCGTCAACGGCCAGATGTCGCCCTTCTACCGCGAGGCGATGCGGCTGCATTCCGGCCTTGCGGTGATGACCCCGGAAGGGATGAGCGAGGAGACCTACCGCAAGCTCGAACAGGAGATGGAGAAGCTGTCCGATATTCTCGGCCAGACTTATTTCAGCTGATGCTCTACGACCTCTCGCTCCACATGGGCTATACCTACGACGTGCCGGCCTCCGGCGCCCGCCATGTCATCCGCCTGCTGCCATTGTCGCTGCCCGACCGGCAGCGGCTGATCGCCGGCTCGATCACTGTCGGCCCGAATGCCGAGGAGCGGACCACCTTCGTCGATTTCTTCGGCCAGCCGGCGACCTCCGTGCTGCTGCGCGCGCCGCACGAAACGCTCGACATCCGCATGCAGGCCCGCGTCATGGTGGAAGCCACCTCGATGACCGCGGACCTGTCGCCGGAACTGACGACGCTCGCCGACGAATTGGCGGATTTCTGGTCGGTCGATGCCGCCTCGCCCCATCACCTGACGGGCGCCAGCCCGCGCCTTGCCGAGGAGCCGCTGATCGCCGCCTATGCCCGCGAGATCGTCAGGCCCGGCCAGACGGTGCGCGAGATCGCCCTTGCCGTCTGCGCCCGCATCTACAAGGACTTCACCTACGATGCCAAGGCGACCAATGTTGACACCACGCCGAAGGAAGCCTTCCGGCTGAAGCGCGGCGTCTGCCAGGATTTCACCCATATTATGATCGTCGCGCTCCGCAGCCTCGGCATTCCGGCCGGGTATGTCAGCGGCTTTCTGCGCACCATTCCGCCGCCGGGCAAGGAACGCCTCGAAGGCGCCGACGCCATGCATGCCTGGGTGCGGATCTGGTGCGGCGAGACCATGGGTTATATCGAACTTGATCCGACCAACAACATTCCGGCCGGCAGCGACCACATCGTCGTCGGTTACGGCCGCGACTATTCCGACGTCGCCCCGGTCATCGGCATGCTCAAGGGTTACGGAAATCAGAAAGCCGAGCAAGCCGTCGACGTCATTCCACTGAAATCGTGAAATCCCGCCCCGTTTTGGCGCTGATTTCTGTGGTCCGCTAAAATTGCAACGAATGGTTTAAACCTTCCTATACCCGCCAGGAATACACCGGAGATGTTCAAATGAATTGAACGGATCTGGGGGCTATGATGAGGCACACGCTTTTTGGGCGGTTGGTGAAGGACCGCGCAGGTAATTTTGGCATCATAACGGCAGCCATGCTTCCTGTGCTGCTGGCTGTAGGCGGTGTCGCGGTCGATCTGACCCACGTGATGGAAGAAAAGAACAAGCTGCAGGCGCTCGCCGACAGCGCCACGCTCGCCGCCGCGGCCGCCATGGCCGACAAGGGCACCATGACGGTTGAGGAGGCTCAGACCCTCGCCAAGAATTTCCTGCTTGGGCCCAAGAAGGCCGACATCCGGAACTCCGGCCTGCCTACCGCTGAGCAGGACGCCGCGATCGCCAAGATCGAGAAAGACACCACAGCCCTTGCGACCATCGCGACGACCTCGAACACTGCGGCCAGTTACGAAGTCAGCATGAAGTCCGCCTATGAGGTGCCGCTGACGGGGCTGACGTCGTTCGTCGGCTTCACCACCATGCGTGTCAGCGTCGACAGCAAGTCTGCGAGCGGCCGCGAAGGCAATGCGCTCTCCATGTATCTGGCGCTCGACGAATCGGGCTCGATGGCCTGGGATACGACGACGGTCGACCCGACCAACCCCACCAAGCAGGAAAGCTACGACTGCTCCACCGGCTGGCAGTACAAGACCTGCACCAGGACCGTGCCGAACTACCTGTCCAAGATGCTGTCGCTGAAGACCGCGGCCGCAGTGATGTTCGCGGAACTCAAGAAGGCCGACCCCGGCAACGAGCTGATCCGCGTCGGCGCCGACAGCTACGACGACAAGACCAAGACTGAACAGAAAATCGACTGGGGCACAACCGCCGTGTCCACCTATGTCAACAAGCTGCCGGCCGTCCCGGATGGCGGTACCGACGCCAGTGGCGCGATGACCAACGCCGTCAACGCGCTGAAGGCCGCCAATGCCACCGAAAAGACCGCGCACGACAGCAAGAAGAACACCTCCTTCGAGCGTTTCATCGTTTTGATGACGGATGGAGAAATGACCGGCAACAGCTCGAGCTGGAACAAGACGCTGGATACCAAGGTGCGTGGCATCTGCGATCAGGCCAAGACCGACGGCATCAAGATCTACACGATCGCCTTCATGGCCCCGGCCAATGGCAAGAGCCTGCTCGAATACTGCTCGAGCGGCAAGGCCGAATATTATTACGAACCGGACGACATGACGACGCTGGTCGAGAGCTTCGGCGAGATCGCCCGCAAGGCCGCCAAGACGGGTACCCGCCTGACCAACTGAACCTGCCTTCCAGAAAGGCCGCAAAAACGCCCCGCCCTCACCGGCGGGGCGTTTTTCGTTGGTCTTGTCCAGCCGATACACGCAAAGATAAATCGGTCATTGCGCAGTGTCATAACGGTGCATAAACTGTCTCTATACATCATGCCAGATGGACTGAATCGGACGCCCTTCCTCCCGCTCCCCAGAAAGTTGGCGACATATGAACAACACGTCTTCTCCGGTCGAAATTCCTCAGCCGGCCCCCCGCAGCTCTCGCCCCGAAATCATGGCGGAAGAGATCATCGAGCGCCTGACCTACCGTATCGGCAAGGACGCGAAGGTGGCGAAGCCCCACGACTGGCTGACCGCCACCATCCTGGTGGTGCGCGACCGCATCATCGACACCTGGATGGAATCGACCCGCAAGGTCTATCGGACCGGCGGCAAGCGCGTCTATTACCTGTCGCTTGAATTCCTGATCGGCCGCCTGATGCGCGACGCGGTCAGCAACATGGGCCTGATGCAGGAAATCCGCGACGCGCTGTCTTCGCTCGGCGTCGACATCGACGTGATTGCGGTTCTGGAACCGGATGCAGCACTCGGCAACGGCGGCCTCGGCCGGCTCGCTGCCTGTTTCATGGAGAGCATGGCGACCGTCGACATCCCGGCCTATGGCTACGGCATCCGCTACGTACACGGCCTGTTTCGTCAGCAGATGGCAGACGGCTGGCAGGTCGAGCTTCCGGAAAGCTGGCTCGCCCACGGCAACCCCTGGGAATTCGAACGCCGCGAAAGCTCCTACGAGATCGGCTACGGCGGCACGGTCGAGACGGTCGGCGGTTACGACGAGACGCCGCGTTATGTCTGGAAGCCGGCCGAACGCGTCATCGCCATGGCCTATGACACGCCGGCCGTCGGCTGGCGCGGAAAACGCGTCAACACGCTGCGCCTCTGGTCAGCCCAGCCGATCGACCCGATTCTATTAGATGCCTTCAACGCCGGCGACCACATCGGCGCCCTGCGCGAAAGCAACAAGGCCGAAAGCCTGACCCGAGTCCTCTACCCGGCAGATGCCAACCCGGCCGGCCAGGAACTGCGCCTGCGCCAGGAGTTCTTCTTCTCGTCGGCCTCGCTTCAGGACATCCTGCGCCGCCACCTGCAGCAATATCCGGATTTCACCAATCTGCATGAGAAAGTCGCGATCCAGCTCAACGACACCCACCCGGCCGTGTCGATCGCCGAGCTGATGCGCCTGCTGACCGACATCCACGGCATGGATTTCGAGCAGGCCTGGTCTGTCACCCGCCAGACCTTCTCCTACACCAACCACACGCTCCTGCCGGAAGCGCTGGAAACCTGGCCGGTGCCGCTGTTCGAGCGCCTTCTGCCGCGCCACATGCAGATCGTCTACGCGATCAACGCCCTGATCCTGATCGAGGCGCGCAAGCAGAAGAGCTTCTCCGATACCCAGATCCGCTCGATCTCACTGATCGACGAAAGCGGCGACCGTCGCGTCCGCATGGGCAACCTTGCCTTTGTCGGCTCACATTCTGTCAATGGCGTCTCGGCCCTGCACACCGACCTGATGAAGGTCACGGTGTTCGCCGACCTGCACACGATGTATCCGGCCCGCATCAACAACAAGACCAACGGCATCACCCCGCGCCGCTGGCTGATGCAATGCAACCAGGGTCTCACCTCGCTCATTCAGGAAGCGATCGGCGACGAGTTCCTAGACAATACGGATGCCTTGAAGGGGCTCAATGCCCATGCCGACGACAAGGCGTTCCAAGAGAAGTTCGCCGCCGTGAAGCGGGCCAACAAGGTGCAGCTTGCCAATCTCGTCGGCAGCCGCATGGGCATCCGCATCGATCCGTCGGCAATGTTCGACATCCAGATCAAGCGCATCCACGAATACAAGCGCCAGCTTTTGAACATCATCGAAGCCGTCGCCCTTTACGACCAGATCCGCTCGCATCCGGAACTGGACTGGGTCCCACGCGTAAAACTGTTCGCCGGCAAGGCGGCGCCGAGCTATCACAACGCCAAGCTGATCATCAAGCTCGCCAACGACGTGGCTCGCACCATCAACAACGACCCGGCCGTCCGCGGCCTGCTGAAGGTCGTTTTCGTGCCGAACTACAACGTCTCGCTCGCCGAGATCATCGTTCCGGCCGCCGATCTTTCCGAACAGATCTCCACCGCCGGCATGGAAGCATCCGGCACCGGCAACATGAAGTTCGCTCTGAACGGCGCACTGACCATCGGCACGCTCGACGGCGCCAATGTCGAGATGCGCGACCATGTCGGCGAGGAAAACATTGTCATCTTCGGCATGACTGCCGACGAAGTCGCCAAGGTGCGCGAAGAAGGCCACCAGCCCCGCGCCATCATCGAGAAGTCGCGTGAACTGGCCCAGGCGCTCAACGCGATCGCCACCGGTGTCTTTTCGCCGGACGACCGCTCCCGCTTCACCGGCCTGATCGACGGCATCTACAATCATGACTGGTTCATGGTCGCCGCAGATTTCGACGCCTACGCGGAAGCCCAGCGTAACGTTGACCAAATCTGGTCCGACCCTAAATCCTGGTATTCGAAGACAATTCGCAATACCGCCCGGATGGGATGGTTCTCCTCGGACAGAACTATTCGTCAGTATGCGTCGGAAATCTGGAGAGCCTGATGAAAAAATCGCCGCGCGTCGATGACGGGAGAGCCCCAGGCGAGATTCCGTTATCCGAGATCGAGGCGATTTTGGAAGGCAGGCATACCAATCCCTTTGCCGTCCTCGGGCTCCACAAGCTCGGGGATGGTTTCAGGGTCCGCTGTTTCGTGCCCGGAGCGGAAGCGGTCACCGCCCTTTCGCTGAACGGCACCGAACTCGGGGAACTGAAGCGCCGCCACGACGCCGGATATTTCGAAGGCGTCGTCAACGCCACCCATCTCCAGCCGATCCGTTACCGCGCCCGCCGCGGCGATGACGAATGGGCGGTGACGGACCCCTATACGTTCGGCCCGGTGCTCGGCCCGATGGACGACTATTTCGTCCGCGAAGGCTCGCATCTGCGCCTGTTCGACAAGATGGGCGCCCATGCCCTCAAACACGAAGGCGTCGAAGGTTTCCACTTCGCCGTCTGGGCGCCGAACGCCAAGCGCGTTTCCGTCGTCGGCGACTTCAACGGCTGGGACGGCCGCCGGCACGTCATGCGGCTGCGCGTCGATACCGGCATCTGGGAAATCTTCGCCCCCGACGTGCGGGCCGGCTCTGCCTACAAGTTCGAGATCGTCGGCAAGAACGGCAAGCTCCTGCCGCTGAAGGCCGATCCCTATGCCCGGCGTGCCGAACTGCGGCCCAACACCGCCTCGGTCACTGCACCCGAACTCTCCCAGAAATGGGACGACGCCGCCCACCGGGAATTCTGGGAAAAGGCGGACCACCGCCGCCAGCCGATCTCGATCTATGAGGTGCATGCCGGCTCCTGGCGCAAAAAGCCGGACGGCTCCTTCCTCTCCTGGGACGATCTCGCTTCGGAACTGATCCCCTACTGCACCGACATGGGCTTCACCCATATCGAATTCCTGCCGATCACCGAACATCCTTTCGACCCGTCCTGGGGTTACCAGACGACCGGGCTTTTCGCCCCGACCGCCCGCTTCGGCGAGCCGGAAGGGTTTGCCCGCTTCGTCAACGGCTGCCACAAGGTCGGTCTCGGCGTCATCCTCGACTGGGTGCCGGCGCATTTCCCGACCGATGCCCATGGCCTGCGTTTCTTCGACGGCACGGCGCTCTACGAGCATGCCGACCCGCGCCAGGGCTTCCACCCGGACTGGAATACGGCGATCTACAATTTCGGCCGCAACGAAGTCCTCTCCTACCTCGTCAACAACGCGCTCTACTGGTCGGAAAAATTCCATCTCGACGGCCTGCGCGTCGATGCCGTCGCCTCCATGCTCTATCTCGACTATTCGCGCAAAGAGGGCGAGTGGGTACCGAACGAATATGGCGGGCGCGAGAACCTCGAAGCGGTGCGCTTCCTGCAGAAGATGAACTCGCTTTCCTATGGCGCCCATCCGGGCGTGATGACGATCGCCGAGGAGAGCACTTCCTGGCCGAAGGTCTCGCAGCCCGTTCACGAGGGTGGCCTCGGTTTCGGCTTCAAGTGGAACATGGGCTTCATGCACGACACGCTGAGCTACCTGCAGCGTGAACCGATCCACCGCAAACACCATCACCACGAACTCACCTTCGGCCTCCTCTACGCCTATTCGGAGAATTTCGTCCTGCCGCTGTCCCACGACGAAGTGGTGCACGGCAAAGGTTCGCTGATCGCCAAGATGGCCGGCGACGACTGGCAGAAATTCGCAAACCTGCGGGCCTATTACGGCTTCATGTGGGGTTATCCCGGCAAGAAGCTGCTGTTCATGGGCCAGGAATTCGCCCAATGGAGCGAATGGAGCGAAGCCCGCTCGCTCGACTGGAACCTGCTCCAGTACCATCCGCACGAGGGCATGCGCCGCTTGGTGCGCGATCTCAATTTCTGCTACCGCTCGAAACCCGCACTGCATGCCCGCGACTGCGAGGGCGAAGGTTTTCAGTGGCTGATCGCCGACGACGCGGAAAATTCCGTCTATGCCTGGCTGCGTATGTCGCCGGGAGAAAAGCCCGTGGCGGTGATCAGCAATTTCACCCCCGTCTATCGTGAGAATTTCCGTATCCCCTTGCCAATCGAAGGCAGATGGCGGGAAATATTGAATACCGACGCCGAGATCTACGGCGGCAGCGGCAAAGGCAATGGCGGTCGCGTTCACGCTGTGAACGCGGGAGGAACCATCCAGGCCGAAGTCACGCTACCGCCGCTCGCGACGATCATGCTCGAACTGGAACAAGCATAAGGGACCTTGGGAGGGAACGATGAACGAGAAAAGAATTCAGCCTCTATCGCGCGATGCCATGGCCTATGTGCTTGCCGGCGGTCGCGGCAGCCGATTGAAGGAACTCACCGACCGCCGCGCCAAGCCGGCGGTCTATTTCGGCGGCAAGGCGCGCATCATCGATTTCGCGCTCTCCAACGCCCTGAATTCCGGCATCCGCCGCATCGGGGTGGCGACGCAATACAAGGCGCATTCGCTGATCCGCCACATGCAGCGCGGCTGGAACTTCTTCCGGCCCGAACGCAACGAGAGCTTCGACATCCTCCCCGCCTCCCAGCGCGTCTCCGAGACGCAATGGTACGAAGGCACCGCCGACGCTGTCTTCCAGAACATCGACATCATCGAGGCCTACGCGCCTGAATACATGGTCATCCTCGCCGGCGACCACGTCTACAAGATGGACTACGAATACATGCTCCAGCAGCATGTGGACAGCGGCGCCCAGGTCACCGTCGGCTGCCTGGAAGTGCCGCGCATGGAAGCCACCGGCTTCGGCGTCATGCATGTCAACGAGAAGGACGAGATCATCGCCTTCGTCGAAAAGCCCGCCGATCCGCCCGGCATTCCCGGCAATCCCGGTTTCGCGCTCGCCTCGATGGGCATCTACGTCTTCCACACCAAGTTCCTGATGGACGTGCTGAAGCGCGACGCCGAAACGCCCGGCTCCAGCCGCGACTTCGGCAAGGACATCATTCCCTATATTGTCGAGCACGGCAAAGCGGTCGCCCATCGGTTCGCCGATAGCTGCGTTCGGTCCGATTTCGAGCGCGAACCCTATTGGCGCGACGCAGGCACGGTCGACGCCTACTGGCAGGCCAATATCGACCTGACGGAAATCGTTCCCGGGCTTGATATCTATGACAAGTCCTGGCCGATCTGGACCTATGCGGAGATCACCCCGCCGGCGAAATTCGTCCATGACGACGAAAACCGCCGCGGCTCGGCGACCTCGTCGGTCGTTTCAGGCGACTGCATCATTTCCGGTTCGTCGCTCAATCGCAGCCTGCTGTTCACCGGGGTACGCGCCAATTCCTATTCACGCCTTGAGGGCGCGGTCGTGCTGCCGAACGTCCGGATCGGAAGACGCGCGCAGCTTCGCAATGTCGTCATCGATCACGGTGTAACCATTCCGGAGGGCCTGGTGGTCGGCGAGGATCCCGAAATCGATGCGAAGCGTTTCCGGCGCACCGAAAACGGCATCTGCCTGATCACCCAGACGATGATCGACAAACTGGACCTGTAACGCGTTATGGAAGTGCTTTCGGTTGCGTCCGAAGTCTATCCGCTGGTCAAGACCGGCGGACTTGCCGATGTGGCCGGGGCGCTGCCGCTGGCGCTGAAGGGGCATGGCGTTTCGGTCAAGACGCTGATGCCCGGTTATCCGGCGGTGATGCGGGCCGTCAAGGGCGCCAAGCTCCGTCTGAGTTTCGAAAACCTGCTCGGCGCCAGGGCCGACCTGCTCGAAGTCGAGCATCAGGGGCTCGATCTCCTGATCCTCGATTCCCCCGTCTTCTTCGACCGCCCGGGCGGCCCTTATGCCGATGCGACCGGCAAGGACCATTTCGACAACTGGCGTCGTTTCGCGGCCCTCTCCAAGGCCGGCGCGATGATCGCCCAGGGCGCCATGGCGGACGGCGATGGCGGCTGGCGACCGGATATCGTCCACGTCCACGACTGGCAGGCGGCGATGGTGCCGGCCTATATGCGTTATTCCGACGAGCCGGAAGTGCCGACGCTCACCACCATCCACAACATCGCCTTCCAGGGCCAGTACGGCGCCGACATCTTTCCCTATCTCGATCTGCCGGCGCACGCCTTTAGCATCGAAGGCGTCGAATATTTCGGCGGCGTCGGTTTCCTGAAAGCCGGGCTGCAGACGAGCTGGGCAATCTCGACCGTCAGCCCTTCTTATGCCGAGGAAATCCTCACCCCCGAATTCGGCATGGGTCTCGAAGGCCTGCTGACGATCCGCCAGGGCGATCTGCACGGCATCGTCAACGGCATCGACGCCGAGATCTGGGACCCGGCGACCGATCCCGCCGTGAAAACCCACTACAACGCCACCACGCTGAAGACCCGCGCCGAGAACAAGCGGGCGGTCACTGAGCGCTTCGGTCTCGACCGAGAGGCCGGACCGCTCTTCTGCGTCATCTCGCGGCTCACCTGGCAGAAGGGCATGGACCTGCTGGCCGAAACGCTCGACGATCTCGTCGCGATGGGCGGGCGGCTGGCGGTGCTCGGCTCCGGCGACCGGGCGCTCGAAAACGCCTTCCATGCCGCAGCCAAACGCCACCCCGGCAAGGTCGCCGTCCTCTCCATCTATGACGAGCCGCTCTCCCACCTGATGCAGGCGGGCTGCGATGCGATCGCCATCCCCTCGCGCTTCGAGCCCTGCGGCCTCACCCAACTCTACGGCCTCAGATACGGCTGCATTCCGGTCGTAGCCCGCACCGGCGGCTTGAACGACACCGTCATCGACGCAAGCCATGCCGCGATCGCCGCCAAGGCCGCCACCGGCATCTCCTTCAGCCCGGTCACCACCGACAACCTGCGCCGGGCGCTTCGCCGCACCGTTGGCCTCTACCATCAGCCGAAGGTCTGGACGGGGATGCAGAAGCAGGGCATGAAATCCGACGTCTCCTGGGAAAGGAGCGCCGGACTTTATGCCGGCCTCTATTCCAGCCTCATTGCCAAAAAAGGTTCCTGACCATGATCAAGACCGTCACCACCACTCCCTATCAGGATCAGAAGCCGGGCACGTCCGGCCTGCGCAAGAAGGTCCCGGTCTTCGCGCAAGTGAACTATGCGGAGAACTTCATCCAGTCGATCTTCGACAGCCTCGAAGGCTTCGAGGGCCAGACGCTGGTGATCGGCGGCGACGGCCGCTACTACAACCGCGAGGTCATCCAGAAGGCGATCAAGATGGCCGCGGCCGCCGGCTTCGGCAAGGTCATGGTCGGCCAGGGCGGCATCCTCTCGACGCCCGCCGCCTCCAACATCATCCGCAAGTACAAGGCTTTCGGCGGCATCATCCTCTCGGCCAGCCACAATCCAGGCGGTCCGACCGAGGATTTCGGCATCAAGTACAACATCGGCAATGGCGGCCCGGCCCCGGAAAAGATCACCGACGCGATCTTCGCCCGCTCCAAGGTCATCGACACCTATAAGATCGCCGATGTCGTCGATCTCGATCTTGACGCGATCGGCTCCTTCGACGTCGCCGGCATAGCGGTCGAGGTGATCGACCCGGTCGCCGACTATGCCGAGCTGATGGAGCAGCTGTTCGACTTCCCGTCGATCCGCGCCTTGATCGCCAGCGGCGTCAATGTCGTCATCGACTCGATGGGCGCCGTCACTGGCCCCTATGCGCGGCAGATCCTCGAAAACCGCCTCGGCGCCCCGGAAGGCTCGGTCCGCAACGCCGTGCCCCTGCCGGATTTCGGCGGCCACCACCCGGACCCGAACCTCGTCCACGCCAAGGAACTCTATGACGACGTCATGAGCCCCGACGGGCCGCATTTCGGCGCCGCGTCCGACGGCGACGGCGACCGCAACATGATCGTCGGCAAGGGCATGTTCGTCACCCCTTCCGACAGTCTCGCAATCATCGCCGCCAACGCCACTGTCGCTCCGGGTTACGCCCGCGGCATCGCCGGCATCGCCCGCTCGATGCCGACCAGTGCTGCCGCCGACCGCGTCGCCGAAAAACTCGGCATCGGCATGTACGAAACCCCGACCGGCTGGAAGTTCTTCGGCAACCTGCTCGACGCCGGCAAGGCGACCGTCTGCGGCGAAGAAAGTTTTGGCACCGGCTCGGACCATGTGCGCGAAAAGGACGGCCTCTGGGCGGTGCTCTTCTGGCTGAACATCATGGCCGCCCGCAACGAAAGCGTCGAAGAGATCGTCAGGAAGCACTGGGCCGAATACGGCCGCAACTACTATTCCCGCCACGATTACGAAGAGGTCGATTCGGAAGCCGCCAACCTGCTGATCACCGCTCTGCGCGACAAGCTGGCGACCCTCCCCGGCCAGTCGTTCGGTGCGCTGAAGGTCGCAACGGCCGACGACTTCGCCTATCACGATCCAATCGACGGTTCTGTCTCCAAGAACCAGGGCATCCGCATCCTCTTCGAAGGCGGCTCCCGCGTCGTCTTCCGCCTCTCCGGCACCGGCACCTCGGGCGCCACGATCCGCGTCTATGTCGAGCGCTACGAGCCGGACGCGTCGCGCCATGCGATCGACACCCAGGAAGCGCTCGCCGACCTCATCGCCGTCGCTGACCAGATCTCCGATCTGCGCAAGAGGACAGGCCGCGACAAGCCGACCGTGATTACGTGATGGCTTGTCGCGCTCAAATCGGGAGGCCGATGGATGCCTTTACCCCCCTCTGCCCTGCCGGGCATCTCCCCCTCAAGGGGGGAGATTGGCAAGACGCACTGCTTTCCTTCCTCGCCGACGCTAACGGTGGCCGAGACGTTGCTCCATCCGATCTCCCCCCTTGAGGGGGAGATGCCCGGCAGGGCAGAGGGGGGTAAAACCGTTGGCCAGACCCTCTGACCCGAAACTCGGCGTATCCCTGACCGCAGACGGCGCTGACTTCGCCGTCTGGTCGCACCATGCCGAGCGGATCGAGCTCTGCCTTTTCGACGCCGAGGGAAAGAAGGAAATCGCCCGCCACCGGCTGGTGCGTGGCCGCGACGATATCCATCGCATCTCGGTGCCGGCGCTCGGTGCCAGCGCCCGTTACGGTTACCGCGCCTGGGGTGCGTATGATCCCGATAACGGCTCCTGGTTCGATTCGTCGAAGCTGTTGGTCGATCCCTATGCCCGGGAACTCGATCGTCCCTTCCGGCACGACGCCCGGCTCTCCATGTTCGGCGTCGACACCGCCGATCTGGTCCCGAGGGCGATCGTCACCCGCGATCCGCTCGCCAAGATCGGCCGGCCGATCCTGCCGCCCGGCGGCTTCGTCTACGAGGTCGCGGTCAAACCCTTCACCATGCTTCACCCGGCGATCCCGGAAAAACAGCGCGGCACGGTCGCAGCGCTTGCCCATCCCTCGATCATCGCACACCTGAAGAAGATCGGCGTCGATGCGATCGAGCTGATGCCGATCACCGCCTGGATCGACGAACGCCACCTTCCCCCGCTCGGTCTCACCAATGGCTGGGGCTACAATCCGGTCGCCTTCATGGCGCTCGATCCGCGCCTCTGCCCTGGCGGCATCAGGGAACTGCGCGAGACGGTCGCAACGCTGCACCAGGCCGGCATCGGCACCATCCTCGACCTCGTCTTCAACCATACCGGCGAGAGCGATAGGCTTGGCGCAACGCTCTCCATGCGTGGCCTCGACAACCGCTCCTATTACCGCCATGTCTATGGCGAGCCCGGCCATCTGGTCAACGATACCGGCACCGGCAACACGGTCGCCTGCGACCATCCCTATGTCCGCCGGCTGATCATCGACACGCTCCGCCATTTCGTCGTCCATGCCGGCGTGGACGGGTTCCGTTTCGACCTTGCCCCCGTCCTCGGCCGCACGGAAAGCGGTTTCGATGGCAAGGGCGAGACCCTGAAGGCGATGATCTCCGACGAGGCGCTGAAGGACCGCATCCTGATCGCCGAACCTTGGGATATCGGGCCCGGCGGCTACCAGCTCGGCAATTTTCTGGAACCTTTCCTGGAGTGGAACGACCGCGCCCGCGACGACATGCGCCGCTACTGGCGCGGCGACCAGTGGACGACCGGCGCGCTCGCGACGCGGCTTTCGGGGTCATCGGATGTTTTCGAAAGGTCCGGCCGCAGCCGCACCGTCAACTTCCTCGCCGCCCATGACGGCTTCACCCTGATGGATCTTGTCTCCAACGAGCACAAACACAACGAGGCGAACGGCGAACAGAACCGCGACGGCCACGGCGAGAATTTCTCCTGGAACAACGGCGTTGAAGGCGAGACCGACGATGCGGCGATCAACGAGAACCGCCGCCGCGATGCCGCGGCCCTCATCTCCACCCTGTTTGCCAGCCGCGGCACGGTCATGCTCACCATGGGCGACGAAGCCGGCCGCAGCCAGCGCGGCAACAACAATGCCTATTGCCAGGACAATGCGATCACCTGGCTCGACTGGAGCAAGATCGACAAGGTGCTTGTCGAACACACCGCCATGCTC